>CAZBWH010000015.1:0-48187 GCA_964495595.1 uncultured Burkholderiales bacterium | reverse complement strand
CCTTGCGCTTCACCCCGCTCGCTGAATAAATCAGCACATCCTTAAGCTGCAACGCACACGGCCCTGTGCCGGGCAGGGCCGCGTGCGTAGCAAAGAAGCAAGGGATCAGTCCTTTCCGGCCTCGACTTGCAGGGTAATGTTGACTTCGTCTCCCACGCCGGGCACATAGGCGGTCAGCCCGAATTCACTGCGCTTGATGCTGGTGCTCGCCATGGCGCCACACCAGGGTTTGTTCATCATCGGATGCTTGGCGCAGCGAAATTGTGTGACGGTCAGTTTGACCGGTTTGGTTACCCCCAGCATGGTCAATTCGCCGTCCACTGCTGCAAGTTGTTCACCGTTGAACTGGAAACGACTGGACTTGAAGGTGATGGTGGAAAATTTGCCGACGTTGAAAAAGTCCGATCCGCGCAAATGATTGTCTCGCTTAGGCCATCCGCTGTCGATTGAGGCAACATCAATGCTGATGTCCGCCGAGCCGGACTTGGCAGCCATGTCCAGGGTGATCTTGCCGCTGGTGGTGTTGAACCGACCGTGCTGGGTTGAAAACCCCAGATGGCTCAGTGACCAGTTGGCGTAGGTGTGCGATGGATCAATGGTGTAGTTTTCCGGCGCGGCGTGCGCGGCTGCGGCCAGGGAAAAGACGATTGCGCAGGCAAGGCGTTTGTGCATGGCAGACTCCTGTGGTTAGCGTGGTGCGGTTGGAGAGGTGATCAGTCCGAGGCGAAATGACACCTGCACGTCGTCGGCGACGGTTTCCGTGTCGGCCCATTCTCCTTCGCCGATGTTGAATTGCAGGCGCTTGAGCGGCACCGTGCCACTGACGGTGAGTGTCGTGCCGCTTTGCTGCAGGGTGAACGGGGCAGAGACATCCCGGCTGATGCCCTTGATGGTCAGCTTACCGTCAACCTGATACTGGTTGCCACTGCGCTGCACGAACCGGTGAGCGGTGAACCGTGCCGTTGGAAAGCCTGCCAGATTGAACCAGGCGCGTTTTTTCAGTTCGGTTTCGTTTTCCGGGCTGCCCAGTGAAATGCTGGCAATATCGATATCGATGGTTGCCCGGGATTGCGCCAGACGGTCAGGGTGGAAATCTACCTGCGCGGCAAACTTGCGAAAGCGGCCTTCGGCGCTGACGCCCATCTGCCTGGCCGTGAAACGGATCTCGCTACGGCTCGGGTCAAGTTGCTGCGCAGCAAGTGCGAGCGGTGGGCTGGCCAGTGTCAGCGTTGCAAGCAGGGGAAGAATCAGTTTCATGGCCGGCGTCTTTCAGCGTTGGGAAATGAACGGCAACATGCGCTGCAGGATGGTGTCACGGTCGAAGTAATGGTGCTTCAGCGCTGCAGCAACGTGCGCCGCCAGGGCGACCAGTAGCAGCTGGCAGAGCCGTTCGTGGCCAAGCTTCAGCCAGTCGGCCAGGCCGGCGTCCTTGCCGATCAGGTCGGGAAGGGGCAGTACCCCGAAATAGTTCACCGGAAACCCTTTGGCCGAGCTCATCAGCCAGCCGCTGAGCGGGATCAGGATCATCAGCAGATACAGCAGACCGTGTCCTGCGCGGGCCAGCCATTGCTGCCAGACCGGCACGGAGGCTGGCAGTGGCGGTGTGCCCGTCGCGTAACGCACCGCCAGTCGCAGTATTGCCAACAGCAGGACGGTAATGCCGTTCCACTTGTGCCAGGACAGCAGTTTCAGTTTGAGCGGTGAAAGCGGCATATCCTCGATCATCCCTCCCATCACCAGTCCACCGGCAATCATCAGGGCCATCAGCCAGTGCAATGCCAGTTGCAGGGGGGTATATCGTTCAATGCGACGGCTCACTGGCTACTCTCCTGTTCGAAACGGTGGCGCAACGGTTCCAGCTGGTTGCGCAGTTGCTCCAGCAAGGTTGCGTCGAAATCCTGAAACATGTATTGCAGAAAAGCCATGTGCGCCGGGAACACCGATTCAAACAGTGTCTGCCCGGCCGCAGTGAGGCTGATGAACAGGCTTCGCCGGTCCTCTGGCGGAATGTGTCGGTCAATCAATCCTTTATCAAACAAGCGATCGAGCACTCCCGTCAGCGTACCCTTGGTGATCAGCGTTCGCTCGCCCAACTCCTTGCAGTTCATTCCTGACGTATTACCCAGCGTGGCAATAATGTCGAACTGGGCAGGTGTCAATCCCAGTTCCCGGATATTGCGTCCGGAGGCGCGTTCGAACCCTTGATAGCATCGGGCCAGTTCCCTGAGGAACGGCAGGCAGGTTGGGCGTGTCATCGCTACGGTATCTGCTTGATCAATTCTGGTTTTATTGTACTAATCAAAACATTTTTGGCAAGGATTGTTTTTGCAATGACTTAAGCCGGCCAATACATTTCAACGCCTGCCTAACCGGCATGAACCTGGTTGCGTCCGGCCCGCTTCGACTGGTACATGGCCAAGTCAGCCCGATTGACCAGAAACTGCATGTCGTCGCCTTCCTGGTGGCTGGCCACGCCGATGCTGACCGTGACATCCAGTTCGTCAAGGGGAAAGCGTAGCGCTGCAATCTGCAAGCGCAGACGCTCGGCGGCAGCGATGGCGCCTTGCTGGTCGACATTGGGTAACAGGATAAAAAACTCCTCGCCACCGTAGCGCCCGGCCGTATCCACCTGACGGATCGTGTCACGGATGGTGTGCGCCACCTTCATCAATACCTGATCCCCCGCTTCATGCCCGTAGGTGTCGTTGATTTGCTTGAAAAAATCGACATCCAGCATCATGACGCTCAACGCATCGCCATATCGGGTGCAGCGCTGGATGGCAATCTGGAGGCGCTCGAAAATGGTTTGGCGATTAAGCAGCCCGGTCAACCCGTCTTCGCTGGCCCGTTTTTCCAGCAGGGCATTCTTGTGAATCAGATCGTTTTCCAGGTGCTTTTTTTCGGTTACATCGACGATGAAAGTGATGACTTGAGAGGGTTGGCTGCCAGCCAGAAGCGTGCCACTGGATAGTATGGTCAGTGAACGTCCGTCTTTGGTGCAGGCATCCCATTCGCCGCGTAGCCCTTGCCCTGTTTCCAGAAAACGCCGGTACAGTTCGGCCGTGACGTCGCGGAAAGCGGGTGGGGTGATGATGGTCATCGGTTGGCCGATCAGTTCGTCGCTGGAGTAGCCGAACATGCGGCAGTAGGCAGCATTGACCGATTGCAGCCTGCCTGCTGCATCGCAAACGGCAACAGCGACCGGCGCTTGCTCAAGAATGCTGCGCAGGCGGCTTTCGCTGGCGTTCAGCGCAGCGAGGGCCTTGTGCTGGCCTGTCATGTCGATGAAAGTCACGACGACTTGCTTGATGCTGCCGTCCAGATCGCGTACCGGAGCGGCCTTGACGTCGCACCAGCGCAACTCGCTGGCGTCAAACGGCTGGATAGCCATTTGCAGATCGTCGATGGGTGTGCCGTATTGCAGTACCCGGTTCGCCGGGAGCTGATCGGCCGACAGGCGTACCCCGTTCTCATCGAACAGCCACCAGTGCCCCTGCTGTATCTGCGCGTCCGCCATGTTTGCCAGCGTCAGCCCGAAAATGTTTCGTGCTGATGAATTCATGTAACGGATACTACCCGCGGCATCATGCACGACAACGCCGGCATGGGTGTGGTCGAGCAGGGTCAGCAGCAGCGTTTGCTGCTGCCGGATTTCATCCAGTTCGTGGGCCAGATCAATCGGGATCGGTGTGGGTGCAGCAGCCATTGCCGGAAAGTATGGAAGGTTCCCTACTCATCATAAGTCATGCATCCGTATCGGCAACCCGGGGTGCTGTTTTGTTCCGGTATCTGCCGGTAGATTCATTGCGTGGCCAGGCCGGAGCGGTCTGCACCCGACCTGGTCTGTTGCCGGGCCATGAAGCGTTCAACGCGCGGGTTCATGACGGCAAACCAGAGCGGAGGGATCGACGCGAGCAAGACCATTCCCGCATAGCCGGTGGGCAGTTGTGGCGAATCATCAAAGTGGCGCAGCGTCTGGTAGCGCCGCGCAGGCCAGGTATGGTGGTCGGAATGGCGTTGCAGGTGATACAGGAAGCAGTTGGTGATCAGGTGGTTCGAGTTCCAGCTGTGAACGGGGGCAACCCGCTCGTAGCGGCCATTGTCGAGTTTTTGCCGTTGCAGGCCGTAGTGTTCCAGATAGTTCACTACTTCCAGCAAGGAAAACCCAAGTATGGCCTGGATGATGAAAAAGCCTGCTGCGGCCAGTCCTGCGTTGATGCCCAACACGTTTGGCTGGCCGGCTGCAAGTGCGTTACCGGTCGCCCAGACTCCCGCTGTCATCAATAGTGGCCAGCCCAGGTTGCGGTACATTTCGTTGTGCCAGTGCCAGGCCGATCTGCCTTGCCGGCTCAATCGCTGCGCTTCGATTTCACATGCCTTGCGAAAGGTGCCGGTCACTGTCCGGGGGTAAAAGGCGTAGAGCGACTCACCGAACCGGGCGGTAGCCGGATCTTCCGGCGTTGAGACCAGCGCATGGTGTCCCTTGTTGTGTTCATTCATAAAGTGGCCATAGCACACCGCATGCAACAGGATTCTGGCCAGCCATTTTTCCAGACGGTTCTGCTTGTGGCCCAGTTCATGTGCCACGGTGATGTTGATTCCACCCATGATGCCGGCGGACCAGACATTGCCTATCCAGTCGGCGAGAGTCCAGTCACCTCGCATCGCTCGCCATATCGTAAGCCCCAGCGCAAGGTAATAGACGGGGACGAACAGAAAGGTGATCCAGCGGTAGTAAAGTTCACCTTCCATTTGCTTTGCTTCTGCTTCGCTGTAATTGCTGCGGTCTTCGCCAATGATCAGATCCAGCAACGGTAGCAGTCCGAATGCCAGGAATGGGGTGAGATATGCCAGCCAGCCGCCGTACCAGGCTCCTGCGGCCACGGCGGCGGGGACGATGAATACGATCAGATAGGTGTATTTCTTGATCGCTTGCCAGTTGGTGTGCATGTTAAAGCCTCCTTTTTCATTGGTTTAATTGTTGGATTGTTAGACAATTATTGGTCAAAAAATTGAGTCAGGTCAAGCGGCTTGATGAGTGAATAGTTCTTTCGGACTAGATAGGCTGGCGGGTGGAGGGGGGGCTGATTAGTGCGACAGCGTTGCGGGGAATGTGCTTTGGGCGAATGTTGGCATTGCCAACAAGTGCGTATTCTCGCCACCGTTGCTAATGGTGTGTGTTGTCATCGGCGCGATGACGGCATGCGGGACTCTACCTCGGAGGCAAAATGAGCCACTTTCTCGATCGCTTGAAGTTTTTCTCGCGGGTGAAAGATACGTTTTCCAATGGACACGGTGCAGTAGTCGATGAAGATCGCACCTGGGAAAACGGATATCGCACTCGCTGGTCGCAGGACAAAATTGTCCGTTCCACGCACGGCGTGAACTGTACCGGTTCCTGCTCGTGGAAGGTTTATGTCAAGAATGGTCTGATCACCTGGGAAACCCAGCAGACCGACTACCCGCGCACTCGCCCGGATCTGCCGAACCACGAGCCGCGCGGTTGTCCGCGTGGTGCGTCGTACTCTTGGTACGTGTATTCGGCTCAGCGGGTGAAGTACCCGATGCTGCGTGGCCGTCTGGCTGAAATGTGGCGCGAAGCGCGCAAGAGCATGAGTCCGGTGCAGGCGTGGGAACATGTCAGCCAGAATCCGACCAATGCCAAGCGTTACAAATCGGTGCGTGGTCAGGGTGGTTTCGTGCGTTCCAACTGGGACGAGGTGTATGAAATCATTGCCGCTGCTAATGCGTTCACCATCAAGAATTATGGACCTGACCGCGTGGTTGGCTTCTCGCCGATCCCGGCGATGTCGATGGTCAGCTACGCAGCCGGTTCGCGTTACCTGTCGCTGATCGGTGGTGTGCCGCTGTCGTTCTACGACTGGTACTGTGATTTGCCGCCGTCCAGCCCGCAGGTTTGGGGGGAACAGACAGACGTGCCGGAATCGGCCGACTGGTACAACTCGACCTACCTGATGGTGTGGGGCTCGAACGTACCGCAGACCCGTACTCCGGATGCCCACTTCTATACCGAAGTGCGCTACAAGGGTACCAAGACCGTCGCCGTGTCGTCCGACTTCGGCGAAATGGTGAAATTCGGCGACATCTGGCTGGCGCCGAAGCAGGGCACCGACGCCGCGCTGGCGATGGCAATGGGTCATGTGATCCTGAAAGAGTGGCACCTGTCGAACAAGAGCGACTACTTCACCGGTTACATGAAGCAGTACACCGACAGTCCGATGCTGGTCATGCTGAAAAAGCAGGGCGATCATTACGTTAGCGATTTCTTCCTGCGTGCCTCGCATCTGGCAGACAACTTGGGCGAAGCCAACAACGCCGAATGGAAAACCCTGCTGATCGATGCCAAGACCAACAGCATTGTGGCGCCGAACGGCGTGGCCGGTTTCCGCTGGGGTGAGCAGGGCGACAAGGTCGGTCGCTGGAACCTGGAATTGAAAGATGGCGGCAAAGGTGGCGAAATCGACCCGCTGCTGTCGTTGATCGACTGCCGTGATGACGTGGCTGGTGTAGCATTCCCGTATTTCGGCGGCAAAGACGCCAGCGACATGCTGGTGCGCAATGTCCCGGTGAAAAAGCTGACGCTGGCCGATGGCAGCGAAGCGCTGGTAGCCACCGTTTACGATTTGCTGATCGGCAACTACGGTATCGATCGTGGTCTGGGTGGCGGCAATGTTGCCAAGAGCTACGATGAAGACGTTCCGTACACTCCGGCATGGCAGGAAAAGCACACCTCGGTGAAGCGTGCCGATGTGATCACCGTGGCACGCGAGTTCTCGGAAAACGCCCACAAGACCCACGGCAAGAGCATGGTCATTGTTGGTGCGGCACTGAATCACTGGTACCACAACGACATGATCTACCGTGGCATCATCAACATGCTGATGATGTGTGGTTGCGTAGGTCAATCCGGTGGTGGCTGGGCGCACTACGTGGGCCAGGAAAAGCTGCGTCCGCAATTCGGCTGGGCCCCGCTGGCGTTTGCATCCGACTGGATGCGCCCGCCGCGCCAGATGAACGGCACCTCGTTCTTCTACGCTCACACCAGCCAGTGGCGTCACGAGAAGCTGCATGCAGATGAAATCATGGCTTCGACGGCCAATGATTCGGCGATGAGCAAGATGTCGCTGATCGACTTCAATGCCAAGTCCGAACGCATGGGCTGGCTGCCGTCGGCTCCGCAACTGGAAATCAATCCGCTGGATATCGTCCGTGCCGCTGAAGAAGCCGGCAAGGAAGCGGTTCCTTACGCCGTTGAGCAGATCAAGGCCGGCAAGCTGAACTTCAGTTGTGACGATCCGGATAATCCGAAAAACTTCCCGCGCAACATGTTTGTCTGGCGCTCGAACATTCTCGGTTCGTCGGGCAAGGGCCACGAGTATTTCCTCAAGTATCTGCTGGGCACCCAGAACGCTGTGTTTGGCGACGAAAAAGCCGCTATCAAGCCGAGTGAAGTGAAATACCGTGAGCAGGCTGCCGAAGGCAAGCTGGATCTGCTGGTGGTGCTGGATTTCCGTATGTCGACGACCTGTCTGTACGGCGATATCGTGTTGCCGTCGGCAACCTGGTACGAGAAGGACGATCTGAATACCTCCGACATGCACCCGTTCATCCACCCGTTGAGCGAGGCGGTGCAGCCGTTGTGGCAGTCGAAGTCCGACTGGGAAATCTACAAGGGGCTGGCGAAGAAATTCAGCGAGATCGCCAAGGATTACCTCGGTACCCGCAAGGATCTGGTGCTCACTCCGCTGATGCACGATACCCCGTCCGAACTCGGTCAGCCGTTCGAGCCGAAAGACTGGAAAAAAGGCGAGTGCGAGCCGATTCCGGGCAAGACCATGCCGACGATGACCGTGGTCGAGCGCAATTACGGCGACATCTACAAGAAGTTCACCTCGATCGGCCCCTTGCTCGACAAGCTGGGCAATGGCGGCAAGGGTATTAACTGGAATACCGAGCACGAAGTGCACGAAATCGGTGACCTGAACAAGGTGATTACCGAAGAAGGCGTGAGCAAGGGCCGGCCGAAGCTGGATACCGCGATTGATGCGGCGGAAATGATCCTGACCTTCGCTCCGGAAACCAACGGTCACGTGTCGGTGAAAGCCTGGGAAGCGCTGTCGAAGATTACAGGCCGCGATCACTCCCACTTGGCGGTAGGCCGCGAGCACGACAAGATCCGCTTCCGTGACGTGCAGTCGCAGCCGCGCAAGATCATTTCGGCGCCGACCTGGTCTGGCCTGGAAAGCGAAGAAGTCAGCTACAACGCCGGCTACACCAACGTCCACGAGATGATCCCCTGGCGTACCCTGACCGGCCGTCAGCAGTTCTACCAGGATCACTACTGGATGCTGCAGTTTGGTGAGGGCTTCACCCTGTACAAGCCGGCGATCGACACCAAGACCATCAAGCCGGTTCAGGGCAAGATGAGCAACGGTAACGGCGAACTGGTGCTGAACTGGATTACCCCGCACCAGAAATGGGGTATCCACAGCACCTACACCGACAACCTGCGCATGCTGACGCTGTCGCGCGGTGGCCCGCACGTCTGGGTATCGGAAGTCGAAGCCAAGGAAGTCGGCCTGCAGGACAACGACTGGGTCGAGGTTTACAACGTCAACGGGACACTGACTGCCCGTGTGGTGGTGTCGCAGCGCGTGCCGCGTGGCATGTGTCTGATGTACCACGCGCAGGAAAAGATCGTGAACGTTCCGGGCGCCGAAACATCCGGCTTCCGTGGTGGCATGCACAACTCGGTGACCCGTACCGTAACCAAGCCGACCCACATGATCGGTGGTTATGTACAGCAGGCCTACGGTTTCAACTACTACGGCACCGTTGGCTCGAACCGCGACGAATATGTGATCGTGCGCAAGATGAACAAGGTGGACTGGCTGGAAGGCCCGTTGGTTGAGGAAGGAGCAAGCAAATGAAGATTCGCGCCCAGGTAGCAATGGTGCTGAACCTCGACAAGTGTATCGGCTGTCACACCTGTTCGATCACTTGCAAGAACGTCTGGACCAGTCGCGACGGCGTCGAGTACGTCTGGTTCAACAACGTTGAATCCAAGCCCGGTATCGGTTACCCGAAAGAGTGGGAAAACCAGGAAAAATGGAAAGGCGGCTGGGTTCGTCGTGCCGATGGCAAGATCGAACCGCGTCAGGGTGGCAAGCTCCGGATTCTGGCCAGCATTTTCGCCAATCCGAACCTGCCGGAAATCGATGACTACTACGAGCCGTTCACTTACGACTACGAGCATCTGCAGAAGGCCCCGCTGAGCCAGACCCCGCCAACCGCGCGGCCGATCTCGGTGATTACCGGCCAGAAGATGGACAAGATCCACTGGGGCCCGAACTGGGAAGACGATCTGGGCGGCGAATTCAGCTCGCGTGGTCGTGACGCCCTGTTCGAAGGCGTACAGAAGGAAATGTATTCGACTTTCGAAAACACCTTCCTGATGTACCTGCCACGCCTGTGCGAACACTGTCTGAACCCAGCTTGCGTGGCATCGTGCCCGTCCGGCTCGATCTACAAGCGTGAAGACGACGGTATCGTGCTGGTTGACCAGGACAAATGCCGCGGCTGGCGGATGTGTATCTCTGGTTGCCCTTACAAGAAGATCTATTACAACTGGTCTTCGGGCAAGGCAGAGAAGTGCATCTTCTGCTACCCGCGTCTGGAAGCCGGTCAGCCGACCGTATGTTCGGAAACCTGCGTGGGCCGTATCCGTTACCTGGGCGTGTTGCTGTACGACGCCGACGGTATCGAAGCTGCTGCATCGGTTGCCAATGAGAAGGACCTGTACGAAGCACAGCTCAAGCTGTTCCTCGACCCGAACTCGCCGGCAGTGATCGAAGAAGCACGCAAGCAGGGCATCCCGGATTCGTGGCTGACTGCGGCGCAGAAATCGCCGGTTTACAAGATGGCTTGCGAATGGAAAGTGGCGTTCCCGCTGCATCCGGAATACCGCACGCTGCCAATGGTGTGGTACATCCCGCCGCTGTCGCCGATCCAGTCGGCGGCCGAGTCCGGCAAGATGGGCATGAACGGTATCATTCCGGATACCAAGTCGTTGCGGATTCCAGTGCGTTACCTGGCCAATCTGCTGACTGCCGGTAAGGAAGAGCCGGTCGTCACCGCTCTGGACCGGATGCTTGCCATGCGCGCCTACAAGCGTTCGCAAGTGGTCGAGAAGCAGCCGAACAAAGCGGTACTGCAACAAGTGGGGCTGTCGGAAGCGCAAGTGGAAGACATGTACCAGATCATGGCGATTGCCAACTACGAAGACCGTTTCGTGATTCCGTCCAGCCACAAGGAAATGGTGGAAGACAGCTTCAACGAAAAGGGCTCGTGTGGCTTCAGCTTCGGCAATGGCTGTTCCGGTGGTACATCGGAAGGCACGCTGTTCGGCAAGAAAAAGACCGGCAGCGAGATCTTTGTCGAGATGCCGAAATCGCGCAAGAAACAGCAACTGGAAGGCGTCTGAGGTCAGGGTCAGGCAGGGCGGGTTAGCGGTTCGGCCGACTGACCCGCCGTATCAACCGACTCAGATTTGCAAGGAGACACACAATGCAACACTACCAAGTGCTGTCCGCATTGCTGCTCTACCCGGAGCAGGACTGGCTGGCTGCGCTGCCTGAACTGGAAACGGCGCTGGCAGCCGATCCGCAAATGGCAGCAGAAGTGCAGCCGCTGTTCCGCTTCTTCGAGCAGCACGGTTTGATCCCGCTACAGGAAAATTATGTGGCGACCTTCGACCGTAATCCGAAACACAGCCTGCATCTCTTTGAGCATATTCATGGCGAAAGCCGCGACCGCGGCCCGGCAATGGTGGATTTGCTTGAAGAGTATCGCAAGCACGGGTTTGATGTGACTGCCGATGAACTGCCGGACTACATTCCGCTGTTCCTCGAATTTCTCGGCCAGATCCAGGCAGAGGAGGCAGAGCGTCTGCTCGGCGACGCGATTCATGTGCTGGCCATGATCGGCGACAAGCTGGATGCCAATGGTAGTCCGTATGCCCATGTATTCAACGTGCTGCGCACGCTGACTTCGGTAGAGCCGCAGCCGCTCGCCGAGCCGCCGGTCCGCGACATGGATGAAGCGATGGAAACATTCGGACCGTCGCCGGATGGTGTCGAACCCTTGCTCAAGCCCAAAACCCAAACTGTGCAGTTCTACCCCAAGGGCCAGGCGCCCAAGCGGGTTTAACGGAGGAAATCAATCATGGATTATCTGCATCAATTCCTGTTCGGGATCTACCCGTACATCGCTGCAGCCGTGTTCCTGCTCGGCAGCCTGGCACGTTTTGAACGTGATCAGTACACCTGGCGCAGCGAATCGTCGCAGCTGTTGCGTACCGGCGCATTGCGCCTGGGCAGCAACCTGTTTCACATCGGCATCATCGGCCTGTTCTTCGGCCACTTCGTCGGCTTGCTGACACCGGTAGCCATCTGGGATGCGCTGGGCGTGCCACACGGCGCCAAGCAGGCGTTCGCGATGATTGCTGGTGGCATCATGGGCGCCATGTGCCTGATCGGTCTGCTGATCCTGATCCATCGTCGTCTGACCGAGCCGCGCATTGCCGCGCAGACCCGTTTTGGTGACAAGCTGGTGCTGGTGTGGCTGCTGATTACCGTGTCGCTCGGCCTGGCCACCATCCCGGTGTCGGCGGGGCACATGGACGGCCACATGATGGTTATGCTGATGACCTGGGCCCAGCACATTGTGACCTTCCGTGCTGACGCAGCCCAGTTCATCGTCGAAACCTCACCGCTGTTCAAGTTGCACCTGTTCATGGGTATGAGCATTTTCGTGATTTTCCCGTTCACCCGTCTGGTTCATATCTGGAGCGGATTCGGTGCGGTGACTTATCTGAGCCGCGCCTGGCAGCTGGTACGCACCCGCTGATCCACGTCGGCAGGCAGCATGAAACGGGCATGGATGTTACACTCCATGCCCGTTTTCTATTGATGTATTTGATCCATTGACAACTTCAGGAGCTCGCGATGGGGATTACCGTAAACGGTACCGAAATTACTGATGCCATGGTCGAGGCCGAACTGCCTCGCCATCAGGACGCCAGAAGCCCGCTACAGGCCACGGTTCATGAGCTGATCCTGCGTGAACTGCTGTTGCAGAAGGCCCGTGAACTCGGGTTGCAGGGAGCAGACGACGACGAAACCATCAATCAAGTCATCGTCAGCCAATGCCAGGTGCCGGACGCCGACGATGCAGCTTGCCAGACGTACTATGAAAACCATGCCGTGCAGTTTCGCAACGGAGACCTGGTGGAGGCCAGCCACATCCTGTTCCAGGTAACTGATTCCGCGCCGCTGGAATTGCTGCGGGCGACTGCCAATGACGTGTTGACTGAGCTCAAGCAGCATCCGGAGCGGTTTGCCGACCTGGCCAGAAAATTTTCCAACTGCCCGTCCGGCGAAGTGGGCGGGAGCCTGGGTCAGTTGCAGCGCGGCGCGACCGTACCGGAATTCGATGCGGTGATCTTTCGCCTGGGTGAAGGCGAGATATGCGACTCACTGGTGGAAACCCGGTTCGGAATGCATATCGTGCGGGTTGATCGTCGTGCGGAAGGTCGGTTGCTGCCGTTCGAGATGGTCAGGGAGCAGATCGCCCAGTTCCTTACCCATGCCTCGCAAAGCCGCGCATTGCATCAGTACCTGCAGATGCTGGTCGGCCAGGCCAGCATTCAGGGATTTGACATGGAAGGCGTGGATTCTCCGCTGGTCCAGTAACGTTTCGATGGTTGCTGCCGCCGACCTGCCTCAAGCCTGCCAGGCTGCAGCGCCCGCTGGCATTGGCCTGCAGGCCAGCCTGAAAGCCAATGCCAGAGCGGTGTCCAGCCGTGCCGGGCAGGTTTGTGGTTGCTGGTGCGGCGAGATGCTGGTCAGGGGTGGAAATGCCCCCGCGAATCATGGTGATGGCGGGGGGAAAACGAGGAAAGGTGTGCCTGCCACCGCTTAACGTTGGCCGACAGCCACCCCGGTCGTGCTGCGCTCACCGTTGGTGGTCTGCATGTTGTAAGAAGAAATCATCCCTTCCGCCTTCGGCCCGACGAAGGCACCGCTGGCCGATCCGGTAATCGGCACCAGCGAGTCGGGACTCGCCTTTGAACACCCCATGCAGTCACCGTTGAGGCGCAAGGTGAACGTCGGGCTGAGCGCAACGCCACCACCACTCCCCTTGAACCAGCGATCCTCGAATGACACCTTCAGCTTGTAATCGGTAATTTGCTGCCTGGAAAAATCGACGGTAGCCTGCAGGAATTCCAGATGTCCGCTTTCGCCGTTGATTTCAGAGGTGGGTGTTGTCCCGACAGTGGCCCAATAGGTGCCGGTTGTCTTGCCGATGTTGAGCGCCGTCAGCGCTGATGCCTGCGTGATCAGATCGGCTCGGGCGAAATGGAAGCTACCGATGCTGGCCTTGGTGGTGTTGCCGTTTTTCACCAGGTAGGTGTTGGCAGCCGATTTGGCCTCCCAACGGCCCCAGGTGATTTTCTGCGAGGTGCCATCTTCATGGTCCAGGACGATGGTGCTCGATTCAACTAGCGGGGCTGTATTGCTGGAAAAATAGAATTGTTGGTCAATGACTTCGGTCACATTGCCGCTGCTGTCGGCCGCAATATTGGGTCCGGCATAAACCCCTGAGCCGGCCTCAACCTGCCCGGTGACCATTTGCTGCATATCCGCCCCCACCATGACACCGGACAGTGTGCCGGCGGTGCCCCCGCTGGTGCCACCGGTACCGGAACCTGTTCCGGTGCCTGATCCGCTGCCGGTTCCACTACCTGAATCGGTGCCGCCGCCGGTGCCACCGGTACCGGAGCCAGTGTCGGTGCCTGACCCGCTGCCGGTTCCGCTACCTGAATCGGTGCCGCCGGTACCGGTTCCCGAACCGGAGTCAGTACCCGAGCTGCTGTCCGTTCCGCTGTCTGCCAGCCGGCTATTCAGTGCCAGAACCGCAGCGCCAAAAACGTACTCGATATTTTGCTTTCCCAGCGCGTAGCTGGTCACGATCCCTTCTGCTTTGGGGCCAACCAGTGCGCCTTCCGCCTCGCCACGGACCTGGGATGTCAGCGTGCAACCCGTACACTGCGCGACAAGCGGCAGCGAGAAACCTGCGCCATCGAGAGGAGCCGGCTGGGTTGACCGGGCGGTGTAATGGCGCCCGTTGGCGTCGAGGTCCAGCGTGTATTCCATCAGTTGCAGGCGCGAGAAGTCCATCAGGATCGCCAGGCTGTTCAGGCTACCGCGCGCCTCTGCCTGTTCCGTGGTGGGGGTCGTGCCTTCAAGCAGTTGGTAACGACCCGCAGCAAAGCCCAGTGCAGCCGGGTTGAGATTGGCGAGCGGGGTCATGGCTGGCGCGATGGCGTAATGAAAATGGGTGGCATCGAGCGGGCTCTGGTCATCGTCAACCAGAGTGAATCGCTGATCCTCGCCCAGATTCCGCCAGCGTCCCCAGGCAACCGGCATACGCTCTCCATTGGCCAGCGCCAGGCTGCCTCGGCGGATTTCCGCCAGCAGAGCAGTGCCGTGAGTAAAGGCTAACCGGTTGTCGTCGCTACCGACGGTGAGCAATCGCCCTGCGCTATCGACCTGAATGGCTTGGCCGGATTCGATTCCGGCGCCAGGCCCGCCCTTGTCGCTGCGGTCATCAGCCGAGCCAGCGACCACTGGGGTGCCGCCTTGCCAGACTAGGGTCTCGGCGACATCGATGCGTTCACCGGTGCTGCTGGTAATGGTCTGGTTATCAAGATTGAGCCGCTCGTCACCCAGTTGGGCAACCAAGGCCTTGATGACTTGCTGAGGCTGGGCCAGCGGGGTGGCCGCAGGTGTGCCGGCCAGTCGGCTGGCGGCTGCCTGAGCTACCGCGGGCGGCAGCGCTGTTGGTGGGCGAGAGGCTGTTGCGGCAGGTTTGCGCGCCTCTTGCTGCTTGCTGTCGTCTGGCTTGGCTTCGCTTTTGCCGCTAGAGGGAGGCGCCTTGCCCTGCTTCTCCTGGCGGGCAGGGTCAGCTGGTCTTGGATCGGGGGTCACCCGGAAAAAGGCTGGCATCGCGGGCAACAGCACCGGGCGAGCGTTCTGTCCGGCTGCAAACCCTACCTGGTTGGGCGAGATTCCCAGCAGGCCGTCCGTGGTTTCGATATACGCTTCACCCGTGTTGACCTTGTCGTAAGTGCCCGGCGCTGCATCGCCGAACGGATGAGGGCCAGCCGGGACAAAAAAGGGTTCGTGATCTGTTCCGCGGATGCCAATCGTGGCCGTAGGGGTGCGAATGCGGTAGTTCTGCTTGTTAAGGCTGCCGATGGCGCCGGTAATGGCACGAAAACCGCCCTGTAGTAGCGCAAAAAAGCTCCTTTCGTTGCCGTCTTCCTTGCCGCTGTAACGGAACTCGTCGATCCGTACCCGGGAGTTGGCGCGGATGGCCAGCATGCCGTTGTCGTCCATGCGCAGTTGGGCTGACCCGTCAGGTCCGGTGATGACCAGATCTCCTTCGTTGACCTGCTGGCCTCGCTGGGCAGGCCGTGATTCGCCCTTGCTGCTGGTGACGGCCACTTCGCCGAACGAGTACAGGAACCGTCCTGCCGGGCCAGCCCAGGCGTCGGAACCCCAGGCAAGAAATACCGACCAGGCAATCATGCCCAGCCCGGTGCGTTTGCAAATCGAGTGTGTGCGGGAATTCATGTTGGGCTCCGGCGCAGGTCAGCGAATGTCGTAGCGAACTGTCAGCAGATACTCAGTGCGCCGATAGTCGTTGATTTCGATATTGGATCGGTTGCGGGTGAGATTGAGGCTCGGCCTGACCGACAAAGGCCCCCAGGCTCGCCAGACCAGGCCGGCAGAGGCTTCCATCTGGATGTCCAGCCGGGTCCGGTCGAATGCCAGATTCCGGACGTCATAGTGGCCGCGCTGTGCGCCGGCTGACACATAGCCATCGAGTGTCGGCAGCAATCCGGTCTGCCATGCCAGCCGGGTGCCCAGCAGTCGCTTGTCACCGTCGGCGCGCTGGTTGAGCGCATTTTCCTTCCCGCCAAATGCGGCCAGAAACAGCATTGTCCGGTTGCCGCCCAGCGACTCCAGCCAACCGAGCCCGCCGATAGTCTGTGCGGCGTCGTTGGCCGTGTTGCTTTCTTGCCGGTAGCGTAGTCGGTTGTACTGAATGAACGGGGTGATAGCCGTGCTCGCTACTGGCATCCAGCGCCACTCCAGGGCCCCGCCGGCCGAATCGCGTGCCGGTTGCTGGTTCTGGCGCAGCTTTTCCGCATTGGCCATGATTCTGATCTGGCTGCTCTGCGGGCCAAAGCTGGCGCCGGTTCTGGCTGCAGCGGTGCCGAAGTTGCTGTCCTTGTGGTGAACAAAATTGCGATAGCGTGCGTCGGCGCCGAAGAAGACATTGATCCGGTCAGTGACCGAATGGCTCAGCTCAGCGCCAGCAGCGAAGATTCCGGCATTGTCGGCGCGTGCCGTGCTGTCGCTGTTCAGCGTCAGATCGCTATTGAAAATCGGTACGAATACAGTCGTTTTGCTGGTGGCAAAGTTGATGTTGCCATCGCGGCCGAATGCCGATTCGAGATACGCATTGATCCGAGTGCGGGCAGCCGTCTGTCTGCGTTCAATTTCCTCCAGATACGCCTGAATGGCTTCGCGGGCCGCAGGGGGCGGGGCAAGCTTCTGCAGGGCTTCAAATTCGGCTCTGGAACGGCTGTAGTCGCCCATGGCGAAATAGGCACGCCCCATTTCCAGCCGGGCACCCGCGTGGTTGGGGTTGCGGTGCAGGCTGCGTTCCAGTGTCAGGCTGGCGCGGGCCGGGTCATTGCTTTCCAGCCAGGCGGTGCCTAGCAGGTAGTCATAGTGTGAATCGCCTGCCTGATTCAGTTCGTGTGGCAGCAACAAGGGCAGTGCCTCGGCGGCTCGCCCCTGGAGAACCAGTTGTTCGGCTTGATTGATATCGTCGGCTGCGGCGCCGGCTGCAGTGCCGTGCATGCCCAGGCAAAGTAGCCCCAGGCAAAGGCTGTGCTTGAATGGCTTGAGTGAAGACATGGCCCCCTCGGCTAGGAAAATCGCGGGCGGCTTTCCCGCGCAATTCACTATAGGAGAACTTGCCAACGAGGGGGTAAACGATTTGTGCGCCGGCCAGTCGCTGGCTTACCGGGTGGATGACAGCCCTGCGCGTCGCCAGATTTCGGTGACGGTTGCCGCAGTGTTCAGTGTGTAGAAGTGCAGTCCGGGTGCGCCGCCTGCCAGCAGTTTTTCGCACAGACCGGCTACCACATCCAGCCCGAGATCCCTGATCGACGCAATGTCTTCCCCCAGCCCCTGCAGCTTCAATCGCAACCAGCGCGGAATTTCTGCGCCGCAAGCGTCAGAGAAACGGGCCAGTTGGCCAAAATTGCTGATCGGCATGATTCCCGGCACGATCGGGATATCAACGCCTTGCTTGCTGACTTCGTCAACAAAGGCAAAGTAAGCGTCGGCATTGAAAAAATACTGGGTGATCGCTGAATTGGCTCCTGCCTTGGCTTTGCGTACAAAATGGGCAATATCGGCCTGGGCCGATGGCGCCTGCGGGTGGTACTCAGGGTAGGCGGCCACTTCGATGTGGAACCAGTCGCCATGTTCGGCACGGATGAATTCCACCAGTTCGTTGGCGTAGCGCAATTCGCCGATTTCCACCATGCCTGACGGGATGTCGCCGCGCAGCGCAACGATGCGCTGGATGTCGTGTGCCCGGTAGGTATGTAGCAATTCGCCAATTTTTTCCCGCGTCGAGCCGATGCACGACAGGTGTGGCGCGGCCTGCAGGCCGGCTTGCTGAATCTCGACCACGGCCGAGAGCGTGCCGTCCTGGGTTGTTCCGCCGGCGCCGAAGGTGACGGAAAAATAATCCGGCTTCAGCGCGGCCAGTTGCTGGCGGGTGGCGCGCAGTTTTTCCGTACCCTCGGGTGTCTTGGGCGGAAAAAATTCAAAGCTGAGAGTGTGTTGCGAGGTCATGATCATCCCCATGTGAAACGAGACAGGTTTTCCGGCCTGTCTCGTTCGTAAACCAACTGGTACAGGCGCTTAGTAGCGGTAGTGGTCCGGCTTGTACGGACCATCCTTGCTCATGCTCAGATAAGTCGACTGTTCATCGGTCAGACGCGTCAGATTGGCGCCGATACGTTGCAGATGCAGACGCGCCACTTTTTCGTCCAGATGTTTCGGCAATACGTACACCTCGTTGGCGTAGCTCTCGCCGCGGGTAAACAGCTCGATCTGTGCCAGAGTCTGGTTGGTGAACGAATTGGACATCACGAACGACGGGTGGCCGGTGGCGCAGCCCAGGTTCACCAGGCGGCCTTCGGCCAGCAGGATGATGCGTTTGCCGTCCGGGAAAATGATGTGGTCGACTTGCGGTTTGATGTTTTCCCACTGGTACTGGCGCAGCGCCGAGACTTCAATTTCACTGTCGAAGTGGCCGATATTGCAGACGATTGCCTGATCACGCATCTTTTTCATGTGTTCGTGATTGATCACATTCACGTTGCCGGTGGCGGTAACGAAAATGTCCGCCTTGTCGCAGGCTTCATCCATCGTGACTACACGGTAGCCTTCCATCGCCGCCTGCAGCGCGCAGATCGGGTCGATTTCGGTGATCATCACGGTCGCGCCCAGGCCGCGCAACGATTGCGCCGAGCCTTTGCCCACGTCACCGTACCCGGCAACCACGGCTACCTTGCCGGCAACCATCACGTCGGTGGCGCGTTTGATGCCGTCCACCAGCGATTCGCGACAGCCGTAAAGATTGTCGAATTTGGACTTGGTCACCGAGTCGTTGACGTTGATCGCCGGGAACGGCAGTGCGCCATCCTTGGCCATCTGGTACAGGCGTTTTACGCCGGTGGTGGTTTCTTCGGTCACGCCCTGAATACGTGCCAACTGGCGCGAATACCAGGTCGCATCCTTTGCCAGGCGCGCCTTGATCGAGTTGAAAAGTGCGATTTCTTCTTCGTTGGTCGGGTGCGAGATCACCGACTGGTCTTTCTCGGCCTTGGCGCCGAGGATCAGCAACAGGGTGGCATCGCCGCCGTCATCGAGAATCATGTTGGCGCCGGCATCGTTCGGCCATTCGAAAATGCGGTGGCTGTAGTCCCAGTATTCGTCCAGCGATTCGCCCTTGTAGGCGAATACCGGGGTGCCCGCTGCAGCGATTGCGGCAGCGGCGTGATCCTGGGTCGAGAAGATGTTGCACGATGCCCAGCGCACTTCGGCGCCCAGCGCCTGCAGCGTTTCGATCAGCACGGCGGTCTGGATGGTCATGTGCAGCGAGCCGGTGATGCGTGCACCGCGCAGCGGCTGTTCGCGGCCGTATTCCTTGCGCAGCGCCATCAGGCCGGGCATTTCGGTTTCGGCAATGCGGATTTCCTTGCGACCCCAGTCGGCAAGGGCGATATCGGCAACTTTGTAATCGGTGAAATTGTCAGCCACAGCGTGTACTCCTGGATACGTGTGGCCGGGGGGGATGCGGACTCACCTAAGCATCCCGTGCCCGGCACGGGTTTAGTCAGGTGAGCGCGGTTGATGCAGCCGAGCCTGGGACAAGAACGTCTCGCAGCGCTCCTCGGTAGGGAGCCGATTATAGGCTTTGTTCCGAGTTTGTAAACGCCTTTGCGCCCGGGTCGAACAGGGTGACACGGTTGCGCCCGGCCTGTTTTGACTGGTAAAGCGCCTTGTCGGCCAGGCTTAACATCTGGTCGGACGGTGACGGGATTTGCTGGCTGCTGGACGCTACTCCGATGCTGATGGTCAGCGGGATCGGCTGGCCATTGAACTCGACCGGCAGTTCAGCGACGGCCTTGCGCATCGCATCGGCCAGATAGACGGCTCCTGCGGCG
Source organism: uncultured Burkholderiales bacterium (assembly GCA_964495595.1). Classification (GTDB taxonomy): domain Bacteria; phylum Pseudomonadota; class Gammaproteobacteria; order Burkholderiales; family SCOH01; genus CALMFQ01. The sequence continues at coordinate 28,281 of CAZBWH010000015.1, read as the reverse complement.
TTGGTGTGGGGGAGCAATACGCAGAATTCCTCGCCGCCGATGCGCGCCAGCGTATCCGTATCACGCCTGATCGCCTGGCTGAGCGCCTGGGCAACCTGCTGCAGGCAATGGTCTCCGGCCGCGTGCCCCCAGGTGTCGTTGATCCGCTTGAAATGATCGATGTCAAGCAGCAGGAGCGACAAGTCCCCGCCATCGCGGTGTGTCCGCTTGAGCTCGCTTTGGTAGGCCTGGTCGAAATAGCGCCGGTTGTGCAGGCCGGTCAAGGCGTCGGTGGTGCTCATCCGTTGCAGCTGGCGATTGGCGGCTTCCAGCGCTTCGGTTCGTTCAAGTACCCGGCGCTCAAGCTGCTCGTTCTGTTGCCGCTGTGTCTCCAGCAGGGCCTGCTGGGCTAGCAGCATGTCTTTGCGGGAGCGCTCGCCCTGCCGTCGCTCCCGGTTGAAACGATCGGCCATGGCCAGCGAGAGCAGCACGACTTCCAGGGCAGACCCGGCTTGCGCGGCATATTCGGTAAACAGGTTGCGGGGCAGGATGCCGAACTTGTTGAGCGCCAGGATTGTCCCGCCCATCAATACGGATGACCAAGAGAGCACCAGCAGGCGTGCCGGCTTGAACCCTCTCATCCAGAGTCGGATGGCGGCCACCATGATGATCAGAATGCAGGCCATCGCGTTGAAAATGGTGAACTGGATGGCCAACTGATACGGGAGCCAGAACGCCGCGCTTGCAGCGATCAGGGACAGCAGCATGGTCATGCGCATCAGCCAGGAGGCGCGTGGCAGATGGGTGGGGAGTTGCAGGAACGTCAGATTGAACCAGGCGCCGAAAACGGTGGCCAGTGATAGCAGCACCACGATGCTCTGATCGTTCCATTCGGTCGCTTCCGGCCACAGGTACTGGAAGGCCAGTCCATTCAATGCGGCCATGAATGCGGTCATGCAACTGGTCCAGAGAATATAGGTAAGGTAATTCCAGTCACGGATACCCAGAAACAGCAGCATGTTGTAGATCAGCATCACGATCATGCAGCCGAAATACAGCCCGAACAGCATGTTTTCCCGCTGATCATGTGCATTGCGGGTAATCGGATCCCACAGGATGACCGGAAGCTGCAGGGCACTTGAAGTCTGCACCCTGAAATGCAGGGTCAGCGTTTCCCCTGGTTCAAAGTGCAGCGGAATGATCAGGTTGCGATGCCAGATGGCGCGTGAAGTGAACGGATATTTGTCGCCAAGTTGCCAGTGAAGGTAGGTGCCGGCCTCGGAGGTGGCGAATACATCCATGTAATCCAGCACCGGGTAGGCGATTTCCAGATGCCGTTCAAGCGGGTTGGCAGAGGTATTGCGCAGCGTAATCCGGAACCAGTAGGGGCGGCTTTCGTAGCTCAGGTTCAGGTTGTCGCTTTGGCTGGCGCGCCAGGCAGACGGTGGAATGGCATGCGCGACATCCAGTTCGCGACGCGCATCGGCAGCGGGAGCAAAGTCCAGTGCATGGCTCAATGACAGCTGCTGGTCCGTTTCATTGAATCCGATCTGCCTGGCATGCAGCGGGCGCAAGGCCGTTGCCAGCAACAGCAAGGCCAGCGAAAGCCAGAGGAGCGGGCGAACAGTGGACGCAGGATTCATTGCAGGAGTATAGCTTGCCAGCCTGCACCAATGGCCATTCCGGCCTTGCCGTGCTGTGGCGTGCCAAACGCCGTGGCTGCGGTCAGAACAGCATTCGGCCTGCATGCCAGGCCAGGGCTGCAACCAGTGCACTGGCGGGAATGGTCAGAATCCAGGCCCAGACGATGCCCCCGGCCACTCCCCAGCGTACCGAAGAGAAGCGCCGCGAGGCTCCGACGCCGACGATGGCGCCGGTGATGGTGTGGGTGGTGGATACCGGGATGCCGAGCGCTGAGGCCAGAAACAGGGTGATCGCTCCGCCGGTTTCGGCGCAGAAACCGCCGACCGGCTTGAGTTTGGTCAGCCGTTGTCCCATCGTTTTCACGATGCGCCAGCCGCCGAACATGGTGCCGGCTGCAATGGTGCAGTAACAGGCGACGATGACCCAGGTCGGTACCCCTTCGTTGGTGTTGGACATACCGGCGGCGATCAGGACCAGCCAGATGATACCAATGGTTTTCTGCGCATCATTGCCACCGTGCCCCAGACTGTAGAGGCCGGCAGATACCAGCTGCAGTCGCCGGAACCACTTGTCCACATGGCCTGGCGTCGAGCGGAAGAATATCCATGACACGGCAAGCATCATCACCGACCCCAAGACAAACCCTAGCAGTGGAGCGACGAAAATGAAGGCGATGGTCTTGATCAGCCCGGACGTGACCAGTGCTTCAGGCCCGGCCTTGACCAGCGCTGCACCTACCAGTCCGCCGATCAGTGCGTGTGACGAGGATGACGGAATGCCGAAATACCAGGTGATCACGTTCCAGGCAATTGCACCGATCAGGGCACCAAACAGTACGTACTGGTCGACGATGGCAGGGTCGATGGTGCCTTTGCCGATCGTGGTGGCGACCTTGAGATGAAATACGAACACCGCGACAAAGTTGAAGAACGCAGCCCACAACACCGCATGTTGTGGCCGCAGCACGCCGGTTGAGACAATGGTCGCGATCGAGTTGGCGGCATCGTGAAAACCGTTCATGAAGTCGAACGCCAGTGCCAGCCCGATCAGGAGAATCACCACTCCCAGGCTGATTTCCATTCCGGTCATGGTCTTGCCTCAGGTATTTTCGAGCACGATGGCTTCGAGTTGGTTGGCAACGGACATGCACCGGTCGGTGACGGTTTCCAGCAGCTCGTACACTGCCTTCAGTTTGATCAGTTCCCGCACGTCCTGCTCGTCGCGGAACAGGCGGGATATTGCGCCACGCATCACGCGGTCGCCATCGCCTTCCAGTTTGTCGATCTCCTTGCAGGTGCGCAGAATGTCCTGCGCATGTTCGCCTGGCGTTTTCAGCAGGCCAACCCCGTAGCGCACTCGATCCACCGCCGAAATATTGATTTCCGCCAGCTGCAGCATTTCCTGGGTGGCGCGCCGCACGTCATACATGGTCAGGGTTTGAGCCAGACTATGAATCACGTCGACGATGTCATCCATCGCGCTGATCAGTTGATGGATTTCGTCGCGGTCAAAGGGTGTGATGAAGGTTTTGTTGAGCAGGGCAATGGTTTCATGGGTTACCGTATCGGCGCGATGCTCGGCCGATTCGATGGTGGTGACCAGGGATTCCAGTTGTCGCCGTTCGCCGTTCAGGTTGTTGATCAGTTCGAGCGTCTTGTGGGCAGCCAGTACTGCCTGCTCGGTGTGAGCGTTGAAAAGTTCGAAAAATTTGCCTTCCTGAGGCATGAAACGAGCGAACATGGCTTTCCGGTCCGATATTGCAGAAAGGTGAATTGTAACATTTGCTGCTGCGACGCCCGGAAAAAACAAACGGGGCTGTCGCCCCGTCTGGAAAGTGGACCACCCTTGCCGGTTTACAGCCCGGCGTCTGCCCGCAGGGCTTCGGCCTTGTCGGTGCGTTCCCAGCTGAATTCCGGCTCTTCGCGGCCGAAGTGGCCGTAAGAAGCGGTTTTGCAGTAGATTGCCCGCTGCAGGTCGAGCATCTGGATGATGCCTTTCGGGCGCAGGTCGAAATGTTTATTGATCAATTCGACGATCTGCTGGTTGCTAAGCTTCGACGTGCCCCAGGTATCAACCATTACCGATACCGGACGCGATACGCCGATTGCGTACGATACCTGCACCTGACACTGTCTGGCGATGCCGGCGGCAACGATGTTTTTCGCCACGTAACGGCCGGCGTAGGCTGCCGAGCGGTCAACCTTGGACGGATCCTTGCCGGAGAAGGCACCGCCGCCGTGCGGTGCGGCACCGCCGTAGGTGTCGACGATGATCTTGCGGCCTGTCAGGCCGCAGTCGCCCATCGGGCCACCGATGACGAAGCGGCCGGTCGGGTTGATCAGGAAACGCGGGTTTTTCATCAGCTCGGCCGGCATGATCGGTTTGACGATCTCTTCGATCACCGCTTCCGACAGTTGGGCATGCGAAACATCCGGGTGATGCTGGGTCGAGATCACGATGGTGTCGATTTCAATCGCTTTGCCGGTTTCCGCGTCGTAGCGGATGGTGACCTGCGATTTGGCATCCGGGCGCAGCCACGGCAGGCGGCCATCCTTGCGCAGTTCGCTCTGGCGCTGCATCAGCCGGTGCGCGTAATAAATCGGCGCCGGCATCAGTTGCGGGGTTTCGTTGCAGGCGTAACCGAACATCAGACCCTGGTCGCCGGCACCCATGTCCAGGTCCAGGCCCTTGCCCTCGTCAACGCCCTGGGCGATGTCGGGCGACTGCTTGTCGTAGGCCACCAGCACCGCGCAGGTCTTGTAATCGAAACCGATGTCAGAGCTGTCGTAGCCGATGCGCTTGACGGTGTCGCGGGCGATCTGGATGTAATCGACATTGGCGTGGGTGGTGATTTCTCCTGCCAGCACCACCAGACCGGTATTCACCAATGTTTCGGCTGCCACGCGGGCATGTTTGTCCTGCGCCAGAATGGCATCGAGGATCGAATCGGAAATCTGGTCGGCAACCTTGTCTGGGTGCCCTTCGGATACCGACTCCGAAGTAAACAGGAATGAATGGCTCATTTCTCTCTCGTACGGTGTTTTATTTAAGGGATATGAAAACAGGTAGAATATCAAATCCCGAATGAAACACAACGAATGATGACGAAAGTTGCGCTGGGCCTGTTTGCCGCGCTGCCACTCTGGCTGATTCATGCAATCGGCATTTTGCTGGGTGAGCTGGTGTATAGACTGTCGCCGGGTTTTGCGGCGAAACTGCAGACCAATCTTGCCGGTAGCGGCCTCGCTGCGGATTCGGCCAGTTTGCGACGCCTGATCCGCGCCAATGTGCATGAAACCGGCAAAGGCGCGCTGGAATTGCTGGTAGCCTGGGGACGAAGCCCGGCGAGGGTGGCGCGGCTGATCCGCAAGTGTGATGGCTGGCAACACGTCGAGGCTGCATTGGCGGCCAAGCGGGGCTTGCTGTTTGTTACTCCGCATCTGGGCGCCTACGACATTGCCGGGCGTTACCTGAGCTCACGCCTGCCGTTTCCGCTGACTGCAATGTACCGCCCGCCGAAACTCAAATGGCTGGAGCCGTTGATGAATGCCGGTCGCGCTCGCGGCAACGGCAGGACAGCGCCGGCGACCGCACAGGGGGTGCGCCAGTTGTTCAAGACGTTGCGTAACGGCGAGGCCGTGGTCATCCTGCCCGATCAGGCGCCGGGCGAGGGTGGTGGGGTTTGGGCGCCATTTTTCGGCAAGCCAGCGTACACCATGACCTTGCTCGGCCGAATGGCCGAGTCGACTGACGCAGCCGTGCTGCTGTTTTATGGTGAGCGGCTGCCGTTCGGCCGTGGCTACAGGGTGCACATCCAGCCGCTTCAGGGCAATTTCAGTGGAGAGGCCCAGTCCGATGCGGCCCTGCTCAATCGTAATCTCGAATCCATGATCCGGGGATGTCCGGCGCAGTATCTCTGGAGTTACAACCGTTACAAGGTGCCGGCTGGCGTTGCACTGCCGGTAGACGAAGCATGAGTCTCGGGGCCAGGGCGGGTGTGGCTCTGTGGCGGGCGATCAGCCATCTGCCGACGACACTGGTTGCTGCGATTGCCTACCTGATCGGCTGGTTGCTGTTTTTCGTTGGCGGCCGGGTGACGCTGATCAACTTACGGCTGTGTTTCCCTGAGTTGAGCGAAGCCGAGCGGCGCAAACTGGGGCGACGGCACTTCATGAGCCTGGCGCGCAGTGTGCTGGAAATGGGGATTATCTGGTGGGCGCCGGCCAAGCGGGTGATGGGGCTGGTGCGGGTGGAGGGGCGCGAGCATCTGGATCGGATCAAGGGCCAGCCGGTGGTTATCCTGACTCCGCATTTTGTCGGCTTGAACATCGGCAGCGCCAAATTCGGCGATCTTTGGCCCGGCTCGATGGCTTTTTACAGCAGGCAGAAAAACCCGCTACTTGATGACTTGCTGCTGCAGGGCCGGTTGCGTTTTGGCTCGCCGGAGCTGTTCGCCAAACAGGACGGGCTGCGGCCGGTGATCCGCAAGGTTCGTGATGGTGTGCCGCTCATATTTCTGCCGGATATGGATTTTGGCCGCACCGATTCGGTGTTCGTGCCATTTTTCGGTGTCGACTGTGCAACGGTAACGACGTTGTCGCGGCTGGCGCAGTTGACCAAGGCAACAGTCATTCCGTGCATTACTCGCCAATTGTCCGCTGCCGAGGGCTACGAAATGCGCCTCTACCCGGCATGGGACAATTTCCCCAGTGGCGACCTTGAGGCCGATGCACGACGGATGAACCAGTTCATCGAGGAGCGGGTACGGGAAATGCCTGAGCAATATTACTGGGTTCACAAGCGCTTCGGCACCCGGCCTCTGGGCGAACGTAACTTCTACAAATAAAGCTGATCATGCGTGTTGCAGTGTTTTTGTTGTGGCTGATGCATTTCCTGCCGCTGTCGATCCAGGCCACGATCGGTAACGGTTTGGGCTGGGTGCTGTACAAACTGGCGCGTAGCCGCACCCGCGTGGCGCGCATCAACCTGAAGCTGTGTTTCCCCGAATTGAGCGATGCCGAACGCGAAGCATTGGTGCGCAAGCATGTGCAATCGTTCATGCGTGGCGCGCTGGAACATGGCCTGTTGTGGTGGGCGCCGCGCGAGCGGCTGGAAAAGCTGATCCGCATCGAAGGACTGGAGCACTGGCTGGCCGTCAAGGATCAGCCTGTCATCTGGCTGGCGCCGCATTTCATGGGGCTGGACGCCGGTGGCACGCGGATTTCGATCGACAACAAGCTGGTGTCGATGTACGGGCAGCAGAAAAATCCCTACGTGATGAACCTGCTGATGCGTTCGCGCACCCGGTTCGGCAATGCCGAACTGTATTCGCGGCAGGACGGCATCAAGCCGGTGGTCAAGGCGATCCGCAAGGGCTTGCCGTTTTATTACCTGCCGGACCAGGATTTCGGTGCCAGCGATGCAGTGTTCGTGCCGTTTTTTGGCGTGCCGGCCGCCACCGTCACCGGGCTGGCGCGGCTGGCCAAGGTCTCGCGCGCCAAGGTGTTGCCGGCCGTGACTCGCCAGCTACCGGGAGGGCAGGGATATGTGTTGACCTTCTACCCAGCGTGGGACAATTATCCAACCGACGACATCGAAGCCGATACCCGGCGCATGAACGAATTCATCGAGCAGCGGGTACGCGAGATGCCGGAACAGTATTTCTGGACCCACAAACGGTTCAAGACCCGGCCTCCGGGCGAGGCGAGATTCTATTGAACAGAGCCTAGGGTGAATGGTTTTTTTCAAGGAGTTGCCCATGTTCCAGAACCCATCCGAAGATGAAATCCGCCGCTTTATCCTGTCGATCAAACGGGTGGCCGTGGTAGGGCTGTCGCCGAAGGCAGACCGGCCCAGCCATCGCGTGGCAGCTGCCCTGCAGCGATTTGGTCACGATATCGTGCCAGTGCGGCCGGCGGTGGCCGAAGTGCTTGGCCAGCCGGCGTATGCCACGCTGGATCAAGTGCCGGGGGCGATTGATCTGGTCGATGTATTCCGCAAACCGGACGAAGTCGACGCCCTTGTCGATGAGTGTATCCGCCTCAAGCTGCCGGCGATCTGGCTGCAGGATGGGGTGATCAACCCGTCCGCCGCCGAACGCGCCCGCGCTGCCGGCCTGTTCGTGGTCATGGATCGCTGTATTTACCGCGATTACATGGCTTTATGTGTTTGATCTGAAAATCTTGAAACGCTGAGGGCACGGAGGGTGCATGGAATTCACATATAAAAACAAGGCTTTAAGTTGTTTTCTTGTTTTTCTCTGTGTGAACTCCGGGTTCTCTGTGCTCTCTGTGGTTCAAGATGTGGACCTGAAATGAAACTCAAATTCACCAAAATGCACGGCCTCGGTAACGACTTTGTCGTGCTTGACGGCATCAATCAGCAGATCAACCTCAGCAGCGAACAATATCGCGCGCTGGGCGACCGGCATTTCGGCGTCGGCTGCGACCAAATTCTGTTGGTTGAGCCCGCCAGCCAGCCAGGGGTCGATTTCCGCTACCGCATATTCAACAACGACGGCGGCGAAGTGGAGCAGTGCGGCAACGGCGCACGCTGTTTCGCCCGTTTCGTCCACGCCAAGGGGCTGACCGACAAACGCGAAATCCGCGTCGAAACCGCTAGGGGCATCATCGGCCCGCGGCTGGAAGACAACGGAGAAGTCACCGTCGACATGGGGGCGCCGTTCCTCAAGCCGGCCGAAGTGCCACTCATTGCCGATGCGCAGGCGGCGGTCTATCCGCTCGATATCGATGGCAAAACATACGAAATCACTGCCATATCAATGGGCAACCCGCATGCGGTGCAGGTGGTCGACGATGTCGACTGCTTTCCGGTTGGTGCGGTGGGCGCGGCGATTGAAGTGCATCCGCGCTTCCCGCAGAAGGTCAACGCCGGTTTCATGCAGATCGTCGACCGTAGTCATATCCGCCTGCGCGTGTTCGAACGCGGTGCCGGCGAAACGCTGGCCTGCGGCACCGGCGCCTGTGCGGCCGTGGTTGCTGGCATCCTGCGCGGCCTGCTCGACGGCACGGTGCGAGTCAGTACCCGTGGCGGTGAGCTGACCATCCGCTGGCAAGGCCCCGGCCAACCAGTGTGGATGACCGGGCCGGCGGTGATCGTCTTTGAGGGCGAAATCGAAATCTGAGTCTATGCTGTGCAAATGCAAACCTTAAACCGCAGAGAGCACTGAGGTCGCGGAGGAAACACAGAGGAAAAGCAGGAGCGCCTTGGTTGTTCTCAGTGTTAACTTTGCGTTCTCGGAGCTCTCTGTGGTTCAAGGTCGTGCCTTTTTAATTCCCGCAACAGGACCACACCATGCAGCCGAATGACGTTGCCCAGTATCTGAAAGATCATCCGGAATTTTTTGAGCACTACGCCGATTTGCTGGCGGATATTTTCATTCCACATCCGCACGGCGGCCATGCCATTTCGATCACCGAGCGGCAGATTCTCACCCTGCGGGAACGGGCGCGGCTGGTCGAGGCCAAGTTGACCGAACTGCTGCAGTTCGGGGAAGAAAACGATGCAATTGGCGAAAAAGTGCATCGTCTGTGCGTGTCGTTGCTGGATACGGCTGACCGCGACCAGGCGGTCGAGCGGTTCGTCTATCATCTGACCGAAGATTTTGCCGTACCGCACGTGGCTATGCAGCAGTGGTCGCGGGGCAGTGGCTACCCGGCAAGCCTGGCCGTGTCGGAGGATCTCAGGCTGCAGATGGAGGAACTGACCGAACCCTATTGCGGCCCGCATGTTGCCGACGAGGTGCTGGGCTGGTTTGGCGAGGCCGCTGGCAAGTTGCGCAGTTTTGCCCTGGTCAGGCTTGGCAGCGCCCCGGATGCCGGGGTGTTGGTGCTGGCCAGTGAAGACCCGCAGCGCTTTTACCCAGAAATGGGCACACTGTATCTGAAGCGGGTGGGCGATCTGCTTGCCGCCGCGTTGCAACGGGCGGTAGCGGCGGCCTGATCATGGCGGGTGAGACCTCAATGCCGGCTGCGAGTGAGCTGCCGCCGTGGCCGGAGCTGGTCGATCAGTATCTGGTGTGGCTGGCAGTGGAGCGGCGCTACAGCGACAACACCTTGCTGGCGTATCGCCACGATCTGGCTTGGCTTGGCGGGCAGTTGGGCGAGGCCTCGGTGCTCGATCTGACGCCGCAGCAGGTGCGCCGTCTGGTGGGCCGGCTGCATGCCGAAGGGCTGTCGGGCAGGAGCCTGGCGCGGGTGCTGTCGGCCTGGCGCGGCCTGTTTCGCTTTCTGGCGCGCAAATACCAGTTGAACCTGAATCCGGTACAGGGGATTCGCGCACCGAAGTCGCCACGTAAACTGCCGCATGCCTTGTCGCCGGATCAGATGGCGCAGCTGCTGCAGCCGGCCGACGAGGATGAACTGGCTGTTCGCGACGTGGCGATGTTCGAGCTGTTTTATTCATCCGGTCTGCGCCTGTCAGAGCTGGCCGGGTTGAACCCGGATGCCGTCGACGCCAGCAGCGGCGAAGTCCGGGTGTTGGGCAAGGGCAATAAAAGCCGCATCGTGCCGGTGGGCCAAATGGCGCTCGATGCCCTGCAAGCCTGGTTGCCGTTACGCGCCTTGCTGGCCGCTGCCGACGAGCCGGCGCTATTTGTCGGCCGGCGCGGCAAGCGGCTGTCGGTGCGGGCGATCCAGCTGCGACTGCAGCAGCTGGGAGTGAAGCAGGGGATTGTGCAGCATGTTCACCCGCACGCCTTGCGTCATTCGTTCGCTAGCCATGTGCTGCAATCGTCCGGTGATTTGCGTGCGGTGCAGGAGATGCTGGGCCACGCCAGCATCACCACAACCCAGATTTACACTCACCTCGATTTCCAGTATCTGGCCAAGAGCTACGATGCTGCCCACCCGCGCGCCAGGCGCAAGGGGCGTTGACCAGATCAAGCCAGCTCGGCCCACAGATCGTGTTCGTCGGAATGGGTGACGGTCACCCGGACGATATCACCGACCGCCAGCTCGAGCTCGGGGTCGTTCAGATACACCAGCCCGTCGATTTCCGGCGCATCGGCCTTGCTGCGGCCAATGGCGCCTTCCTCGTCGATCTCGTCGATGATGACCTCGATGGTGCTGCCGACCCTGGCTGCCAGGCGGCGGGCGGAAATAGCCTCCTGCACGGCCATGAAGCGCGCCTTGCGGTCTTCGGCCACATCTGCCGGCACCGTATCGGCCAGGGCGTTGGCGGTAGCGCCTTCAACCGGTGAATAGGTGAAACAGCCGACCCGATCCAGCTCTGCCGCAGTGATGAAATCCAGCAGCTCCTGAAAGTCGGCTTCGGTTTCGCCGGGAAAGCCGACAATGAACGTGCTGCGAATCACCAGCTCGGGGCAGATTTCCCGCCATTGGCGGATGCGCGCCAGCACATTGTCGGCGTTGGCCGGGCGTTTCATCGCCTTGAGGATTTTTTGGCTGGCGTGCTGGAACGGAATGTCGAGGTAAGGCAGGATTTTTCCGGCCGCCATCAGTGGAATGACCTCGTCTACGTGCGGATAAGGGTAGACGTAGTGCAGCCGGACCCAGACGCCCAGCTCGCCCAGCGCCTGTGCCAGTTCGGTCATGCGGGTGCGGACCGGGCGGCCGTTGTAAAAACCGGTGCGGTATTTGAGATCCACGCCATAGGCGCTGGTGTCCTGCGATACGATCAGCAGCTCACGGGCGCCTGCCTTGGCCAGGTTTTCTGCTTCGCGCAATACCTCGTGTACCGGCCGGCTGACCAGATCGCCGCGCAGCGAGGGGATGATGCAGAAGGTGCAGCGGTGATTGCAGCCTTCGGAAATCTTGACGTAGGCGTAATGGCGCGGCGTCAGCTTGATGCCCTGCGGCGGAATCAGGTCGGTGAACGGGTCGTGCGGCTTGGGCAGGTGCTGGTGAACGGCATCCATGACCTCTGCCGTGGCATGCGGGCCGGTAACTGCCAACACCTTGGGGTGCACATTCCGGATCACCTGTCCGTCTTCCTTGGCGCCCAAGCAACCGGTGACAATAACCTTACCGTTCTCGGCCAGGGCTTCGCCGATGGCGTCCAGCGATTCCTGTACTGCCGAATCAATGAAGCCGCAGGTGTTGACCACCACCAGATCGGCGTTGTCGTAACGCGAGGAAATATCGTAGCCCTCGGCGCGCAACTGGGTGAGGATGTGCTCAGAGTCAACCAGAGCCTTCGGGCATCCAAGCGATACCATGCCGATGCGGGGTGTTTTTGTCATGAGGAGTGCCGAAATCGAAATGAAGAAAAGTCAAATTATACAGATGGATGCTGGCAGCCTGGCGGACTTGACACTGATCTGCTGCGCCAGCGGGAGAAACAGGCCGTTTTTTGCCGGTTTTACCATTCGGCTCGCTACGATCGCTCTAGTCCGGCAGGCTGCCAGCCGCTCTGCCAGCGTTGCAGCAGCTCGCATGCCTTGTAGAGGTCGGGGCAAACCGGGTGGCCAAGCTGGCGGACGGCCTCGGTCGGCGCTTTGACATCGGGAATCTGGATCACCCGCATCCCGGCTGCCGTCGCCCCGCGCACCCCAGGGTCGGAGTCTTCCAGTACTACGCTCTGCGCCGGGGCTACGCCGATGCGTGCGGCGGCGCTGAGGAAGATTTCCGGATGCGGCTTGCCCTGGCTGACCTGATCGCCGCACACCATGCCGTGAAAGCACGCCAGAATGCCGGCCTTGCTGAGCTTTTTTACGGCCCACTCGTGCCGGGTCGAGGTGGCGACTGCCAGCGGCACGCCTTCCGTCTGCAGCCATTGCAGCAAGGGGTGCAGGCCGGGCTTGACCGGTGTGTCGCGGTCGAGTTCGGCGTGATACAGCTCACGCGAGGTGACATTGATTGCTTCCATCGGAAAATCCTCGCCCAGCACGCTTTTCACCCAGCGCACGCAATCGCGGGTATTCAGCCCGACCATGCCCAAGCCAATTGCCGGGTCGAGGTCAAAGCCGTGGAGGCGGGCCGCCTGATCCCAGCACGCCAGGGCAATCCGCTCGGTGTCGAGCATCAGGCCGTCCATGTCGAAAATCACTGCCGCAAAACGGGTCATGCCAGTTTGCCCCAGAACGCCTGGGTGCCACGGCACAGCGACAAAGCCAGCCTGAGCATGTCTTCAAACACATCGCCGGCCTCCAGGCCCTTGCTCATCCGGTCCAGCCGCGCACATTCCTGCAATGCAGCGCGCAACTTCGGTACGCTCTGGCGTCGTGCTGCCGGCTCCAGCAGCTTCTGCCGTTCGCCCCAGACCCGCAGATCGCGCAGCAATTGGGCACCGGACACATTGCGCTGCAGGCCTTCGGCCATTTTCAGCAGGTAGCGCACCTCTTCGGTGATTGCCCACAACACCAGCACTGCCGCCTCACCCTCGGCTTTCAGTCCGTCGATCACCCGCGTCACCCTTGCCGGGTCGCCAGACAGGATCGCGCCGCCGAGTTTGAAAACATCGTAGCGGGATACATCCAGCACGGCCTGGTGGACATCGTCAAACGCCAGTGGGCCGGGCGGAAACAGCAGGCCCAGCTTCTGGATTTCCTGATGTGCAGCGAGCAGGTTGCCTTCGACCTTGTCGGTCAGGAATTGCAGGGTGTCCCGATCGGTCTGCTGGCCTTGCCGCGCCAGCCGCCCGGCAATCCATTGCGGCAGTTGCTGGCGCTCGACCGGATGCGCCGCCAGCGTCACCCCGGCCTGATCCAGCGCCTGAAACCATTTGGAATTCTGTGCCGTCTTGTCCAGCTTCGGCAGGGTGATCAGCGTCAGCGTGTCGGGTGACAGGCGGGAGCAGTAGTCCTGCAGCGCCTGCGCGCCTTCGACGCCGGGCTTGCCGGACGGAATGCGCAATTCGAGCAGCTTTTTCTCGGCAAACAGGCTCATGCTGGCGCCGGCCATGTTCAGTTGCGACCAGGCGAACCCCGGCTCGACGGTCAGCACTTCACGTTCGCTGAAGCCGGCCTTGCGTGCGGCGACACGAATGCTGTCGGCGGCTTCCAGCGCCAGCAGGGTCTCGTCACCATGTACCACGTACAAGGCGGCCAGTTTTTTTTGTAGCAGCTGCGGCAAGGAGTCGAGGCGCGCTTGCATGTTACTCGCCTGGTAATTGGCTGGATTGCTGCTGGGTGTTGGGCCTGAACATGGCGATGCGGCGCACGATCTGCTGGGCCAGGTCGTTGTGCATGTCCCGGATCAGCAGCTCTTCTTCGGCGCCCTTGCCGTACAGCTCGGCATCGCTGTAGGTGAGGTAACGCTTGGACTGGATTTCGGCCGCCGGCAGCAGCGGCGCACCGCCCGGCCCGCGCAGGCTGTAGCTGACCCGCTGGCGCAGCTCGTATTCCAGCACCTTGCCGCTGGCGCTGATCGAGCGAATGACTTTCTCCGAGCGGTCATTGTTGACAGCGATGATCGCCTCGGCCTGTTGCGGAGCATCCGTCAGCCGGGTGCCTGGGCTCAGCCTGACTTGGCGCTTGAGTGGCTCGCAGACCGGGCCACTGCCTTCGACATAAATGGCATGAAAAGGCAACTGACTGCTTTCGCCGCTGCCACGCAAATGAAAGCCACAGCCGGTGAGGGTTGCGGCCAGGGATGCCAGGGCAAGGTTTCGCAGCAGGGTCATGAGTGGTCAGATCAGTTGCGGTTGGGCGGGGCGGTCGCGCAACTGGCGCAAGACATCGCCCAGCGCGCCTTCGATGATGCGCGGCGCGAGCTTGGCGTAGTCTAGCAGCAAGTCGAGCATTGGCCCTTCGTAAATCACTTTGTTGCGCCGGATGATGAATCCTTGTTTCGACAGCATGCCCAGGTGGGTGGAAAAACGCATCCGGCCACCCAGTTGCTCGCCAAAATCGGCATACAGCGCCGATTCGGGAATGCCGGCCGAGACTTCATCGCCTACCGGCAGCGGCTTGGCTTCGGCAAACATGTCGGCCTGCTGGGCGGCTTCCTTCTCGCGCCGGGCAATCTGCCGCTCGCGCTTGGGCAGGACGATCAGCGCCCAGACGATGATCAGCAGCGCGATGCCGTCACGCGGCAGACCGATGGTGTTTGACAGCCACACCTCGCCGGCACCAAAGACCGCCTCCTCGACATCTGTCTTGATTCCGGCGGCAATGTACGCCGAGTAAGGGTTTTCCAGCAGCACCAGTCCGACTGCCGCCAGCCGCTCGTCGAGCGCGTGGCGGAATCCTTCGTCAGTCAGAGCCCGACGTGCCAGCTTATCGTCACGGCTGATGTAACGATGGGCCAACAGGCGTGCCGCCAGGGTTTGCAGTTCAATATCCATTGTCATTCACCGTAGGAAAGGGCCAACCGGGCTCGACTTCGCCACGGCTGAGCAGTGCCACGCCGTGCTGGTACACATCCTGTAGATCGGTGCTGATGGCCAGCTTCAGCGTCAGGCGGGCAATATCGGCCACCGGGCCGGTCAGCGCCCTGGATTCCGGATCGTTGAGCAGCGCCAGCAGCGACATGCGGTAAGCCGTCTGGGCGTAACTGTCGCCCAGCACGACGGCCACCAGTGGCTGGGGCGAGTGCAGATCGTGCAGTCCATCGCGGAATGCCTCGGCATGCAGCAGGCGTTGCACTTCCACCTTGCCGGTCAGCGGCGCTTCCAGTGGCTGTGGAATCACCGCTTCGCGTGCCTTGTCCCGTTCGCGTTCCAGCAGCTCGTATTCTGCCACGTCGAGCATCTCCGCCTCGGTGACGAAAGCGGGTTCTGGGAGTGTGTGCAGGGCGCCGCTGAGCAGGGGAGGCAGCTTCTGTTGCGGCTGCTGGCGCAACCACGCGGCAATGTCGCTGGATGTCAGCCCGGATTCGCCCAGATGCACCCGCTGGCTCTGGATCGCGTTCAGCGTACGCTGGAACACTGCCGTCATGCGCAGCATTTTCGATTGTGCCTGGCCGATTGCCTGCGCTACCCGATGGGTATGGGCGTCGATTTCTTCGCCGGAGGTAATCGAGCGGATGATCTCGGTGCCTTTTTCGACCCAGTGCCACACCGAATTGAGTTTTTTCTGGGCTGCCAGGATCAGGAATTCCGAGCTCGACAGCACCGCCTGTTCAAATTCCGCCTGCAGTTCGTTCAACCGGCCGAGCAAATGCTGCAGCGCCTCGACCGACTCCTTGCCGACCGCCTGCCCGGCGGCCACCTGGCTGGTGATGAAGCCCAGCTCAGCGTCTTCATCGTCGGCAAAGCCGATCAGGGTCGAAATCGCCGCCAGCGCAATCCGGCCGGATGAGCTGATCTGGTACACCGCCTCGTCGTTATCCCAGATCAGTAGTTCGTATTCGCGCAGCCGCAGCAGCACCGTGTTCAGCTTGGTCGGGTCGAGATAGGCAAACTGGGCGCGTAGCTCCTGGGGGCTCCAGCGCGGCGCGTCGGCACGGGCACCGATCTCGCGCAACACCATCAGCCGTACCATGACTTCATCGTCGCCACCGCGAAACAGGGTAATGAACGCGTTCAGCGTGTCGCGTGCGCGCAGCAGCGGAAACAGCGCAGGCAAATCTCCCAGCTCGATGCCTTCGCGGAAGAATTCGTTTAAGAGGGATTCGTGAGCGGTATCGCGCATCGGTGTCTGGGGCAGGAAAAATGCAAATCTTGAACCGCAGCGCGCACAAAGATCACGGCGTGCGCGCAGAGCGTTCCTGATTCAGGATATCAACGAACCGGCTGGTCGCTGCGCGTACTCAAGGCCTTCGGCGCTCTCTGAGAAGCAAGCATCGGGCAAGATTGTAGTCGGCGTCTTACCTGGCGTCGACTTCGAAGTCACCGCCATCGTCTTCCAGCTCGCTAGCGTCAAAGCGTAATGGTTGTGCTTCAGCCGCTTTAGCCTGTCGGGCTTTCCATTCGCGCAGTTGTTCCAGGTATTGCATCAACGCCTGGGTCAGCTCGCGGCAGCCTTCGCCGGTGAGGCCGGCAATGGCGAAGTGGCGGGGGGCGAAAGGGTCGAAATCGGCGTATTGGTCTGGCTTCTGCCAGCCGAAGCGTTGCAGGAAATCGTCGATTCTGGACTGGCGCTCGTCCTCCGGAACCATGTCCAGCTTGTTCAGCACCAGCCAGCGCGGTTTGCGGTACAGGTCTTCGTCGTATTTGCGCAGCTCTTCAACAATTGCCTGCGCCTCGTGTACCGGGTCAACCGATTCGTCAAACGGCGCCAGATCGACCAGGTGCAGCAAGACACCGGTGCGCGCCAGGTGCTTGAGAAAACGATGGCCCAAGCCTGCGCCTTCGGCAGCGCCTTCGATCAGGCCGGGAATGTCGGCCACCACGAAGCTGCGGTTATTGTCGATGCGCACCACGCCCAGATTCGGCGCCAGCGTGGTAAACGGATAATCGGCAACTTTAGGCCGTGCGGCCGACACGGCGCGGATGAAAGTCGACTTGCCGGCATTCGGCATGCCGAGCAGGCCGACATCGGCCAGCACCTTCAGCTCCAGCTTCAGCTCGCGCTTTTCGCCTTCTTCACCGTGGGTGAACTGGCGTGGCGCGCGGTTGACCGAGCTCTTGAAATGGATATTGCCCAGGCCGCCTTTACCGCCCTGGGCCAGCAGGGCGCGTTGGCCGTCGTGGGTCAGGTCGGCCACTACTTCACCGGTTTCGTTGTCGGTGATCAGCGTGCCAACCGGCATGCGCAACACGATATCGTCGGCGCCTTTGCCGTAGCAATCCGCACCACGGCCGTTTTCACCGTGGTGGGCGAAATATTTCTTCACGAACCGGTAGTCAACCAGGGTGTTGATGTTGATGTCGGCAACGGCGTAGACATTGCCGCCCCGGCCGCCATCGCCGCCGTCCGGCCCGCCGCGCGGGACGAATTTTTCACGCCGCATGCTGGCCGAGCCGTTGCCGCCCTTGCCGCCGGCTACTTCGATTCTGGCTTCGTCGATGAATTTCATGCATTTGCTCCCTGGCAGGCGGTTGCTGTCGCCATCCGGCCGAACAGTCCATGCCGCTCGAATCGCGCACAAGCCGAGCGGGATGGACTGTGAAAACGAAAAAGCCCCATCCCGACGGGACAGGGCTCGACATCTTGCGCCGTGGCGCTTACGCCGACAGCTCTTCCGCGTGTTCGAACGGAACGATGTTGACGAACTTGCGGTTGAACTGGCCTTTTACGGTGAATTCAACCGTGCCGTCGACCTTGGCAAACAAGGTGTGATCCTTGCCGATGCCAACGTTCATGCCCGGGTGGAACTGGGTGCCGCGCTGACGCACGATGATGCTGCCAGCTGGAATCAGTTCGCCGCCGTAGGCTTTCACGCCCAGTCGTTTCGAATGAGAGTCGCGGCCGTTACGGGAACTACCGCCTGCTTTTTTGTGTGCCATGTTTCACGCTCCTCGCTTACTTCTCGATTGCGTCGATGCGCAATTCGGTGAAGTTCTGACGATGACCTTGATGCTTTTGATAATGCTTGCGGCGACGCATCTTGAAGATGCGAACCTTGTCGCCGCGACCGTGGGAAACCACGGTTGCCTTGATGGTAGCGCCCGCTACGGTTGGTTTGCCAACGACTACGGTTTCACCATCAACTACCATCAATACCTGATCCAGTACGATTTGGGAGTCGATGTCTGCCGGTATCTGTTCTACTTTCAATTTTTCGCCGATGGTAACTTTGTACTGCTTACCGCCGGTTTTTACGACCGCATACATACTGTGTGCTCCTTGATTTGAACAACTCAGGCCGAGCCCTCGACCAGAGAACCGGCGATTATATGCAAGCAATTGAAACCAGTCAAATTTTCAGTCTTTGACATTTCTGGTATCATCGCGCGGGTTTGCGCCGATCCTTGCGGGGATTGGCCTGGCACCAAAACAACAACAGACCAACCGACAAGACTGCTGCATCGTGTCCATTCAAACCATCCGTTCGCTGATCGCCAGCGACATGCTCGCCGTGGATGACGTCATCCGCCGTAACCTTTATTCCGATGTGGCGCTGGTGCGCCAGATTGGCGAATACATCATCAATGCCGGTGGCAAGCGGTTGCGGCCGATGTTGGTGCTGCTGTCAGCCGGGGCCTTTGGCTACCGGGGGGGGGCGCATCACGAACTGGCCGCCGTGGTGGAGTTCATTCACACGGCGACACTGCTGCACGACGACGTAGTCGATGAATCCGACCTGCGGCGCGGGCGAAAAACTGCCAACGCCATGTTCGGCAACGCGGCCAGCGTGCTGGTTGGCGATTTTCTCTATTCGCGCGCGTTCCAGATGATGGTGCGGGTCGGCAGCATGCGCGTGCAGGAAGTGCTGGCCGAAGCGACCAACGTGATCGCCGAGGGCGAAGTGCTGCAACTGATGAACATCCACAACGCCGACATCGACGAAGCCGACTACATGCGGGTGATCCAGTACAAGACCGCCAAGTTGTTCGAGGCTGCCACCCGGCTTGGTGCGATCATCAGCAACGCCATACCGGAACAGGAAAATGCGATTGCCGAATACGGCATGTTGCTCGGCACCGCGTTCCAGATCGTCGACGATGTGCTCGACTACACCGGCGATGCGGCCGAAATCGGCAAGAATCTCGGCGACGACCTGGCCGAAGGCAAACCGACACTGCCGCTGATCTACACCATGCAGCGTGGCAACGCCGAACAGGCCGCGCTGGCGCGCAAGGTGATCGAGCAGGGCGGGCGGGACGAATTCGACGCCATTGTCGCGGCCGTTCGCGACTGCCAGGCACTGGAGGCCGCAATGGCCACGGCAGAACAGGTCAAGCAGCAGGCAATGGCCAGTCTGGACGGGTTACCCCCTTCACAATTCAAGGATGCTCTGCTAGAATTATCCCTCTTTGCTGTTGACCGCAAATCTTGAGTCTCGGCAAAAAACGGAGTGTAGCTTAGCCTGGTAGAGCGCTACGTTCGGGACGTAGAGGCCGGAGGTTCGAATCCTCTCACTCCGACCAGATCCAAAAAAACCGCACCGTTTCGCTGTGCGGTTTTTTTATGGGCGCGCTCGGCAGCGAACCCGCTCAGGCCATGACCACCGGCCCGCCGATCTGGATGGCTTTCTGATACGCCGGCCGGGCTACCATGCGCTGCCGGTAAGCTTGCAGATGCGGATACTGGCTGGCCAGACGATTGCGCGACAGCAAAGCCTCGACTGCAAAACTCATCTGGAAATCGGCCATGCTGATCGCCTCGCCGGCAAACCAGGTATGCGAAGCCAGATGCTGGTCGATGAACTGCAGTGCGGTGTTTACGTTCGGATCGATCAACCGTGCAAGCACGGTGTGGCACAACTGGCGCGCGATTGGCCGCACGAAAAACGGCATCGGCTGGGTGGGGATGGTGACAAATACCAGCTTCATCACCAGCCAGTTCATCAGCGAGCCTTCGGCGTAGTGCATCCAGAACCGGCACTGGCGGTACGCCTCGCTCCCGGCCGGTGGCAGCAGATGAGCCACTTCTCCTTTGCCGGTCTGGCCGTAGGTTTCCACCAGGTATTCAATGATCGCGCCGGATTCGGCAATGGTCAGCTCGTCATCGGTGATCACCGGCGATTTGCCGAGCGGGTGCACCGCTTTCAGCTCCGGCGGCGCCAGCCGGGTTTTCTTGTCGCGCTGGTAGTGCTTGATCTGATATGGCACCTGCAATTCTTCCAGCAGCCACAAAATGCGCTGCGAACGCGAGGTTTCCAGATGGTGCAGGGTCAACATGGGTAAGGGCTTTCGGTTGGTTGACTGAGAAAGGTTCTCAGCAGCATAACAAACCAGCTGTTTGCGTCAAGCGTGCCGAGTGTGGCTTGTGTCAACTGGCCGGCAGGTTTGCTCCGCTTGCGGCCAGTGTCAGCGTGATGTCGCTCGCGGGCGAACAACAGCAGGCCAGATATTGCCCCGGCGCCAGACTGGCGAGCGGCTTGAGCGTTTGCCGCAACTCGCCGGAAAGCAGATTCACCCGGCATGTACCACACTCACCTGCGCGGCAGTCTGCGGCAATTGGCTGCTGCCATTGCTCCAGCGCGTGCAACAGGCTGGGCTGGCCCTGAAAGGTGTATTGCCCGCCTTCGGCCAGCTTTACCTGGTAAGGCGTGGCATCGTCGTTGCCGGCAGTGTTGCCGAACGACTCGAACACAATCTGCTGCGGCGCAATGCCGGCCTGCTGCAGATCGGCCGACAGATGTTGGATCGTGGTCTCTCCGGTGCACAGATACCCTGCCCCCCGCCACCCGGCGGACGCCCAGCAGATAATGATCGGGCCGCGCCTGCCAGCCGGCCGGTGAATAACGGCGGCGCACCTCGCCGGGGCCGGACGGATTGGGCAGGCACACGCTGAGATACTGCCCCGGCAGAAATCGCGGCAAGCAGCGTCCGGTCACGTCTTCCAGCCGCAGGGTAAACAGTTCATCACTGTGGTCGTCATGCGCAGGGTCAATTGCGTCAGCGCATGGTGCCGGCGCCGTTGCTCGTTCCAGGTCAGCACACGCTGGCGCAAGCCATCCAGGCTCAGCAGCAGCGTGGCCAGACCGGCCAGCGCACTTAGCCCAAGCAATATGCCAACCATCCAGCTCATCGTGCCTGCAGCAACATCTCGCGGCGGCTGCGCTCACCGCACCACCACAGATAAATGCCGGTCAACCCGAGAAAGCTCATCACCAGCCCCACAGCATCAATCCACACCCATTCGGTCTTTTTGCCCAGCAGAGCCTTGCCGGTGTGCAAATCCATCACCAGATTGTCCAGCGACACCTGGCGGGTGGCAGCCTGGGCCGGCAACGCCGCCAGCGCCTGCGCCTGCGCCACCTGATGCTGCTCCTGCCAATCCTGACCATCGCTGCTGCGCAGCGGCGCCTTGTCCTTGATGCTGGCCAGCACGTCGCCAGCCGGATCAAGGCTCAGGCTCCAGGCGTCACCCTTGAGCGCCCTGCGCCACTGCCCTTGCTGCTCCAGCCAGACGCCGTTCTTGGCAGCCAGCAGAATGCCGAATGGTGTCGCCGGCAAATCGCGCACTTGGGTATGGCCGATGCTGGCAACCGGTTGCGCCTTGTCGCCCTGCAACTCAAACAGGCCAACCTTGGTGTCTAGCAGCCAGTGGCCATCCGCCAATCGCAGTGTGCTGCCGATTTCGCATTGCTCGCGAGCCTGCTCGCCTTCGCTATAGCCGGGCAACCAGCCCACGGCGGCGGTTACGTCAATGTCTTTCAGGCCCTGAGCCTTGTTGTGGGCGATAAAAACAGCCGTCACCGCCACCAGCAAAATCGGAATCACCAGGGCAAAACTGATCCAGTTATGCCAGGTGCGCGGGTTGAATTTCATGCCTGTATGTCCCTGATCACCAGCTGGCTTCCAGCACGATATTGAATGCGCGCCCGCCCTTTTCGGTTTCGTGGGTCAGGTTGCTGATCTGGCTGCCGATGTAACTGGTTTTTTTCTTGTCCTTGACCATATCCAGCAGGTTGGATGCGGTCAGGCGTAGATTGAGCTGCTTGTTGAGGCGCTTGGCCAGATACAGATCCAGCAACTTCTGCTCCGCCTCGTAATCCTGCTGCACGGCATTGCCCGGCTCTTTCAGATAACGTGGCGTGTAGTTGTAGTTCACTCCCCTGGCACCGTCGATCTGCGGCAGCTGTCAATCAAAACCGATGTTGTAGACGTAATCGGGCTGATCCTTGATCCGGGTTTCATTGCCGGTGTTCACGTCGTTCAGCTCCGAAAACAGCCGCGTATAGTTCAGGCGCAGCATCAGCCCCGGCAGACCGATCGCATCCATGCGCGGGCGAGCGTCGAATTCTGTGCCGCACACCTTGGCATCACCCACGTTGTAAGGACGCGAAACATAACGTGTGCCTTCCCGCTCGGTGCGGCTCTCCACCTTTTTGGGCTTGCCGTTTTCGGTGGTCTGTTTGCTGTCGCTGCGGTCGGAGCCCTGATATTCCAGCCCGGCGTGCCGCTGAATGTGACACCCGGCAGACGCCGCAGATAATCACCCACAGTCAACTCGTTCATGCGATCCAGTTCTTCGCGCCCGTATATCAGGCGGGTCGAGGGCACTGTCTGGCGTGCCTCAAAATCGTCCCGGTCAGCTTGTATTTCAACCTTATCCAGAACGCCCCCGGCGCGGGTTGGAATGGCCAGCAAAAGAGCTGCAATTGGCGTCAAAAAAAGCGGCAATACAAGGCAATACGCATGCGTCTTAAATCTTTCTGATGCAATGTAACAAGAATTATTTTCAATCGTAATAGTAAAGTAAAAACGATAGCTATTATCCTTTGTGCTGTTGACTGGAATCAAGAATGCTGCCCTTGGCTTAAGGAATTCGCCCGCGCAGCCAATAAATCAGAGCTTCCCTAACCGGATTTGGCAACGATCAAGCTGCAAGCCGCTCTGGTATTGCCTCGCAGGCCGGCCTGCAGGCCAATGCCAGAGCGGCTTGCAGGCCGGCTGCCCAAGGCTGCCCCGCTGCGTCAACCCAGCAGTTTCAACCCCGGAGGCAGTGCTTCGCCCAGTGCGCGTTGCTGTTCGGCGGCGTCCAGTTTGACCACCTGGCTGACCATTGCGGCCAATGCGGGGGCGCTGCGGCTGGTGGTCAGGCGGTCCAGTACCTGATCGCGCAGTTCGTCGTCGATATCGCGGCTGCGGTCGCCGGTCATGCGTGCCAGGTGGGCGACGCTGGCGGCAGTGTGGGGGGCGCGTTTCCAGTCGAGTTGCAGCAGCAGTTCCAGCCAGTCGGCGATGGCGGCCGGCGGGATGACGTCGTGGGCGCTGCCGTACAGCGGCTGGCGGGCGCCGAGGCGGGCGATGGCCCACAGGTTGCGCTGGGTTTCGCCGTCGGCGTTGCGTTCCAGCGATTTCTGCAGCAATTCGAACAGCCACACGCCAACCTGGTATTTGAATTCGGCCGGGATGCGCTCCAGCGATGCGGCGAGGCGGATCATGTCGTCCGGCGTGCCTTTGACCACCGGCACGGCGCGTTTGCGCATTTCTTCCTTGTCGTCGTCGAGAATCAGCGCGAAATCGTCCATCAGCCGCAGCTGGGCGCTTGCCGGCAGGCCGCCGGCAACGCGGCGCCACAAGGTCCACCATTCGACGCACACCTGCGCGTCGTTGCCGTATTGCACGCCGGCATCGAACAGCGGCCACAGTTGTTCGCAGCGCCAGTCGTCGAGCGCGTAGCCGTAACCGGGGCGCAGGCAGAAGCCTGCCAGATTCAGCCACAGCCGTTCGTGTTCGGCCGACCGGCGGCGGCCCTTGGCGCGCGCCAGCAAGGCATCGAACAAGTGGCGCAGCACCGGCAGCGACCAGCTGTCGCGCTCGCCGAGCAGTTTTTCCAGTTGCGCGCGCAGTTGCTTGACGTCGTTGACCGTTACGCCCTTGCTGCGATTGCCGAATACCCGCTCCAGCTTGTCGATGGCCTGATTGAAGCGCGGCGGCAGTGCCTCGCCGGCGCTGCTGTCGATTTGTGGCCGGTCGCCGCGCAGCTGGAATTCCAGTTGCCAGCGTTGCGCCGCGTCGGCGGCATCGACGCAGAACATCTGCAAGGTGCCGACTTCGGTCAGCGCGGTCAGCAGCTGCACCGGGATTTCCCGCTTGCCGCCCTTGCCGGCCGCCGGCAACACCGTGGCAATCGGCGGCAGGCGGGTGAATTCACCATCGGCGACGTCGACCAGCTCGCCCGGCTGCGGCAGCGCATGGCCCGGTGCATCGGCCACCGACGACAGCAGGTGGAAGCGCACCGGCTGGCCCAGCGTCAGCGCAAAATTGCGGTTGGTGAGCGCGATTTCCTGCCCCGGCTCGCTGCCGCGCGGCAACAGGCACAGCGCCTGCTGCGCGCCGCCCTGCTGCTCCAGCAGCAGGAAATAACTGCGCGCCGAGCCGCCGCCGATACGCGGCGCATTGCCCTGCCGCGCCAGCGCATACGCCACCGCGCCGCGGGCAACGGCGACATCCGGGTTGTGATTGTGCAACAGCTTCAGCGGCTGGCCGCGCCAGTCGCCCAGCACCTCGGTCAGCCGCTGCTCCAGCGCTGCGGCGCGGAATACGCCGCCATTGAGCAACAAGGTATCGGGGATGGCCGGCACGCCGGCATCGTCCTGCCCCAGCGCATTGCGCGCAGCGGCGGCGTGCTGCGCCAGGAAGCTGGCGATATGGCGGGTGACTGCAGCATCGGCGGCAAACGGCAGGCCGAATTCGACCAGCCCGCCGCGCGATTGTCGGGCCAGATCGGTTGGCGCCACGCGCGGGAAAAAGCCATCGACCACCAATTGCCTGACTTCATCGCGCTGCAGCTCGGCCGAGCGGCTGCCGCCGATCAGCCGGCTGCCGCCACCGAGCAAGGTCACCAGCACCTGCTGCGGTGCATCGGCGGCCAGCAGTTGTTCCTTGGCGGCGCGACAGCGTTCGATCAGCTGCGACATGCGCCCGGCGGACAACTTGTTCGCCTCGCCCAGCCGCGGCTCGATCAGGTGCGCCAGCGCCAGATCCATATTGTCGCCGCCGAGCATCAGGTGATTGCCGACGCCGATACGGCTGAGCTGCGGCTGGCCGTCGCGCAGCTCGACGCGGATCAGGCTCAGGTCGGTGGTGCCGCCGCCAACGTCGCAGATCAGCACCAGCCGGCTTTGGCCCAGCTCTTCGTTCAACGTGTGTTTGTGGCGGAACAGCCAATCGTAGAACGCCGCCTGCGGCTCTTCCAGCAGCCGCAACTCGGGCAGGCCGGCGTCGCGCGCGGCTTGCAGCGTCAGTTCGCGCGCGCCTTCGTCGAACGATGCCGGCACGGTGAGCACGATCTCCTGCTGCTCCAGCGGCGCCTGCGGGAAACGCTGGTTCCACGCCGCACGCACATGCGCCAGATAGCTGGCGCTGGCATCCAGCGGTGAAATCTTCGCCACATCGTCGGCGCCGCCCCACGGCAGGATCGGCGCGGTGCGGTCGACCGTGGCATGCGACAGCCAGCTCTTGGCACTGGCCACCAGCCGCCCCGGCACCTGCCCGCCCAACTGCCGCGCCCAGCGGCCGATCACCACCGGCTCGGCCGCGCAGCGATTGGCATCCGGCCACGGCAGCAGCAAGTCATCCGTTGCCAATTCGCCCGCCGCAGCGTGAAAGCGCAACGATGGCAGCAGCGGCTGGGCGGCGACTTCGCCGGGGCCGACCAGCTGCTCGATGTCGAATAGCTGGATGTCGTCGCTGCCGACGGGGGCGTAAGCCACCACGGTGTTGGTCGTGCCAAGGTCGATGCCGACCTGGAATTGGGCGGAAGAAGTCATGAACAGGCTTTCGAAACAGAGCGTACAGTGTGGCGCGGCCGGGCGACAGACCCCGGTGGCCGGCGCGAAGCCAGCATGATAACGCCCTGGGCGGGCAAACGGAAAAGCCAACCGCTGCGCGTCAGCCGCCCCATTGCTCAACGAACCCTACTGCCGTTCCCCCTCGCCCTTGGCGGCATCGGTATCTACACATCCCCCCGCTCCACCTGCCGGCCGTGCAAGATCGAGTCAGCGAAGGTTCTGATGTCCTGGATGGAATAGTGATCGAGGGTATCGAGGATGGCGAACAGCATAAAGCCCCCGGCAAGTCGAGCGGAGGGGGTGACGGGGCGCACACGTTTCATCTGCCGGCCAGACAGTCGAGCCAGGAACAGACGTGTTTCGTGAGCTTGCTCACCCCTCTGGCGGGCCAGGCGCCAGACCAGTACGCCCGCCTGGGTGGCGATGAGCAGTCGTTTGAAGATGGCGCTACCGCTTTCCTGCTACGGTTGAAGAATAAAGATGTGTAGATACCGATGCCTACCGGCCGGGGCGGATCAGGTGGCATTACGTTGTTGCACAACATGATGCTTCTTGCTGCATTGCATTCAAAATATTAAAATGTATGCATAGAATGCATTTTTGATAGGTGATTGCAATGGCAATGCTGACGGTACGTAATCTGCCCGACGATGTGCACCGTGCGTTACGGGTGCGGGCCGCTCAACATGGGCATAGCACTGAGGCTGAAGTGCGCGAGATTCTGGCCGCGGCGGTCAAGCCGGAGTCGCGTGTCCGCATGGGTGAGGCCTTGGCCGCATTGGGCCGTAAGATCGGCCTGAGCAATGAGGATTTCGAAATATTCGACCAAGTAATAGACAAGACGCCAGCCGAACCACTGAGGTTTGAATGATCGTTCTCGATACCAACGTCGTTTCCGAAGCGATGAAACCTGAGCCGCACCCGGCCGTGCTGGCTTGGCTGAACGATCAAGCTGCTGAAACGCTCTACCTGTCCAGCGTGACGCTGGCCGAGTTGCTGTTTGGCGTTGCGGCACTCCCCACCGGTAAGCGCAAGGATATGCTGGCGCAGACTCTTGACGGTCTGATAGGGCTATTCCGGGATCGAGTATTGCCGTTCGACATTGACGCAGCTCGACACTATGCCGAGTTGGCCGTGACGGCCTGGACTGGTGGGCGAGGATTCCCGACGCCAGATGGCTATATCGCCGCGATTGCGGCCTCACGTGGTTTCATTGTGGCATCACGCGATACGGCCCCCTATGAAGCCGCCCGAGTTTCCGCCATCAACCCGTGGAACATGTGATGGATTGACGCTACATCACCCTGCGTGATCCTGAGTGTTTTGCCCGGGTGGCGCCGGGCTTGTGCGCCTATCCCTTGCCCGGAGCGGTGTTTGTCAACGTAGTTGTCGCATCAACCTGATTTAAGCAGGCATTTTTTCCTGCGTTTCCATCCGTTGCGGGTTGTGCGTGACAGGCCCGATGGGCTGCCAGTTACGTGTATGCCGCGACCATCGCTCGGGATGTTGCCTGCGAGCTTCCAGATACAACGCGTGGCGTTGCATCAGGAAGTCGGCGTCTTTTCCCGCATGACGCTCATTGGGAGTCACGAATCGAATCCGGCTATGCCGATGTTCGTTGTTGTACCAGTCAATGAATTGCATCCCCACCTGCGCGCCGAATCCAGGCTGTCGAACCCGTCAACGGGCCATTGCGGGCAGTATTTCAGCGTCCGGAACAACGCCTCCGAATAGGGGTTGTCATTGCTGACCCGTGGCCGGCCGCGCGAGGGGGTGACGCCCAGTTCAGACATCTTGCTGAGCAGCGTCGACGATTTCATCGGCGCGCCATTGTCCGAGTGCAGCGCCAACGGGGTGTGCGAGCACGATTCCTGCAGCACAGCCCGTTGCAGCAGGCCCGCAGCCATGGCGCCACACTCTTGCTCGTAGACTTCCCAACCTACCGCCTTGCGACTGTAGATGTCCTCGATCAGGTAAAGGTAGTAATACTTGCCCCTGACCGGCGACGGCAGATACGCCCAATTCACTACACGCCTTTGCCTTGCGCGCGCCGGCCGCAACGGCCTCCTCAAACCAGCTGACGAATTTCTGCCTATCCGGCAACCCACTCCGCACTCAACTGCTCTGCCTGCTGCAATACCAGCTGCACCGCTTCTTCCTGCTGATCCGGCGGGTATTTGTATTTGCGCAGGATGCGTTTCACCATCAGCCGCAGCTTGGCGCGCACGCTGTCGCGTACCGACCAGTCGACGCTGACGTTCTGGCGCAGGTTTTCGGTGAGTTCGTGGGCGATTTTCTTCAGGGTTTCGTCGCCCAGTTCGCGTACTGAGCTTTCGTTGTTGGCCAGGGCGTCGTAGAAGCGCAGTTCGTCTTCGCTCAGACCCAGCGCTTCGCCGCGATTGGCGGCTTCGCGGAATTTCTTCGCCATTTCGATCAGTTCTTC
>CAZBWH010000014.1:41578-52223 GCA_964495595.1 uncultured Burkholderiales bacterium | reverse complement strand
GACTGCGTCGCTGCAGAGAGGCCGAACTATACGCATCACGATTCGGTGTGTCAACAGTTTTTCTGAAAATCCGTCGAGATGCAGTGCGCCATTTCTACTAATATCCTTTCAATCATAGGCTTGCACAGGCGAGAGGGACGCTAGGCTGTGGTGGTTTCAGCCGGTTCCTCCAACCGTCAATCCTCCGTCAATTCTCAATGTCGGCTGACCAACGCCTACAGGAACACTTTGCCCCTCTTTGCCGCAAGTGCCCACACCGGGGTCGAGTTGCATGTCATTGCCGATCATGGTGACGCGGGTGAGCACGTCCGGTCCGTTGCCTATCAGGGTGGCGCCTTTGACCGGGTAGGTAATTTTTCCATCTTCGATCATGTAGGCTTCTGCAGCGGAGAAGACAAATTTTCCGCTGGTGATGTCGACCTGGCCTCCGCCGAAATTGGCGGCATAAATGCCGTGTTTGACCGAGGCGATGATTTCGTCCGGGCTTTTGTCTCCATTGAGCATGTAGGTATTGGTCATGCGAGGCATTGGGATGTGCGCATAGCTTTCCCTTCGTGCATTGCCTGTGACCGGCATACCCATTAGCCTGGCATTGAGTGAATCCTGCAGGTAGCCCTTCAGCACGCCATTCTCAATCAACAATGTACATTGCGTTGGATTTCCCTCGTCGTCGATGTTGAGCGATCCTCTTCGGCTGGCGAGGGTGCCGTCGTCGACAACGGTCACGCCTGCCGCTGCCACTTTCTCGCCGATCCGGTTGGAAAAGGCTGAGCTGCCTTTACGATTGAAATCGCCCTCCAGCCCATGCCCGATGGCTTCATGCAAGAGGATGCCCGGCCATCCTGCGCCGAGCACGACAGTCATCTCCCCTGCGGGTGCGGGTCGTGCGTGCAGATTGATGACTGCCTGATGGACAGCCCTGGCTGCGTAGTCGTGCAATATGGCATCCGAGAAATAGCTAAAATCGAAACGTCCGCCTCCACCCGCACTGCCTTGTTCCCGGCGCCCGGATTCTTCTACGATCACTTGCAGGCTTAGTCGAACTAGTGGCCGGATGTCGGCGGCGCGCGCTCCGTCATGCCTGGCAATCAACACCACTTCGTATTCGGCTGCAAGATGCGCCATCACTTGGGAAACCCGTGGATCCAAAGAACGGGCGATCTGCTCCACTCGCTCCAGCAAGGCGACTTTAGCCTCGTCTTGCAGGCTGCCGATGGGGTCGTGTGGCAGGTATAGCTGACGCCCCTGGGGAAATTGGAGTTGTGCTGCATGATGGCTGGCTCCGGCACGGCCGATGGCACGAGTGGCCAGCGCGGCCTGGGTGAGCGCTGGCAGGCTGATATCATCAGAATAGGCAAAAGCGGTTTTTTCCCCTGATACCGCCCGGACGCCTACACCTTGGTCGATATTGAAGCTGCCAGCCTTGACCATCCCTTCTTCGAGGCTCCATCCCTCACTGCGGCTGTACTGGAAATAAAGGTCGGCGTAGTCGATCTGGTGGTTCATGATCTGGCTGAAGACTGCGCTCAATTGTTGTTCGTCAAGACCGGATGGCGACAGCAAACACTCGCGGGCCGTCTGGTACAAGGCATCAGGGTTGGGAATGAGGATTCCGGTCTGGGAGACAGGATTGACAGCGGTCATGGTTGTTTCTCCGTTCGGTCGCGATGCTGGCGCAACCGGGTAAAATTCAGCACAGGCCTGAGACTGGTCACGTCGGCCGGCAGAGTAAGTGGGATGGCAGACTGCAGGAATGCTTGCTTTTGCTGCAATAGCCACTGCAATCGACTGCGGGTAAACGGAACAGCCAACGCCCACACGAGGAAGATGCCGGCCAGATAACGCAGGGTCAACAGCAATTGCCATTGCTGACCCAGCAAGTGGGCATCAGACACCATGCGTGCTGGCCACATGGCGACAAAGATGGCGAGCGCGAAAGACAGGCTTGCTGTTTCAACCTGCAGGTCAATACGGATCAACAAACCGTAACTCAGCACACCGACAGCCGCTGTTGCCAAGGCAAAAGCCGGGAAGGCCGGCGCCAGGCGGTAGGTGTGCCAGAGCAACAGGCTGCCGAGCAAGAGTTGCAGCCACCAGAACCGTTGCAGTGCCTTGATGAAACGGATCTGGCTTGCGCAATAATGGCTGGAATCAGCGGCTAGGATTCGCATGCTGGCGTATTCAGAGTATCCGATGCTGCAACGCCGGCAAACCGGCTCGCAACCGTTGCTGGTAGTCGCGGTCGAGATTGGCGATCACCACACCTGACCCACGGGGCAGCCGATCAAGTACTGTCCCCCATGGATCGACAATCATGCTGTTACCGTGTGTTTCACGACCATTGCAGTGATACCCCCCTTGGGCCGCGGCGATGACATAACACAGGTTTTCGATGGCACGGGCACGAATCAGGGTATCCCAGTGCGCTTTGCCGGTTGTTTCGGTGAATGCGGCTGGAACAACGATCAGATCGACCGGATGCATGGCCCGGTACAATTCCGGAAAGCGCAGGTCATAGCAGATTGACAGGCCGAGCCGGCCGAACGGGGTGTCGAGCACCACAACCTCACCTCCCGGCTCAATGGTACGATCTTCCTGATAGCTTTCGTTCCCCATGTTCAGGCCAAACAGATGTATCTTGTCGTAGCGGCCAACGCGATTACCGTCGCTATCGTAGACCAGACAGGTATTACGTATCCGGCCGGGTGATTCGCAGGCGATCGGTACAGATCCGCCGACGATCCACATACGATGCATTCTGGCCTGTTGCGACAGGAATTGCTGGATCGGGCCATCCCCCTCTTGTTCGCACGCATCCACTTTGTCGGTTTCGCGCATCCCCATGAGGGCAAAATACTCGGGGAGCACCGCCAGCACAGCCCCCTGGCGCGCGGCCATCGCCAGCAACATCTCGGCTTCCGACAGATTGGCGGCCACGCCCGGGCCAGAGGCCATCTGGATGGCGGCAACCCGGATGAATCCATGTTGGCTGCTTGCCGGTTCAACGGGCGCTGGATGGGAATGCCTGGCTCTTGTCGACATGATCGTCCCGCATCGGTTCAGTTGCTGTATGGGCTTGAGGCGCCCGCGTCGGCTGGTGGCTGTGCACGGTTGGCCGTATTGAGCAACCAGCTGCCAAGGCGCTCCACTTTGGGATCTGACCACTTGCCGCTGATATGGTATTCGTATGCCATCAACTGGCCCAAGGGATCTTTGAGCAATTTCTGCACTACCAGCGCGGTCAGGCCGACGACCGGATTGATGACAAACCCGGCCGCCAGCGACACGCTGTCACCCAGAACCGGGACGACCTTGACATTGAGCGACTGGGTTTGCGAAGCCAGATCAATTTCGCCTTTCATGGAAATCAATGCCGACGAGCCAACAATGGAGAAATTCTCGGTTCGCAAAATGCCGCGGTTCATCTCGAAATGCCCCCCCAGTGAATCAAATGCCAAGCCTTCGCTGAACACATCCCGGAAATCCAGTGTAATACGCTTGGGCAAGGCTTGCAGACTTACAATGGCCAGCAGGCGCCCCATTCCAGGTTCGACCTTGGCGAATTGCCCGCTCTGGGCCTCAAGGTCGAGAGCGCCGGTCATGGTCGGCACATCGAGTTGATGTGGCGCCCCCGCCCAGCTCAATTGCCCGGTCAGCTTGCCCCCGCCGCGGCGCATGGTGTCGGCCATGCCAAAACGGGCAAGAAACTTGCCGAAATTGTCACTGGTCAGGCGAACCGACATCCGGGACACCGGCTTGCGCGCCCGGTAGCTCCAGCTCCCTTCCATTTCCAGGCGGCCATCGCTGGCAACGGTAGCCAGGCGGTCGATTTGCCAGGTATCCCCCCGGTGGGTCGCCCGCAACTCGAGCCGGCCGACGTTTCTTTCTTTGTATTGCAGAGTGTCGATTTCAACATCAAGCGCCGGATAGGAAGAGATTGCCTGCTCGGCGTCCGGCAAATAGGCGGGGGCATCGGCAACCGGCAGACTGAGCCGCTTCAGGCGGGCCTGCAGGCGGCCACGATCGGCCGTCTGATATGTAAAGCTGCCAATACCCTGCCTGGACTGAATCTGGCCCGTCCAGTTGCTGCCGTCGCTATTGGCATTGATCCGCATCTCGTGCAACTGCTTGCCGAAAATATCGAGCTGGCCGATTCGCAGTTCGCTGATCACTTTGGGCAGCGCCTCGCCCTTGCCGGGAGAGCGTTTGGCAAGCGTCAGCCAGGGATCGAGGGCAAGCTGATCCAGCGTGCCGCCAATCAGCAAGCCTTTTCGCACCCCGGTCAGGCTGCTCACCTGCCCCGCCGCACGATAAGCGGGCTCGGCGAGCGTCCCGAAATACAGCAGTCCCTGCGTCAATCGCTGTTGTTGCAGCAGACAATCGGCATACATTGCAGCACCGTAAGTCAGCTGAATTCGCTGCTGCTGGCCGGCCAGGCGCTTCACCTGCAACCGTAGCGGCCGGGAGTCGGCAGCCGTTTTGCGCAGTGGCAATGGCAAATCGACCTGCACCCCCTGCATATTCGTGTCCAGCAGCCACTCGACGCTTCCTCGGCGCACGTCGATTCCCAGCTGATATCTGGTCTCGCCTTGCACCTGCTGCCAGAGCGGGTCGGGGTAGGCACGCGCCAGGCCGGCTCCTGATGCGGTGCCCGTCGCACGGATGCGTATGGCACCGTCGCGCGCCGTGTCGGCACCGATCTGCACCCGCCCGCCGAGCGCATTGGCCGACAGGGCATTAGCCCGAATCCCCCGCTCGGTAAACGATAGCGTGCCACGCAGCTGATCGAGCAGTGGAATGCCATACCCCAGCTGCAAGCGATTGCCCGCCAGCGCAAACTGCCCTGACACCTTGCTGCCGTCGGTATTGTCCAGCGGAATCATCAGTTTCAAGCGCAGTGCGGCATCGCCGGTACTGGTCGCGCCCTCGGTGAGGCCATCCAGCGTGGCGTTGACCGGGCTGGCTGCAACGAATTGCAGGAAATTGCTCATCGGGCCGCGAACTTCGCCATCGATCAGCAGCCGATCGCCAACAGACAAGGCAGGAATCACCGCACGGGTGCTCTGCAAGCGGTTGCCAGAGATCATGCCGCTACGGGCCAGCACGGTCAGCGAGTCGGCCTCGAACAGCAGCGAAGCATGAATACCGTGGATCATCGGCCAGTTGTCGGCGTATTCCAGATCGACATCCCGGGCATCGACCTGAACCCGGAACACGCCACTCTTGTGCTTGTCCCAGGGAAAATCATCGAGCTTGCCGCGCAACTGCATGGTCGCCCGATCAGCCATGCCACGCTTCAGGCTGGTGCGTAGCCAGTCACGGGTCCCCCCCCCAACTGCCAGCGGAATGTAACGCCACACAGCATCTGCCCGCCCCTGCAGCAACTCGGCCTGAAGGTCAGCCTGGCCTGCACTTTCTGGCTTGAGCCAGTAACGACCCGATACGCTGCCATGCACATCGGCATTGGCAAAGCGCATCGTTGCGATCTCGATCAGCCAGTCCGGACCCTGCCTGATCCAGTTGACTTTGCTGTCCAGCATCCGAAAAGGAACCGGCTCGACAAACTGCTGCGGCATGACAAGGGTGCACTGCTGGCAACCCAGCGTAAGAGAGCCCCCGTCAGGCCCTGCAGCGAGATAGCCTCGTTGCTTGTCCAGCCCCGGAATATCGCGAAAGGCGGTCACGGTCAGCCCATCGAACGCAGCATTCAGCTCCAGCCGCGGCGCCGCACCGGGGTCGGCCGGCATCGACAGTGCCGCACGGATCTGGCTCAACTGGCCCGATGGCTTGAGGCCGTTCAGGTAAACCCTGGCCTCGTCTCCCAATGGCAGGTACTCGCTGTAAGCCAGCCAGTCAGCCAGTTGAACGCTGTCAGCAGTGAGCGCCAGCCGCGTACCGGGCAGTCGGGAATCGCGTGTCCGTTCAAGGGTCAGCAGTTTCTGCCGCAACACCGGGCCGTGAGCGGGCTCCAGGAACATCTGTCGCAACGAAATCGCGTGGCCACCGGTAATGCTGCGTAAATCAACCTCGCCCTTCAGGCGTTGCAGGGATAAAACCGGCAGGTCAGTGGCAAACTGCACGGCCGCATCGGCCACATCGAGGGTGAGCACCCCCTGGCGCAAGCGCGCCTGATCGAAGGCAAACCAGGTGGACACGCCGCCATGCCCGCGCTTGATCTGGGCTGGCAGGTGCAACCACGGACTCCAGGCAGTCAGATCGGCATATTGCAGATCGACCTTGATATCGCCGCCCCAATCGGCAGGCTGGTTGACATCATCCCCTCTGAGCGTCCCGCTCAACCTGAATGCCGATGCCATTTTTTCCGGCGGCACCCCGGTCAACTCGAAGCGATGGTTGCGGAACACATTGTGAATCCGCAGATTGACCTGTTCGATCTGCAGCAATGGCAACTGTTGTTGTTCGTCGATCCAGCCAAGCCGCCCTTCGGTAATCTGGATCCGATGCTGACGCAACAGCCAGTTACCGAATCGGCCATCGCCTCCCTGGGTCAGGGGCAGGTCAGCCAGAAACAACGTTCCCTGACGGTCGCGCCGCAACACCAACGATGGTCGATCCAGTGCAATTTTGGCAAAGCGGGCATCGAACACCAGCAAGGACAGCCAGGACAGCGACATCCGGATCTGGTCCAGAACCAGCGCGGGCCGGTGGTGACGATCGTGCAGGGTCACGCCGGTGAGCAATACTGCTGGCTGGAAATCATCCCAACCGGCCTCAATGTGGCCAACCTCCAGCGGGATACCCAGCCTGCTGCCAGCAAAGCGGGCAATATCGTCACGATACTGATCGACAGAAGGGAACAACCAGAACGTCAGCGCGGCCCACAGTACGCCAGCCACACACAGCAAACCCGCCGACAGGCGGGCAGCGGCCCGGGCATGCCAATGCAGGACACGGAACAGGAATCTGGCAACACCGGCCAGCAAGGCGCGCACGCGCATCAGGAAGGAAACGGAATGGGTCATCTGGGCCGGCCAACGCAACGCCGCGCCATTCTACTCCAAGCATCAGGGCTACGTGGCTAAATTGTGGCCGCAGCCATTACCGGTCAGCAACATCAAGAATCGCCATCATCTGCCCGATACTGCTTGAGCTTGTTGCGCAAGGTGCGCTCACTGATTCCGAGCCGTTCGGCCGCGACCCGGCGCACACCGCCAGCAGCCGACAGGGTGGCCAGAATATGCTGGCGCTCGATATCTTCGATGGCCTCCGGGATGGCCGTTGTGGCAGTGACATCAGCCGGTACGGGCGTTAACGGCGCCGATGGCGGCGGCAACATCAGCTGGGCCGGGCCGATTTCGTCGCCATCAGCAAGAATCGCAGCGCGCTGGACGACGTTTTCCAGCTCACGGACATTGCCTTCCCAGCGGTGCGCCTGCAATGCCTGCTCAGCAGCGAGAGAAAAATGCAGCGCAGCCCGTCCCATTTGCACGCCGTAGCGGGCCAGCGCTCGCCTGGCCAGCGGCAAGATATCGGCCGGACGCTCCCTTAGCGCCGGAATCGCCAGCGGAAACACATTCAGCCGGTAATAGAGATCTTCCCGAAAGCGCCCGGCGGCGACTTCGGCGGGCATGTCCCGGTTGGTGGTCGCCAGCACTCTGATATTCACCTTGACGGGGCGCTGTCCCCCTACCCGTTCGACCTCCCGCTCCTGCAATACCCGCAGCAATTTGGCCTGTAGCGGAAGCGGCATTTCGGAAATCTCGTCCAGCAACAAGGTGCCACTTTCGGCTTGCTCGAACTTGCCAGGCTGGGCATGAGAGGCGCCGGTAAACGCGCCTTTTTCGTGGCCGAACAGCGTCGATTCGAGCAACTGTTCCGGAATTGCGGCGCAATTGATGGCAACGAACGGCCCCTTGGCGCGTGGCGAACGCTGATGGATGAAACGGGCAAACACCTCCTTGCCAGCACCGCTCTCACCGGCCAGCAGCACCGTGGCATCGGACAGGGCAACCCGGCTGGCCAGCTCAAGCACCTGACGGGTGCGGGCATCTTCCGCGATGCACTCTTCGGTTGGCTGATCGGCAGACGGCAGCAGGAACTTGGCCACCTCGGCCAGCAGCGTATCGGGCTCGAAAGGCTTGAGCAGATAATGCGCCGCACCGGCACGCATCGCCTCGACGGCTTTTTGCAGCTCGCCGTAGGCCGTCATCAGCAAAAAAGGCACCTGTGGCGACTGTTGCTTGGCACGCTTGAGCAGCGTGTAGCCATCCATTGGCTGCATCTGCACGTCAGACAGAATCAGCCCGACACGCTGGTTGCGCATTCGAGCCAGCGCATCGTCACCATCAGCAGCGGTCAGCACCGTATACCCAGCCAGCTCAAGCGTATCCTGCAGGGCCTCGCGCAATGACACATCATCTTCAACCACGAGGATTGGCAAGGGTTTCATCTACAACCATCAAATTAAGGAAAACAGGCCGTCAGACCCTGAACGCACGGTGCCCCAGGCTGGCCAGGTAGGCGAGCACCTTGCTGGTCATGGCGGGCAAGGGAACGATTTCATCCACTCCGCCCATGGCAATCGCCTCTTTGGGCATGCCGAACACCACGCAGCTGGCCTCGTCCTGGGCGAAATTGTAAGCGCCGGCCTGCTTCATTTCCAGCATGCCGGCAGCGCCATCCTTTCCCATGCCGGTCAGGATCACCCCGATGGCGTTTTTGCCCAGGCAATTGGCGGCCGAGCGGAACAGTACATCGACCGACGGGCGATGCCGGTTGACCGGCGGAGCCTGCGACAGCTCGCAAACATAGTTGGCACCGTCCAGCTTCACCATCAGATGAGAATGCCCCGGCGCGACATAGGCATGGCCCGGCAGGATACGTTCGCCGTGGGCGGCCTCCTTGACGGTGATCTTGCACAGGCCGTCCAGTCGTCTGGCGAACGACTGGGTGAAGGCCTCGGGCATATGCTGGGTAATCAGGATTCCGGGCGAATCGGGGGGCATCGGCATCAGGAAATCCTTGATCGCCTCGGTGCCCCCGGTGGAAGCCCCGACGATGATCAGCTTTTCGGTCTTGGTGATGTGCTGTCGCCGGACGGGCAGCACCGCATCGGCTGAATGGGCAGGCGCCACCTCCGGCCCGGTGCCGACAGGCGTAAAGGACGACGCCGTGGTAGCCGGGCCCGGCGCCGGGGCAAGACGGCGTGGCCGGGACTGGGCCGCAGCGCGGATCTTGTCGCTGATGTCGTCGGCGTATTCCTGCATGCCGTGCGCGATGTCGATCTTCGGTTTGGCGATGAAATCGACGGCACCCAGTTCCAGTGCGCGCAAGGTGGCGTCCGAGCCTGCTTCGGTCAACGAGGAAATCATGACCACCGGAGTCGGCTTCAGACGCATCAGTTTCTCCAGGAAACTCAAGCCATCCATTTTCGGCATTTCGATATCCAGCGTGATCACATCCGGATTCAGGTTGCGGATCATCTCGCGGGCGGTCAGGGGATCGGGGGCAGCGGCAACCACCTCCATGTCCGGCTGCGAATTGATGATTTCCTTGAGCAGGCTGCGGATCAGGGCCGAGTCATCGACAACGATTACGGTTATTTTCTTGGTCATAGGTCTGCCTGCCAATCAAAAAAAGCGAGCCAGCGCCTGCCGCCAACGGGCAGCGCACCAGCACGGGCTCAGTCGAACAGCTCGACATCGCCTTCCACCTTGGAAAAACGCAGCCGGGTGTTGTAATCCTTTTCCCGGTCGACAATGGTGTTGTTGTGCACCGACTTGAGCTTGCGCACCAGCACCCTGCCGGTCTGTGGAAAAAAGTAGACTTTGCGCGGGTACACGTCGAGCAAGTCCTCGGCAACGACAGGGATTTTCTCCAGAGCGAGAAATTCTTTCACGAATACCGAATTTTTCTGCCCCACGTTGGACACGGTGAAGCCACGCAACACATTACCGCCACCAAATATCTTGGCCTCCAGATTGCTGCGTTTTGCGCCCATTTTCAACACCTGATTGATCAGCACCTCCATCGCGTAAGTGCCATAGCGGGTAGGCAGGCCCACTATCGAATCGGCATCCTGCTGTGCGCAATCGGGCAGCATGAAATGGTTCATTCCGCCGACGCCGGATACCCGGTCACGCAGACAGGCTGCGACACACGAGCCCAGCACCGTCACCAGCACCATATCGCGCGAGGTGGCGTAATACTCGCCAGGCAGAATCTTGGCGGCCTGCATCTGGAAATGCTTGTCAAAATACAAAGTCGGCGCAAGCACCTCTTCGAATTGGTTAGCCATGCATGGCCTTGCCTTTCTCGTTCAAGCGATACACGGTTTTCTGGCACGAACGGAACAAGTCTGCCGAGTGATGCAGGTTTTCCGGGTGCCCGACAAACAGCAAGCCATCGCCGTGCAGCAGCGGCGCAAACTTCTGCAGGATGTTGCGCTGGGTATCCTTGTCAAAATAGATCATCACATTGCGGCAGAAAATGGCGTCCAGCGGCCCACGCACCGGCCAGTCATCGTGCAGCAGGTTGATCTGGCGGAATGAAATCAGGTCGCGCAATTCACGCCGCACCCGCACCATCCCTGCCTTGTCGCCCTTGCCGAGCCCGAAGACGCCGGTGGCCAGTGGCACGCCGAGGCCAAGTACCAGGATGAGGCCAGCGAGGCCCAGTGCCCAGG
>CAZBWH010000014.1:0-41568 GCA_964495595.1 uncultured Burkholderiales bacterium | reverse complement strand
ATGATCCGTGCCGGTGACAACTGGGCAATTTTGTCTTCGGTATATATGCCATTGGCCGCTTTCGCCAACACATTCGTATCCAGGTCGGAAGCCACGATGGTCACCGGCGGGGTCAGTGTGCCGAATGCCTCGACGGCGGTCATCGCCAACGAGTAAGGCTCCTCTCCGGTGGAAGACGCCGAGCACCAGATGGCAATCTCCCGCCGCTGGCTGGCCAGGCGCTGCAGATACTCGTGCAGGATATCGAAATGATGCGCCTCGCGGAAAAACGACGTCAGGTTGGTGGTCAGCGCATTGATGAAATGCTCCCATTCCGGATGGCCGGCGTCTTTCAGCAGATCCAGATAGGCGGCAAAACTGCCGATGCCCAGACTGCGCAACCGCCGGGCCAGCCGGCTGTAGACCATTTGTTCCTTGCTGTCGTTGAGATTGATTCCGGCATGATCGTAGATCATCCGCTGTACCCGGGCAAAATCCTGCCCGGTGAAGTGAAAGTCCCGCGTCACCCGTTCACCTGCCTGGTTGCTCATGATTGCCATTGCGGCTGTCTCCCCGTTGCTTCACCCGCCTGCCGGTTGACTGCGGCTCGCAGGAATCAAAATTCATCCCACTCATCGACATCCTGGGCAGACGGTGCCGGAATCTCAATGCGGCTTTGCAACTTGCGAATGGCCGCTACCGTGGCATTGGACAGCCGGAAAAACTCCCCCCCCATCACCTTGCGCGCCGCTTCTCGTTCACCGGCTTGAGCCATTCTGACCACCGAACCGACCGCCTGGTGAAAGTCGGCATGCACCGCCTTCAGCTCGCGGTATTCACCCAGCTTCATGTGTCGCGTTCCCTCTCCGTAAATCCAGTGCCCGAGATCGCAATTACAGTCGGCGCTCACCTGCGCGGCATCGACCGGCTCCTTTTCGGGATGGCTGATTACATTGATCAGCCTAGCCTTCCATTTGGTGTGGGCCTCGATTGCATTGGCAAATGAAAACACTGCAGCCGGCTTGCCGCTGCCGGGCAGGCCGGGTAATCGCTTGAGTGCAGGCTGGCTGGCCTGCGCGATTGCATCGAGCCGGAAAACCCCGACGGTACTGGCGAGCATCTGGGCCTGCTCTTCCAGGCTCTTGGCAGCAGCGGCGGCTTGCTCGACCAACGCGGCGTTCTGCTGGGTCATGTCGTCCAGGCTCATCACGGTCTGGTTGACCTGATCGATGCCCTGGCTCTGCTCCTGGCTGGCGTTGCTGATCTCGCTCATCAGCGTGGCAACCCGGTTCACCGATGAGACGATTTCCTGCATGGTATCGCCAGTCTGATTGACGACCCGGGACCCGGCATCGACCTGGCTGACTGAATCGGAGATCAGAGCCTTGATTTCCTTGGCGGCGGCGGCCGAGCGCTGGGCCAGACTGCGCACCTCGCTGGCCACCACGGCAAAGCCCCGCCCCTGCTCGCCGGCGCGGGCGGCCTCGACGGCGGCATTCAATGCCAGGATATTGGTCTGGAAGGCAATGCCGTCGATTACCGAGATGATGTCGACGATCTTGCGCGATGCGATATTGATGCCATCCATGGTCGTGACAACCTGCGACACCATTTCGCCGCCACGCCAGGCAACCTCGGCCGCGGTCATGGTCAGCTCGTTGGCCTGGCGGGCGTTGGCGGCATTCTGCTTGACCGTGCCGGCCAGTTGCTCGACGCTGCTGGCAGTTTCTTCCAGGCTGGCAGCTTGCTGCTCGGTACGGCTGGACAGATTCATGTTGCCGGCGGCGATTTCGCGGGTAGCGGTGCGAATCGTTTCTGCCGCCTCGGCAATCTGGCCGACGATCTCGGCCAGCCGATCGGAAGTGGCGTTGGCGGCCTGCTGCAGATCGGCAAACACACCGGCGAACTGTCCCTCAACCCTCACATTCAGATCGCCGTCGGCCAGCGCGTTGAGCATGCGCTGCAGCTCGGCCAGCCCTGCTGCACTGTTATCGAGCAACTGGTTGAGCCCCTGTGCCACCTGCAGCAGAAACCCTTGCTTTTCTGCAATCTCCACCCGCTGGGAATAGTCGCCACGCGCAGCAGCTTCAACCAAGGTGGCGATTTCCTGTTCGGCCCGCAGCTGGTCGGTCACGTCGCGCCATTCGCCAATGGTGCCCAGGCGGGCGCCGCTGGCATCGCGCACCGGATTGGTGATCACATCCCAGGTCCGGCCGCCGATTTCCATCCGCGATTCGCGGGTCTGATCCAGGGTACGAAGCACTTGCCGGATCGCCTCGGGGTTGTCGTAGAAGCGGGTGATGTCCATGCCGACAAACTGGTCTGCACGAAAATCGGCGATGCGCAGGCGAATTTGCCCCTCAAGCCGCCGCAATTGCTCGCGCAATGCGCGATTGGCATACAACACCGTGCCTTCGTTATCGGTAATCCGCACATTGCTGGTGACGTTGTCCAGCGCCACGCGAATTCTTGTATTTTCCGCTGCAGCGCGGCTTGCATCGGCCAGACTGGCCTGCACCTTGTCCAGCGATGCAGTTATCACGGCGAGCTGGCCGGGCAGCCGATCCATCGAGCGGTCGAAATGCCCCTGCGTATAGTCGGTGATGACAGCGGTGATCTTCTGGCTGACCGCGATGTGCAGCGTTGCCAGGGCGTTGACCTGGGCAGCCATCTCGGCGTAGACGCCGCGGTAGTCTTCGGCACGGATGGTCGCGTCGATTTCGCCACGCGAATGGCTGGCGGCCACGCTCAACTGCGCATCGGCAAACTGCTTGAGCATGGCAGCCATCTTGCCCACGGTGCACTGCAACTGCCCGAATTCATCGGCTGAATCAGCGTTCAACGCCAGCTCAAGCTCACCGTTGCCGATCCGGTCAACTGCCTGCACCGTTTCGCGCAAGGTGCGCGAGGTAGACAGGTAAATCGCCCCGAACACATACAAGCCAAGCAGACTCAACCCCAGTAGGCCGCCGATCGCCAGCGCAGTATGTTGCTGCAGGCGGTCAAGGCGCGTCTGCAGCAGCAGCTTCAGCTCTTGCTCCAGCATTTCACCCATGACATATCCGGAATCAATCGCTGCGGTGGCCGTGTTGAAATACGCGCCAGCCTGGATCGCTACCGGCCCGGGTTTGCCGAAAATGTCTTTCAGCAGCGAAAGATAGCCGGTGGCCTCGCCGGAAAACGCCTCAACCGGCGCGGCCAGCGCGTCGCGGGCATGGGCATTGGCCTGAGCCACGAAACCCAGGTTCTTGCGCAACTGGTTGTAGTTGTCTTCGATGCGCGCCATCCGCACCTGCACCAGCACCTGCTCAGCCTCGGTCACCTTGCCGTCGGCGACTGCATTGGCGCCGAAGGCCCGTGCCTGGCCCATCTGTTCGGTGAGCTGCGGCAGGTTGGTCTGCAACGACAGCATCACGTAGTAGCTGTCCAGATCAGGGTCGAGCGCCAGTCCGGAGTTGTTGGTCACCCCATCGATCAGCCCCACCATCCGCTCGGCCAGCGCGGTGTGGCGGGTAAAGCTCTCTGCTGGCGTCAAGCCGGCCACCGCACCCAGCAGCGCCTGCCAATCCTGTTTCCACTGCTGCCAGGCATCGCGCGGCAGGATTTCGGCCGCTTCGGCCGCCGACAAACCATCAATCTGCTGCAATAATCTGGCCACACTAGAACGGGCCGCGTCGATCTTGTCCTGCGCAATCTCGCGCTGGTTCAGCCGCAACGCCATCATCCCGCGGTGCGCCTGCACCTGACGCAGCAAATCCAGCAGCGGCGGGCTGTACACCAGCCCGGCCATTTCCTTGCGGGTGGTGTCCATCTGGGCACCGTAGTTGCTGGTCAAGGCCAGCAGACTGCCGATGATCGGCACGATGAACACCACCGCCACGGCAATCAGTTTGCCGCCATAACCCAGCCGGTTCAGTAGCCGAATGGCAGGCTTGAAAAAGATCAACATCCTACTGCTCCTTGAGAATAAAACCGGGCTGGCAGCAGCGCCGGACCCAAAAAACAATTGGCCTGGAAGGCGCGCTGGTATTGGTCTGCAGGCCAGCCTGGGGGCCAATACCAGCGCGCTTTCCAGGCCTGTCGGGCGTGAGACTGATCGGCTGCGCCAGCGGGCGAAACGGGCAAACCTGTCCTCGTTTTCCCACTCGGCTCGCTACGACCGCTCAAGTCCGACGGGCTGCTACCCGATCAGAATTCTTCCCACTCGTCGTCGGAAAGCGGCTTGGGCAGCTCGCGTGGTGCCGCCCGACCTGCCTTGGCGACCGCTGTGCGCGACGAAGCTGACGTTGCCGGCCCGCTCAGCCTTGCCACTGGACGCGCCGCCCGGCCGCTGAGCTGAAATGCCGACACAGCCACCGACAAAGCCTGCGCCTGCTCCTGCAGGCTTTCGGCGGCTGCGGCCGCTTCCTCCACCAGCGCAGCGTTTTGCTGGGTCATTTCGTCCAGTCCGGTCACGGTCTGGTTAACCTGGTCGATGCCCTGACTCTGCTCGTTCGACGCCGCCGAGATTTCGCTCATCAGATCGGTCACCCGCTTCACCGAGCTGACGATTTCGGTCATCGTACGGCCGGCTTCATCCACCAGCTTGCTGCCAGCCTCGACGTTTTCCACCGATTCGGAAATCAACCCCTTGATCTCCTTGGCCGCTGCCGCCGAGCGCTGGGCCAGATTGCGCACCTCGCTGGCCACCACCGCAAAGCCGCGCCCCTGTTCACCGGCACGTGCCGCCTCAACCGCAGCGTTCAGCGCCAGGATATTGGTCTGGAAGGCAATGCCGTCTATCACCGAAATGATGTCGACCACTTTCTTGGCGCTATCGGTGATGGCGCTCATCGTATTGACCACCTGCCCCACCACATTGCCGCCCCTGACCGCCACATCCGACGCGCCAATCGCCAGTTGGTTGGCCTGGCGCGCATTTTCGGCATTCTGGCGTACCGTACTGGTCAGCTCTTCCATGCTGCTGGCGGTTTCTTCCAGGCTGGCCGCCTGCGACTCGGTGCGGCTGGACAGATTCTGGTTGCCGGCGGCAATCTCGCCCGACGCGGTCGAAATGGTGTCCACCGCCTCGACGATCTGGCCGACAATGTCGCGCAACCGGTCTGAGGTAGTGTTGGCAGCTTCTTTCAGATCA
The DNA here is from genome assembly GCA_964495595.1 of uncultured Burkholderiales bacterium. GTDB lineage: Bacteria > Pseudomonadota > Gammaproteobacteria > Burkholderiales > SCOH01 > CALMFQ01. The sequence continues at coordinate 36,455 of CAZBWH010000014.1, read as the reverse complement.
CCGAACAGGCCGGAATACTCCGCCTCGATCCGCTCGTTCAGGTTGCCTTCTGCCAGCGCCACCAGCATCCGGCGTACGTCGGACAGGCCGACCTCGCTGGTTTCCAGCAACTGGTTCATGCTCGCCCCCAGGAGCTTGAAAAATCCTTCCTTGTTTTGCATGTCGATGCGCTTGCCAAAATCGCCCGCTGCCGCTGCCGCGACGATCTCGGCGACTTCCTTTTCCACCGCGGCTTCGGCAGTCCGGTCAGTCCATTCCACCACCGAGCCCAGCCGGTTGCCCTTGTCGTCGATGATCGGATTGGCCACCAGCGTAAACGTTCGCCCACCCAGCGAAATCTGCGCCCGATGAACACGGGTGAGGTTGGCCAGCAGACTGGCCTGATGCGCGGGATTGCGGTGGAAGCCATCCATCGATCCGCCCAGGATTTTGGCAACGTCGAAATGTGGCAGCGCCTTGCGGATATCCGCCTGCGCCGTGGTCAGCATCTCGACCACGGCACGATTCATGTAAATGATGTTGCGATCCGCATCGGCAATCATGATATTGGTTGACGTGGCTTCCAGCGCGGCGTTCACCCGTGCCATCGCATCGGCCCACTGCTGTTCGGCGGCCAGCCGTTCCAACTCGGCGGTACGATCCACCCACTCCACCACCGTACCGGCGCTTTGCCCATTGCTGGTAACGATCGGATTCATCACCAGCCGGAAAGTACGGCCACCGATATGCAACTGTGCAGTATGCGTACCACGCAGTTGTGCCAGCTTGTCGCGCTGGTATTGCGGATTCTTGTGGAATTCGTCGATCACCCGGCCAACAATATTGCGGGCCGAGAATTGCGGCAGGTCCTTGCGGATATCGGCTTCGGCCTCGGCCAGCAGCTTCTGCTGCGCCGGGTTGACGTAAATGACGCGGCGCTCGGCGTCGGCAATCATCACGCTGGTCGATACCGAATCCAGCGCCATGCGGATCCGGGTGTTTTCCATAGCCTGCTTCTGGCCCTCCTGCAGGCTGGTTTGCATTTGCTTGACCAGCGCCAGCACACTGCCGCTATCCCCCGCCGCGACCGGCAACTCGAAATCGAGCTGGCCGGCAGCAATCTTGCTGGCCGAATCCGCCAGCAGGCTCGGGTCGCCGCCAAGCTGGCGCATCACGGAACGAACCAACCAGCCGCCAATCACCAGCCCGAGCACCATACCGCCAAGCACCAGCCCCAGAATCAGCCGAGTGGTTTGTTGCTGGCTGCTGGCCATGTCACTGGCCATGTCCATGCTTTGCTGCTCCAGCACCTTGGCCAGCGCCTCGATCGACTCGCGCAAGGCGCGATACACCGGCACCATGTCGTTGAGCAATATCAACCGGGAAACATCTAAACGCCGGCCATTGAACGCCTCGACAAAACTGGTCTGAAACGCCACGTAGCTGTCCCGGGTCTTCTTGACGTCGGCCACTTTGGCCAACAGATCGGTGTTCCCGGTTTTTCTGGCGAGATCTTCCAGGGCCGACAGGATGCGAACATTTTCCGTGCGAACTTCCGGCAAAGAAGCCAATTCCGCAGCGGCGGCCTGGGCATCCCGTTCATTGGCGATGCCGTAAATCTGGGCATTGCGCACTTTGCGTGCGATGAGATTGACGTTGTTCAGCAGCAATTGAGCTTGCTGCAATTCCGGCAATGATTCGGCTGCCAGTTTGTGGCTCTGCTCTGCGATATGGCTGGATGCCCGCCAACTGGCCACCGCAATGATCGCCAGTGATAGCAACAAAATACCAAAAGCCCCAACCAGCTTGGCTTTCAGACTCAATGCAGAGTGCTTTGATACAGTCATTTGACACACCTTTCCTGATGCAGTGTCTTGCTTTTCATGCCACCGACTCGACCAGCTCCATCTCCTGGCTGGTCATCAGCTTTTCGATATCGACCAGAATGATCATCCGGCTCTCCACCGTACCCAGACCTTCGATGTATTCGGTGCGCAGCGCCGAGCCAAACTCGGGGGCATCCTTGATCTGACCGGGCAGCAGGGTCATTACGTCCGACACCGCATCGACCACGACACCTACCACCCGCTTGGCCACATTGAGAATGATCACCACGGTGAACTGGTCATACTCGACCTTGCCCAGCTTGAACTTGATCCGCAGATCGACAATCGGCACGATGGTGCCGCGCAGATTGATCACCCCCTTGATGAACTCCGGGGCATTGGCAATCGTCGTCACGGCATCGTAGCCACGGATCTCCTGCACCTTGAGGATATCGATCCCGTATTCTTCCTTGCCCAGCGTAAATACCAGGGTTTCTCGCCCGGCGTCGCCGTTGGTCAGCTGAACTGCATTGTTCTCCATTTGCTTGCTCCCGGATTCAGACTGAGCGTCTGGTCAATCGGATAGATAGAGCGCGTACCGGCAGCGACGCGTCAGGCCGCTGCCGCCGCATCAACAGGCATAGCGCACCAGCGCGTTGACATCCAGAATCAGCGCCACCCGGCCATCGCCCATGATGGTGGCGCCGGAAATCATCGGCACGCGCCGGTAGTTGGTTTCCAGATTCTTGATCACTACCTGGTGCTGGCCCAGCAGGTCGTCGACAAACAGCGCGACCTTGTTGCCGTCAGCCTCCAGCACAATCACCAGCCCCTCGCAGTAATCGGTTACCCGCGGCGTGACATTGAACAGCTCGTGCAACGCCACCAGTGGCAGGTATTCGCCGCGAATACTGAGCACCCGGCCCTGGTTGGCCAGCGTCTTGACCTCTTCCGGTTTGGGCTGCAGCGATTCGACAATAAAGGTCAGCGGAATGATGTAAGTGCTGTCGCCGACTGCAATCGACATGCCATCCAGAATCGCCAGCGTCAGCGGCAAGCGGATCAGCATGGTAGTGCCAACGCCGGCCATGGACTCGATGTCGATCCGCCCCCCCATTTCCTGGATGTTGCGTCGCACCACATCCATGCCCACCCCGCGACCGGAAACATCGGTCACTTCGGCAGCGGTGGAAAAACCTGCCTCGAAAATCAGATTCCACACCTCCTGATCCGGCATGCTGTCCGATACATTCATGCCCCGCTCGCGAGCCTTGGCCAGAATGCGATCGCGGCTCAGGCCACCGCCATCGTCACGCACCTCGATCACGATATTACCCCCCTGGTGGTAGGCCGACAGCGTCAGGGTGCCGGATGCGGGCTTGCCACGCTGTACCCGCACATCCGCCGACTCGATACCGTGATCGAGACTGTTGCGCACCAGATGGGTCAGCGGATCGGACAGCTTTTCGATAAAACCTTTGTCCAGCTCGGTGTTTTCGCCAATCAGCCGCAATTCCACCTGTTTGTTCAACCGCGCCGCGACATCGCGCACCACCCTGGGAAAACGGTTGAACACGAACGAGATCGGAATCATGCGGATCGACATCACCGCTTCCTGCAACTCGCGGGTATTGCGCTCAAACTGACCAATGCCTTGCATCATTTGCTCGAATTCCACCGGATCGAGCATCGACGCGGTCTGCGCCAGCATCGACTGGGTAATCACCAGTTCGCCGACCAGATTGAGCAGCTGGTCGACCTTTTCCACACTGACCCGGATAGTCGACGCTTCAATGTTCTGCTTGTCAGCTGGCCGCTTGCGCTCTGCATCCGGCGACCGGGGCAGGGGCTCCGGCGGCCGCGGCGCGCTGGCCACCGGCGGCGCCGTACGAGCGACCGGCGCCGGATCGAAGGCTGTGGCGCCCACCGGCTGAAAGAATCCGTGCCCCTCTTCCTGTGCCGTCTCGGAAGCAGCCGGCACGGAGTCATCAAACAGGCCGTAAGCGGGCTCTTCCCCTACGGGTTCAAACAGACCGTATGCCTCGCCCCCGCTCTCGGTGCGCGGCGGCGGCTCGTTGGGGGGCGGCGCAAAGAATCCATAGCCCCGGCTGTTTTCCATGTCGCTGTGGCTGTCGTGCACGTCGATGGAATCAGCCGGCAATACAAATGCCAGCGATTCGCGCAGATCGGCCTGGCTGAGGTTGGTCACGATCCGGGCATGGAAACGGCCCGGCTGGCTGCCATCGTCCAGCACCTGCATCCGGCCCAGCCCTTCCAGATTGGTCAGCATGAACTGACGGCTGATCCCGTCCGGCAGGCGCAGCCGGATATCAAAACTGCGCTCCCCCATCACCTCGGCCAGCCTGTGCTGCTCGCTGGCGCGTGCCACACTGCCCTTGTCGTGCGCCAGATTGCGCAGCACCTCACACACCCGGTCAGCCTCGGCCCGGTCGGCCGTATCGCCATCACGGTGTGCGGCCAGTTGGGCCTTGAGCACATCACCTGCATTCAGGAATGCGTCGATCATCTCGACCCGCAGCGCCAGTTCGTTTTTGCGCAAACGGTCGAGCAAGGTTTCCAGCTCGTGGGTGACTTCGGCCAGGTCGGAAAAGCCAAAGGTGCCGGCCGCACCCTTGATCGAGTGGGCTGCCCGGAAAATGGCGTTCAACTCTTCCGGGTCGGGATAAGCCACATCCAGATCCAGCAGATGCGACTCCATATTGGCCAGATGCTCGGCGGTTTCGTCGAAAAACACCTGGTAGAACTGCGTAAGGTCAATACTCATGCGCTGCACCCATTCCTGCTCTACGCGTTGTCAGGCCGGCTGGCGGCATCGGCCGCCGGGCGATCAGCCGATTACCTTGCGAACGACTTCCAGCAGTTTTTGTGGATCGAACGGCTTGACCAGCCAGCCGGTCGCACCCGCCGCACGCCCCTGGCTTTTCATGGTGTCACTCGATTCGGTGGTAAGCATCAGGATCGGGGTGGATTTGTAGTTGGGCAGCGCCCGTAGCGCCTTGATCAGTGACAGGCCATCCATGCCGGGCATGTTCTGATCGGTCAGCACCAGGCTGACCGCATTGCTCTTGGCCTGTGCCAGTCCGGCGTTGCCGTCTGCAGCCTCGATCACCTCATACCCTGCGCTCTTGAGCGTGAACGCGACCATCTGGCGAATCGAAGCGGAATCGTCCACTGTCAAAACCATCTTTGCCATGCTTCATCCCTGTTTATGATTACTTGGTTGACTACCCGGTCAGAAGAGATCGACGTCGCCACTGGACATGCTCTCTTGGGCGACCGGGGTACGCCGCAGATCGACCTGCAGCTGCTCGCTGCGCTGGTGCAGCACACTCAGCCGGTCAAGAATCAGATTCTTGCTCTGCTCATCCGGTGTAGCCTGCCGCAACAATTGAATCAAGCTGCTTTGCGTATCGGCCAGCATGGTATCCATCTCGCCCAGTGCTGCCAGCCGCCTCTGGCTGTGCGCCACCAGCTGGCTGACCATGTCCTGGAACTGCAGCGAGGTAACGGCCTGACCCACCCGGTTTTCCAGCTCGCAAGCCTGCGAGCTGAGCTGAACCAGCGAGTGCTGGATGTTTTCGTTCATTTTCTGCACATCATGCATGGCTTCTTCCACCCGCTTTTTAGACTGCAGGGCAAAATTCATGTCCTGCGCCGCCAGCGCAAAAATGGCGCTCTCCGCTGCCGCAACATACTGATGCACCCGGTCGATGTTGCCGCGAATCTGGCGGCTGAACTGCACCGTGCGCAGCGACAGGTTGCGCACCTCGTCGGCCACCACAGCAAACCCGCGGCCCGATTCGCCGGCCCGTGCTGCCTCGATGGCCGCATTGAGTGCCAGGAAGTTGGTCTGCTTGGAAATCTGGTCGATGTCACCCAGAATGCCCAGCACATTGCCCACCTCGGTACTGATGTCCGACATACGCTCCACCAGCCGCATGGCCGTCTGGCTGTTCTTGATGGTGTTGTCGACAAACACGCTCAGTGTGTTCGACGTATCCTGAACGAAATCGGAAAAACTCACATCCGGCTGGCCACCTTCACCGGGCGCCTGCACCATGCCCATAGCCAGTTGTTGCTGCGAATGCGCCTGGGCCGAAATAGCGGTAAAGCTGTTGATCAGCGTATCAATGGCCCCGCGCACCAGTGATCCCACCTGGCCCAGTTCCCCACTGGTTTCACGGTATTGCTGCGACCGGTGCCGGTCTACCGATTGCGCTGCAGTCAGAAACGGCAGCAAAGGCCCGCCGCCGGCAGTGGCATCGCCGGTGCCGGACGCCGGCCCGGTGGCATCGTCGCCTTCTGCCGCAACAAACCGCGCCAGCGAAAGCGTCAGCACCAGTACCGCCAGCGCCACCAGCAGCCCCGCCAGTGTCAGCATGCTGGATACGTATCCGGCCACCAGCAGCAGCAACAGGACGACAGCCAGCAGGATGTTGTTGCGCCAGTTTTGCACTACACGGCCAAACAGGGAGAGTTCAGAAGAAGGAGCAGCCGACATCATGGATTCACTCGATAATCAGTTAGGCGCCCGGCCGGCTCAGCCGGCAGGCAATCAACAACACACAAAGCCCCACCCGGCTTACCCATCGGCAGGCCGGGGCTTGGGCTCGAAGTAAAGCACCACTTCATTACCCGCGCCCATGTACTGAATGGAACTGGACAGATTGCGCAACAGGCGGATTCCCCGCCCGTGCGTCTGCAGATCATCGTCGGCGGCAGCCATCCGCGTAGCGTGATCAAAGCCGCGACCGGTATCGCGTACGCGGATGCGCAGCACCTTGCGGGGCCCCATCTGCAATAGCGACAAATCGACTTCGACTTCGCCGTCCTGCAGGTTTTCCAACCGCTCGATGCGCTGGCGCAAGTATTCGTCCATGCCGGCGTTGACGCTTTTCAGGGTCGAGGCGATATCGAGCACGCCATGATCCAGCGCGTTGTTGAACAACTCGGACAGGATCAGGAACACCTCGGACTGACTGTGCCGCAACAGGTCGATCTGTTTGACGAATTCCATGATGAACGGCACGACACTGCAGTTGCGCAGCTCATCCGGACCCAGCACCAGCTGAAAATGCCAGCAAACACTCAACGGCGCGTTGTAATCGAGCCCCTTGCGCTCGACCGGAGCATATTTCTGCTCGACCCGCACCGCTTCGCCGCAATCGATCAGCGCCACCGACACATCATCATGATGCGCCGCGCCCGCCATGAACTGGTTCAGTGCCCCTTTCAGCCGTTCAACACGCACCGGTTCACCCGGTGTGGCATGCAAGGCCGCCAGCGCACGGTCGATGCCGAACTGTTCGCCATCGCCGACATGGGCTTCGATCAACCCGTCAGAACAGAGAAACAACCGGTCACCCGCAGCAAACCGGAAGTGTTCGGTCGTGGCGGAAAAGCGCTCGACCGGCAGAATGCCGATCGGCAGATGCCCTGACTTCCAGCCATTGCGGCGCCCGCCGTTACGGTCAAGCAACAGGATTTCCGGCATGCCGCCATTCCAGATTTCCAGCGTGCCATTCACCGAATCGACCGCCACGATTGCTGTCGAGACAAACCGGCCGATCGGCAGCACTTGCCGAACCTTGCGGTTCATTTCGACCAGGATTTCGGGCAGGGTGAACCCCTTTTCAGTCATGGTGTAAAACGGCTGAGTCAACGGCAAGACATTCAACGCCGCCGTCAAGCCGTGCCCGATACCGTCGGCCAGCATGACATACAAGACACCGCCCGGCGTACGCGCCGACGCGATCAGATCGCCAGACAGGCTCTCGGCCGGGTCAATCCAGTATTCCAGCTGCGGGTCGGCTAGACGATCGGCATTGACCATCTGCTCCATCAAATGCCGTGCCACCCGTTTTTCTTCTTCTGCCCGCTCGTAGTACTCGGCCAGCACTGCCGATTGCTCACGCACTTTCTGCTGCAGGTCGATGCTGCGCTGGATCGCCTTGATCTTGGCTTCGAGAATGCGGAAATTGATCGGCTTGAGCAGGTAATCGTCAGCCCCCTGCTCGATCGCCTCGGCCAGCCGGTTTTCCTCACCGATGCCGGTCACAAAAACGATCGGTACCCACTTGTTGCCGGCGATCGCCTTGATCCGCATCGACGCTTCCGGCCCATCCATCACCGGCATCATCATGTCCATCAACACCAGGTCAGGACGTTCGGACTGGTAAAGATCAACCGCAATCTGGCCGTTGGTCGCGGTAATGGTTTGATGGCCCAGCGTAGAGACAAACTTCTGGATCAACAGAAGCATGATCTCCGCGTCATCGACGATGAGGATTTTCATGACTCGACCGGAAGGCTGACCAGACGGTCAGCGAATGGAGAAAATCTTGCCAAAGCAGGCTATTTCGAGCACCTGACGCACCGAATCCTTGCAATTCACCAGTGCCAGAGACTTATTCACCGCACTGACTTTTTCCTTCACCAGCAGCAACATGCCCAGCGCCGAGCTGTCGAGATAGGTTACTTTCTGGAAATCGATCTGTACTTCGCTGACGTTCGGGTTACCGATCACGCTTTCGCACGCGGAGCGGAATTCACGATGCGAATTGAAATCGAATTGTCCTGCCAGGATCACCTTGGCAACCTTGCCGTTAACTTCGACCGTAGGGCTCATGTTTTTCCTCAAGAATCGACGGATATCTTCTGCGCACCAGCCGCGCATCGAGCCGGCCGCCAGACAGGGTCACCAAGCCGCACGCGGCCAGCAGCCGTGCTTTAGCTAACAATAGATGGCGACTTTGAAACAGGCAACACCAGAATAAACTCGGCGCCACGGCCTGATTCAGCGCTGACTTGCACCTGCCCACCTATGCCCTCGATAACGTTTTTTACAATGGCCAGACCGAGACCAGTGCCGTGGCTGCGCGTGGTGAAAAACGGTTCGAACAGCCGCTGCAGGATGGCCGGGTCGATGCCCGGGCCGCTGTCGCGAATCCGCAAACACACCATTTCCTGCTCGATCGCTACCGACAAGTCAATCACTGCGCCAGCCGGGCTTGCCTGGATCGCGTTTTCCAGCAACGCTACCAGGGCCGATTGCAGCGCCTGCCGGTCTGCCAGCACCTCACAGCCCCCATCCTGCAAATGCACGTGCAGATCGAGCTCTCCCGCCTGCAGGCCAGACTCGACGCTGGCAGCGGCATCGGCCACCACGGCATCGATCGCCACGGATTCCAGCGTACCGCTGCCCTGGCCACGAACAAAGCGCAGCATGTCCTGCACCAGTTTTTCCAGATGCTTCAGACGGCCGACGGCCTTGCTGGCAAAGCGCTGCACATCGTCAGGCCGAACCCCTGGCCGCTGCAGGTTGGCAACGTACAGCAAGGCTGCCGCCAAGGGAGTGCGCAACTGGTGGGCCAGCACAGCAGCCATCTCACCCATGGCCGACAGCCGCTTGTGGTGCGCCAGTTGCTGCTGCAACTGATGCGCCTGAGTCACGTCATGAACCAGTACGATGTACCCTTGCCCCTCCGGTAATTCACTCACCACCGGCGCCACGATGCAACGCTCGGCCGATCGCCGGAGCAGGCACTCAGCCTCGTTGAACGTTGGCTCCAGCGTCTCCTGCTGTATCGCTGCCCATGACCGGCCACAGGTATCGGCACCGAACATGCCGACAGCCGTAAGATTCATCGCCTGCACCACACCCTGGCCATCCACCTCGACCACTCCGGCGGGCAACGCCTCCAGCAACGCCTGCAACCGGCCGGACAGCGCCGCTTTTTCTGCATACTGCCGCCGCAGCTCACCATTGGCGACCGCCAGCTCCTCGGTCAGTCGCGCCACCTGTTGCTGCAGCTCATCGTATGCACCCTCCAGTTGCTGCGATGCAGCAACAAACACCCGGAACGCCTGCTCCAGATCGCTGGCACCGGCAACCGCACTCGCAGCGGTGTGCCCGGACAGATCCGGCAGACTGCCTTTTTCAATCATCGCTTGCGCTCCATCTTGCAAATGCCGTGACAGACGGCTGTTCACCTACTATATAAGTAAAGGGCATTATTGCCTGAATTCCATGCCTGTAGCCCAATCCAGCGCCCATGCAATTCACGGCTCCGTGTTCTACGATTAACGGAAGGCCATTCCGGCCGGGCCTGCCTGAATCAAGGCCCCGGCTTTTGCGCCTGGCACAGGACCCCCTCGGAACAAGATCACTGGAGTAGCACAGTGTCTGAACTGTTAAGAAACATCGATGCGCGCACCAGACTGGCGGGCACCAACAAACTTGAAATCCTGCTGTTTACGCTCGGTGTCGATCAACGCACCGGCCGCAGGGAAAACTTCGGCATCAACGTATTCAAGGTGCGCGAGGTGATGCGTACACCGGAAATCACCCGTGCCCCGGACATGCCCAGGGCGGTGGAAGGCATGGTCAGCCTTCGCGGCGCGCTGGTGCCAGTTGTCGATCTGGCCCGCTATGCCGGTGTCGAAACCGAAACCAAGCGGGAAATCATGATCGTGACCGAGTACAACGGCCACACTCAGGGCTTTCTGGTCGAAGGCGTCGACACCATCCTGCGGCTGGACTGGTCATCAATGCGCGTGCCACCGGAAATGCTGCAGATGGAGATGGGCGGCCTGGTCACCGCTGTCACCGAGGTGGAGGACGGCAAGCTGATCATGATGATGGACGTGGAAAAAGTCCTGGCCGAGACATCACCCCGTTTCGAAGAAGAGCTACAGTTCAGCGGCATCAAGCCGGCCGGCACTGAAGGCAAAACCGTATTCTTCGCTGACGATTCGCTGATTGCCCGCAAACAGATCGAACGCACCCTGCAGTCGATGGGCATGCGTACCATGTCGGCAATCAACGGCCGGCGGGCGTGGGAAGATCTGCAAAAGCTGGCCAACCAGACCGAAGCACAGGGCATCGAGCTGAAAACGATACTGCATCTGATCCTGACCGACATTGAAATGCCGGAGATGGATGGCTATATGTTGACTAAGTCGATCAAGAGCGATGGGCGGTTTGCCGGCATTCCGGTGCTGATGCACTCGTCCTTGTCCGGAGCATCGAACCAGAAGCTGGGCGCATCGGTCGGCGTCGACGGCTATGTATCCAAATTCGAACCGCAAAAGCTGTGCGATGCGGTTACCCGAATCCTGACTGAAGGCCATATGCATGCGGCCGGCTACCACCGCTAACCACACAGGAAACTGAATAGTATGGTTGCTCACAGCAACGAATCGTTGATGGAAAACGTCGATGCCCGGACCAAACTGGCAGGTTCCAACAAAATGGAAATCCTGCTTTTTTCGCTAGGCACCAAGGAAATATTCGGCATCAATGTATTCAAGGTTCGCGAAGTCTCCCAGACGCCCAAGGTCACCAAGACTCCCAACATGCCGTTTGGCGTGGAAGGAGTGATCTCGCTGCGCGGCAACATCATCCCGGTGATCTCACTTTCCAAGTTCATCGGCGCGTCTCGTGGCGGAGACCGACTGGCAGACACGATGATCGTCACCGAATTCAGCAAGCACACGCAGGCGTTCCTGGTTCACGATGTCGACCGGATCATCCGTGTCGACTGGGACAAGGTGCGGGCCCCCGAATCCATGCTGGCCGGACATCAGGGAATGATCACAGCCATCACCGAATTGCCCGATGGCAAGCTGGTATCGATTCTGGATGTCGAGCACATTCTCTCCACGGTAACCGGTGAAGAAATCGTCCCAGACATGCCCAAGGCACACATCGAACAGGACACTTTCATGTTTTTTGTCGATGATTCGGCGATTGCCCGCAAGGAAATCGTCTCGGTACTGGACAAGATTGGCGTCAAGTATTTTCAGGCCAATAACGGCAAGGAAGCGTGGGACAAACTGCAGGGCATCGCCAACCGCACCGCGCAGGATGGCGAACCACTGAGCAAGACACTGAAGCTGATTCTCGTCGATGCAGAAATGCCGGAAATGGACGGTTACGTGCTGACCAAGCACATCAAATCCGATCTGCGCTTTCGCGGCATTCCGGTCGTCATGCACTCATCGCTGTCTTCAAATGCCAGCCGCGCCATGGGCAGCAGTGTAGGAGTGGACGCCTATGTGGCAAAATTCGACCCGCTGGTGCTGGCCGACACGATTACGCCATTGCTCACGGGATAACGTCACAGCTCCGGCTACCGACCTGGTTTTAACTTTGCACACTAGCCCGAATCACTGTTTGTGCGCTAGCGGAGAGAAATAATGTCTGACAAGAATATGCGATTCCTGGTTGTCGATGACTTTTCGACGATGCGACGGATCGTTCGCAATCTTCTGAAAGAGTTGGGATTTTCCAACGTCGAAGAAGCGGAGGACGGGCAGATTGCCCTGAACAAGTTGAAAAACGGCAGCTTCGAATTTGTTGTCACCGACTGGAACATGCCCAATATGAGCGGTATCGAACTCCTGAAGGCCATTCGTGCCGATGCGGCGCTCAAGCACCTGCCCGTGATGATGATTACTGCCGAAGCCAAGAAGGAGAACATCATCGAAGCCGCCACCGCAGGCGCCAGCGGCTACATCGTCAAACCGTTTACCGCGGCAACGCTTGACGAGAAGCTCAACAAGATTTTCCAGAACATGAATAAATAACAGGAGACAACCGTGAGCAACGCGACTCTGGAAAGCGGCGATTCGGACGATCTGGAAGCCCTGTTTGACAGCATTGTCAAAGCCAATAATGGTGGCCCGGCAACCACCACAGCAGATGCGGCCCCTGCCGCCCCGCCCCCTGCCGTCCCCGTGACCAGTGCGCCAATGGATGACATGGCAGCTTTTGGCAATCTGGAAGATTTTCCCGAACCGGCGAACAGCATGTTCTCGAAAATCGGCCACCTGACCCGCAAGCTGCATGACACTTTGCGCGAACTGGGCTACGACAAATCGCTGGAAGAGGCGGCATCGGTGATCCCCGATGCCCGCGAGCGTCTGGCCTATATTTCCACCCTGATGGAGCAGGCCGCCGAGCGGGCGCTGAATGCAGTGGATGCGGCCATGCCGCTGCAGGACAAGCTGCAATCGAACACCGAAGAACTTGCTGCCCGCTGGCAGGCCTTGTTCGACAAGAAATTGTCGGTGGATGAATTCAAGACTCTGGTAACCGATACCCGCGGATACTTTGGTACCGTTCAAAACCACAGCAAGGAAACCAGTGCCCAACTGCTGGAAATCATGATGGCACAGGACTTCCAGGACCTTACCGGCCAGGTGATAAAAAAGATCATTACCATGGCCAAGGATATGGAGGGCCATCTGCTTTCTTTCCTGGTTGAATTCTCGTCACCCAACAAGCGGGCCGATACCGGCCTGATGAATGGCCCGGTCATTTCTGCCGAAGGCCGAACCGACGTGGTAACCAGCCAGGAACAGGTTGATGACCTGCTGGAAAGCCTCGGCTTCTGATTGCCAGTGACTCGACAAGGACACCCACAATGAGTGATTTCGCCGGGATGGAAGACCTGCTGCAGGACTTCCTCACAGAAGCCTCCGAACTGTTGTCGGAAGTCGACAACAAGCTGGTCGAGCTGGAAAAGCGCCCCAACGACAAGGGGTTGCTGAATGATATCTTTCGCGGCTTTCACACCATCAAGGGTGGCGCGGGCTTTCTGAACGTCGATAGCCTGGTCAGCCTGTGCCACCGAACGGAAAACCTGTTCGACAAGTTGCGTAACTCAGAAATTCCGCTCACCCCCGAGTTGCTGGATGTCATCCTTGCCGCCACTGCCGTCGTCCGCGACATGTTTGGTTATCTGGCGCAAGCGCGGGTACCCGGCCCGGCGGACCCTGAGATCATCGCCCGCCTGGAAGCTGCGCTGGCGGGCAACCTGCAAGTCGCCCCCGCCCCCGCCCCCGCCGCCGCACCGCCACCCGCTCCAGCAGCCCCTGTGGCGGCTTCGGCGGCAACCGGGCCACTATCGACCCATCAGCCGGGCGCCAGTGAGCCGGATTGGGGAACGCTCTACAAGGTGTTGCTCGGCGAACCAATCGCCACACCGGCAGCTGTCGCAGCGCCGGCAGTCGCCACGCAGCCCGCAGCACCCTCAGCGCCAGTGGCGTCTCAGCCTGCAGCGGCGCATGTGATCGAGCCAGCCGCAGCCATCAGCGCCCTGCCGCCGGCCCATGCTGCACCCGCTGCCCAGCCTTCCCCGGTAGCCGATCTGGCGCCACCGCGCACGGCCGCTCCGGCGCCCAAGACAGCCGCCCCCCAGCAGCTGGCGACTCAGGAAACCACCATCCGTATCGACACGGTGCGGCTGGATCAGGTGTTGAACCTCTCCGGTGAAATCGGCCTGACCAAAAACCGGCTGACCACCCTGCGCTCCGATATCCTGGCCGGCCGCACCGATGCCAACACGCTCCGGGCCATGGATGAAGCCGTCAGCCAGCTTGACTTGCTGGTCTCCGATCTGCAAAACGCCGTGATGAAAACGCGTATGCAGCCGGTGGGGCGGCTATTCCAGAAATACCCGCGCCTGGCGAGAGACCTGGCACGCCAACTGGGCAAGGATGTCGAGCTGGTCATTACAGGCGAAGAAACCGAGCTCGACAAGACCATGATTGAGGATCTGAACGATCCTCTGGTGCACTTGGTGCGTAATGCCGTGGATCACGGGATCGAGACGACGGAAGACCGCATGGCGGCCGGCAAGCCCCCCAAGGCACTGGTGCAGCTGACGGCCACTCAGGTGGGCGATCACATCCTGATCGAGATTTCCGACGATGGCCGGGGAATGCGGCCAGATGTCATCCGCCGTAAGGCCATCGAAAAAGGCCTGATCGACGCAGAAACCGCCAATAGCCTGGACGAAAAGCAGAGCCTGCAGCTGATTTTCCTGCCTGGCTTCTCGACCAAGGACCAGATCTCCAGCGTTTCCGGCCGCGGCGTCGGTATGGATGTGGTGAAAACCAACATTCAAAAGCTGAATGGCCGCATCGACATCGTGTCGGTGGTAGGGGAAGGTACGCGGTTCAGCATTTCGCTGCCACTGACGCTGGCGATCCTGCCGGTGCTGGTGGTCAAGGTATGCGACCAGCCATTTGCCGTACCGCTGGCGATGGTTCGCGAGATCATTCCGCTGCGCCCGGAGATGATTCAGGAAATTTCCGGTCGCGCGACCGTGGTCGTGCGCGACGAAATCCTGTCGGTACGCTCGCTGGCCAGCCTGATTGGCTGGACCGAAGAGCGCCGGCCGCTGTTTGGTGTGCTGATGCAGTCGGCCGAGCATTCGTTCGTACTGGCCATCGAAAGCTTCATCGGACGCGACGATGTAGTCATCAAACCATTGCAGAACATCCGCCCTGCCGGCATCGCCGGAGCTACCTTGTCAGGCGATGGTTCGGTGGTGCTGGTGCTAAACATGGAAGACCTGCTGGATGCCGACACGACAGAAACGTCCGAGGCACTGAAGCCGCAATCGCTGATCTGCTAGGCCAGTTTTGGCAATTGGCAGTCGATTGTATTTATTCAAGCTCATTCAGAAGTAGACCATCATGGCTGATCACGCATTTATAGGCAGACAACCCGTCCTGAACCGCCAACAGCAGATCATCGGCTACGAGCTGCTGTTCCGCCTCGATCAATTTGCGGAAACCGCCGAGTTTTCCAGTGATTTACAAGCGGGTACCAACGTATTGGTCAACACATTGAGCAATATGGGTACCGAATGGCTGGTTGGCAACAAACTGGCCTTTATCAACGTGGCTTACGCCATGCTTGAAAGCAACTTTCTGGAGTTGCTGCATCCGCAGCGGGTGGTGCTGGAAATCGTTGAATCCGTCCAGGCGACGCCCGAGCTGCTGCAGCGTGCCCGTGAACTGCGCAGCCAGGGATTCGGCATTGCGCTGGACGACTTTGTCATGTCGCCGGAAAACGCTCCATTCCTGGAAGTGGCCAATTACGTCAAGGTTGACATTCAGGAAGTCGGCCTGGGCAAAATTGGCCAGATATCCAAAGACCTGCGCCGCTTCCCGGTGATGCAGGTGGCGGAGAAGGTGGAAACCAAGGATGAATTCAAGACCTGCTGGGATCTGGGTTTCGATTGCTTCCAGGGTTATTATTTTGCACACCCGGAAACCCTGACCGCCAAGGTCATCAATCCGGCTTACGCCAACATTCTCAACCTGCTGAACATGTTGCGCAACAATGCCGAGATCAGGGACATTGAAAACGCGCTGAAGCGGGATGTCGCCCTGTCATTCAAGCTGTTGCGGTACATCAATTCGGCCGGCTTTGGCCTCTCGTGCGAAATTCATTCATTCCGCCATGCAGTGACGATATTGGGTTACCAGAAGCTTTACCGCTGGCTGACCCTGCTGCTGGTTACTGCCGGTGCGGAAAATGCCACACCACCGGCGCTGATGAAAACCGCCGTTACCCGTGGCCGTCTGGTTGAGCTGTTTGGCCAGCACTTCCTTGAAGGACAGGATCGCGACAACCTGTTTGTGGTGGGCGTCTTCTCGCTGCTGGATGTCATGCTGGAGATGCCGATGGAGAAAATCCTGGAAAACCTGCTGCTGCCTGATGCGGTTAGTGAGGCCCTGTTGCATCGCACGGGCATGTACGGGCCATTCCTCGAGTTGGCCGAAGCTTGTGAAGACCCGGCGATGGCCAATGTCCGGCCACTGGCAGAGCAGTTGCACATTACTCCGGAAATGCTTAACCGTGACCATATTTCTGCGCTGGCGTGGGTGGAAGAGCTGGGCGTCTGAACCAGAGCCATGGCTTTCTCCGGACAGGCCGCCGCTTGGCGGCCTGTTGCATTTGGGGTTGTTGCAGACCGGCCGGCTGCCAATTTCTGCCCACCCAGACACGGTTTTTGTACAATCTCCTGCCTAGACTGCTGAATGAGCGTGTCATGAACAAAGCCTTTGTCCGTGAATCTGAGCAAGATGATGAAAACGAGCTGCCCGCCGAGCTGAAAATCCCAGCCGGCAGCCGGAATTACATGACGCCAACTGGCCACCGCCAGCTACGCGACGAGCTGACCCAACTGGTGAAGAAGGAGCGGCCGGAGGTCGTCGGTATTGTGTCCTGGGCGGCCTCGAATGGCGACCGCTCGGAAAACGGTGATTACATTTACGGCAAACGCCGGCTGCGTGAAATCGACCGGCGGATCCGTTTTCTCACCAAGCGGCTGGAGTTTGCCGAAGTGGTTGATCCGGAAACTCAAAACCCGGAGCAGGTGTTTTTCGGCGCTACCGTGACTTATTGCAATGACGATGGCGACGAAACCACGGTGACCATTGTCGGGATGGATGAAATCAATCCGACCCGCAACCACGTCAGCTGGGTCTCGCCGATCTCGCGGGCCCTGCTGAAAAGCCGGGTGGGCGATACGGTGTATCTGCGCACCCCCGGCGGTGTGGAAGAACTGGAAGTGCTCGACATTGTTTACCGCTCGCTGGACCCGCAATGACTACCCCTACTCCTCCCAAGTTTGAGACCTGTCTGGACAGCCGCGAAGCCTTCAGTGGCGTATTTCTGAAAGTCCGGCAAGATACTGTCCGCCTGCCAGATGGCGGCACGGCGACCCGTGAATACATCCGCCACCCCGGCGCGGTAGCGATTCTGGCCTTGCTGCCGGACGGCAGGCTGCTGCTGGAAAAACAGTTCCGTTACGCCTTGCAGCGCGAGTTTCTGGAGATTCCTGCCGGCAAGATCGACCCTGGCGAAGAACCGCTGGCTACCGCCCAACGCGAGCTGCAGGAAGAAACCGGCTACCGCGCAGCCAGCTGGCGCCATCTGGGCACCGGCCACGCCTGCATCGGTTACGCCGACGAAAGAATCGAGTATTACCTCGCCACTGACCTGATTGCCGGTGACAAGCACCTCGACGAGGGCGAATACATCGAGCTGCTGACCGTGACACCAGAGGAGGCTTTCGCCAAGGTGCTGAACGGCGTGATTACCGACAGCAAGACCCTTGCCGGCCTGTTCTGGCTGCGTGAACTGATGCTGCGCGGCGACATCTGACATGCAGTGGCTGATCGACTTTACGCCCGGCGTTGAAGCCCCGGCTGATCTGGCGGGCCCGGTACTGTGGTTCGGCTTTCACCAGCAACAACTGCTGCTCGACGGCACCACCGGCCAATTGCCTTTTGAGCAAGGGCTGGCCGGCAGTGTGCTGCGCCGCCAGTATCTTGGCCAGTTTGCCGATGGCACCCATTGTGTTTCGGCCGAGCTGGATGCGGGCCAGCCGCTGCCGGATCAATACCGCAGCCTGAATCTGCGCCACGCCTGGGGGCAGCTCGCCGATGCACATTTTGGCGTAGCAACCCGGGCGATCCAGATCATGAACTGGGAGCGCGAGCACTTGTTCTGCGGCCATTGCGGCACACCAACGCAACGCAAACCCGGCGAGCGTGCCCGCGTCTGCCCCAGCTGCGGCCAACTTGCCTACCCACGACTGGTGCCGGCAATCATGGTACTGGTGCGCAAGGGCGATCAACTGTTGCTTGCGCGCTCGCCCCACTTCCCGCCCGGCATGTTCAGCGCGCTGGCCGGCTTTGTCGAACCCGGCGAGACGTTGGAGCAAACCGTGCACCGTGAGGTGCGGGAAGAAGTCGGCATCAGCGTCACCAACCTGCGCTACTTCGCCAGCCAGAGCTGGCCGTTTCCGCACTCGATGATGATCGCTTTTTTTGCCGATTACGAAGCGGGCGAGCTGGCGCCGGACGGGGTTGAAATCGAGGCCGCGGGTTTCTACTCACCCGATGCCCTGCCTGCCCTGCCTGGCCCAATCAGCATTGCGCATCATTTGATCCAGGCGGCAATCGCTTACGGACGACTAGGCGTTTAGAGGCGACTCAAACTACCCTTGTTGATTTCGAATGAATACACGCCAAAGTAGGATTGCTGCCCGACCCGTGTGACATCAAAGCCCCCCTGGATGTTGCCTTTGCTGTCCCTGGCAACAACCTTGAGATAGTAAACGCCGTCTACCAGGCCGGTGGTACTGGCGTCGGTGCCGTTGACTTCGCGCTGCCACAATGGGCTGCTGAAATCGGGCGTTCTGGCCAGCGCCACGGTGTAGCTAACCGAATCCCCCTGCAGGTCGACTGCAGCGTCCCAGGTGAACAGCACACTGCCGTTTGCCTGCAAAGTAGCGGCTTGCCAGAATGGCATGGGGTTTTCAAGCGTGCTGAAGAAGCGATCCCGATTCAGTTTGGGTACGGTCGCGATGCGTGCAACCTCGTCTTGCCATTCCTGCTCAACGGCAGCATTACCGGCGAGCGGCAAATGCGCACGGTCAGGATCAGCCAAAATCAGGGGCTGGACCAGCGGCTTGTAGGCATCCAGTCTTGCCTTGATTTGGTCTGCGGTCAGATACCTGGCATAGAGCTCATCTACCGCTAGCTTCAAGTCCTGCAGATTCCTGGCATCCTGGATAAAGCGACGATGCAGCGGCACACCCCACCAATTGGCGAGCGTCAATTGCCAAGGTGCATAAAGCGGTTTGCTACGCTGGTCTGGCTGGTCTTCAAAGTTAAAGGCGCCATCATAATCCCATGGCAGGAAATAGAATCGGGTGCCTGCCTTGGGCTGATAGAGGGCAAAATTCTGGTTAATGGTGTCGCGATTTCCCAGCAAGATGCTGGAAGCCAGCCAGGTCAGATAGTTGCTTTTGTCAAAATACTGGCCGAAGGTCTTATCGAAAGGCGTCCCCTCGTCATTAACGGCCTGAATCATTGACAGCAGGGTTTGGTGATTCTTGTTATCTGCCTCCAGGCTCAACACCGTTTCGAAGGCTGATTTACTGGCCGCATTGGCGCTGCTGTCCAGCTTCAGGTTGTCATTGAAAGTAAAATCAAAATCTTCTGCCTTGTAGATATTGCCGTCGGTCGGCAACTGCCGATTGGCCAGGTACTCCTTCCCCATTTTCTCGATATGCGTAAACAAGCCAAAATCAGCGTTGGCATACTGAACCCGTTTCTGATCCAGATTGCTCACCTGCATCCGTACGAACTGGGTTCTCAGGCTGGGAATATGTGCGATGTCGCGGAACAGATCGAACGCCAGCTTGTTCCGAAGCCGGGTAACGTCCCAGGGATGCTTGTTTAGCTGAAAAGTCTGCTCTCCACGCCACAACCCGGCGTCCTTGGCCAGTTTGATGCGATATGACTTCTGCTCTGCCAATCGTGAGCTATGCCCGCGCAGGCGAATCGTGGCGTTGACGGGCTTGCCGTCGTCAGGGAAGCCGTCGATAACCATGTGAGCATCAATCTCTGGCGTCGAGGCGTCCGTATCATCAATATCATTATTGATATCGGCAAAAGTCCAGGTATCGCTATCGACCGTGATCACTGAAGCAGCGAGCACTTGCTGCTTTTCGACCGCATAGACCGCGGCCACATCTTTCACTGCATCGGTCTCTTCTGTCGCAAACACCGACGCTGGCGCACCAGTATTTCCTGTATCGGTGCTCCCGGTGCTGCCGCGGTTTCCGTCCTCACCGCCGCCCCCCCCGGTACATGCACTTAACGTCAGTAACAGCGACCAGGCAAGAAGCTGATCTGGTTTCATGGTTCCCCCATTCGGCATTCACGCGGCAAATGATCGCGCTCTTCTGGAAATATGGAAAAGGATTCTCCCGTCGGCAAGACAGAATTTCGGCTACAATGGGCCGTTTTTGCAACATTATTACATTTCACCGCCATGCCACCGTTCATCCTCCGCCTGCTGCTGCGTCTGCTGCCACTGTTTGCCTTGCCGGCCTACGGCGCAACGTCGCCATTGCCGGTGGCGGTGAGTGTGCTGCCACAGAAATATCTGCTGGAGCGAATCGGCGGGCGCTGGGTGACGGTCAGCAGTCTAGTCAGCGGCGGCAAAGATCCGCACACCTTCGAGCCGACCCCGGCGCAGGTGGCGCAATTGGCCAAGGCACAGTTGTATGTTGCCACCGGCATGAGTTTTGAAACCAGCTGGCTGGGCAAGCTGCAGCGCAGTCAGGGTACGAGGGTGGTGGATATGCGCGCCGGAATCAGGCTGCGTCAGCAGGAGGCGATGCTGGAGCTGGGCCACGACCACGATGCACACGGCCACGGCGGCAACGATCCGCATGTGTGGACCAGCCCCGCCAATCTGCGGCTGATTGCGGCAACCCTCGAACGCGAACTGGCGCGCAGCCTGCCGCCAGCCAGCCATGCCGAACTGCGCCAGAACAAGGCGGCGCTGCTGCGCGACATCGACCGCAGCGAGCAGAAAATTCGCGCATCGCTGGCCCAATCGACGGTGAAGCGCTTCATGGTGTTCCACCCGTCGTGGGGCTATTTTGCCGATGCCTTCGGCCTGCAGCAGTTGCCGATTGAATACGAAGGCAAGGAGCCTGGCCCGCGCACGCTGGCTCAGATCATCGCCATCGGTCAGCGTGAGCAGGTCAAAGTGGTGTTCGTGCAGCCACAGTTCAGCGCCCGTGCCGCCGGCAATATCGCCCGCGGCCTGAATGCACGGGTCGAGACGCTCGACGATCTGGCCGAAAACGTCCTGGCCAATCTGGAAACGGCTGCTGCAGCCATTGCCGCCAGCCGTTGAGGGCGTTACATGTCACCTGTCATTGCTATCCGTGATCTGCACTTCGCCTACGCCGGAGCGCCGGTACTGCAGGCCATCCAGCTTGAAGTGGCAAAAGGTGATTTCGTCGGCATCGTCGGCCCCAATGGTGGCGGAAAAAGCACGCTGCTGAAGCTGATGCTGGGCCTGTTGCAGCCGGACAGTGGTGAGCTGCAGGTATTCGGCCAGGCGCCAAGACGCAGTGTTGAGCGCATCGGCTACGTGCCGCAATACGCCAATTTCACCAGGGATTTTCCGATTTCGGTGTGGGAAACAGTGCTGCTGGGCCGGCTGATGCCGCGCCGCTGGTTTGGTGGCAACAGCGCCGCGGACAGGCAGCTGGCCGAACAGGCGCTGCGTGAAACCGAAATCTGGGAGCTGCGCGAACGGCCGATCGGCGCGCTCTCCGGTGGCCAGTTGCAACGGGTACTGATGGCACGGGCGCTGGCCAGCCAACCCGACATCCTGCTGCTGGACGAACCCACTGCCAGCGTCGATGTCCGTGCCGAAAAGACCATTTTCGAGCTGCTGCGCCACCTCAACCAGCGCATGACCATCATTGTCGTCTCGCACGATGTCGGCTTCATTTCCGACTACGTCAACCGCGTGGCTTGCCTCAATCGCAGGCTGGTGTGCCACGCGGTGGACCAGCTCGATCCGCATGAACTGGAACACCTGTACGGCAAGCACGTACACCAGCTCACCCACAGCCATTGAACCGACCATGAGCGACTTTTTCAGCGCCCTGCAACAACACGCCTTCCTGCAATACGCCCTGATCGGCGGCCTGCTGGCCAGCACCTGCTGCGGCATTGTCGGCACCTACGTGGTCGCCAAGCGCATCGCCTACCTCGCCAGCGGCATCGCCCACACCATCCTCGGCGGCATGGGCATTGCGGCTTATCTCGGCGCCAGCCCGCAACTGGGCGCGCTGATTGCAGCACTGGCAGCGGCGATACTGATCGGCTGGATCAACCTGCGCTGGCGCGAGCACGAAGACACGCTGATCAGCGTGATGTGGTCGGTGGGCATGGCGGTCGGCATCGTGTTCGTCGCCAAAACGCCTGGCTACACCACCGACCTGATGAGCTACCTGTTCGGCAACATCCTGATGCTCTCGCCCACCGAACTTTACTGGATGGCGGGGCTCGACCTGGCGCTGATCCTGCTGGTGGCGTGGCTGCGCCGGCCGTTTCTGGCGCTGTGTTTCGACGAGGAATACGCCCGGCTGCGCGGGGTGCCGGTGGTGCCGCTGTACATGCTGCTGCTGGGCATGGTGGCCGTCACGGTGGTAGTGCTGACCCAGGTGGTCGGGCTGATTCTGGTTATTGCCTTGCTCACCCTGCCAGCGGCGATTGCCGGCCAGTTTACCCGCCGGCTGCATCTGATCATGTTCGGCTCGATCGGCCTGGGCATGCTACTCACCTCGGGCGGACTGGCGCTATCGTTCGGGCCGGATTTACCGACCGGGGCAACGATTATCCTGCTGGCCGGGGCAGGTTACCTCGCCTCGCTCATCCTGCGCCCTGCCATCCCACGAAAACACGCCAGATAGGCAGCCTGGGAGCCAATACCAGAGCGGCCTGCAGGCCGGCCTGCGAGGCAAGCTGGGCGCGGCTTGCAGGCTGTTAGAGTTAGAGCCAGCGCCGCACCCGCTGGCAATACTGCTCGAAGTACGGGCCAAAGCGCTGGCGCAAGGCCTGTTCCTCGGGCTTGATCTGCAGCCAGGTGATCCAGCTCACAAACAACGGCACACCCAACCAGCTCAGCGGATTGCCCAGCACACACCCCCAGCCGGCCAGCGCCAGCGCCATGCCCAGATACATCGGATTGCGGGTACGGGCGTACAGCCCTTCCTCCACCAGATGGCTGCTACGGGAAGGATTGAGCGGATTGATCGTGGTGTGGGCGCGGCGGAACTGCAGCACACCCGCCAGCGCCAGTCCCCCCCCCGCCAAAGACAGTGCCAGCCCCGCCAGCCGGGCTACTGGCTGCGGCAGCAACGCCAGCGGCCAACGCCAGTCAAGCGCCCAGCCGGCCAGCCCGCACAGCAGCAGCACCAGCGGTGGCGGGATTCTGAGCGCCAGCGCCTGCTGCCAGCGCGCTGCCATTGACGCTAAGGGCATGACACAGCTCCTGCCGGGTTGCAATCATCCGGCCTTGGCCGGCCGGCTCAGCTTCAGGCTCAGCCAGATCGAACCACCAATGATACTGCCAACGATCAGCAGCGAATACTGGACCGGCAGATGAAACCAGTACGCAGCCAGCATCTTGGCACCGACAAAGATCAACACCAGCGCCAGGCCGTATTTCAGTAGATGGAAACGCTCGGCCATATCCGCCAGCAGGAAATACAACGCCCGCAATCCCATGATGGCAAAGATGTTGGACGTGAACACGATGAACGGATCGGTGGTAATGGCAAAAATAGCCGGAATGCTATCTACCGCAAAGACCAGATCAGTCGCCTCGATCAGCACCAGCACCAGAAACAGCGGCGTGACATACCGCACCCCGTTACGAACAGTGAAAAACCGCTCGCCCTCGTAACCCTCGGTAATCCGGAGATGGCCGCGCAGCCAGCGCAGGATCGGATTCTTGTCCAGATCCGGTTCGTGGTCGGCAAAGATCAGCATCTTCACCCCGGTAATCAGCAGAAAAACGCCAAACAGATACAACACCCAGCTGAACTGGGTCACCAGCCACACCCCCAACAGGATCATCACCGCCCGCATTACCAGCGCGCCAATCACCCCGTACAGCAACACCCGCCGCTGATACTCGGCCGGCACCGCAAAGTAGCTGAACACCATCAGGAACACGAATATGTTGTCGACCGACAGCGATTTTTCGATCAGATAACCCGACAGGAACTCCAGCGCCTTGGTGTTGGCCACCTCGCGCCCCATGTTCTGATCGAGATACCACCACAGCACGGCGTTGAACGCCAGCGCCAGCGCCACCCACACCGCCGACCAGCCCAGCGCCTCCCGCACCGACACCCGGTGAACCCCCTTGCCGCCCAGCGCAAACATATCCACAGCCAGCATGGCAAGTACGAACACCACAAACCCGCCCCACATCCAGCCGCTGCCTACCGTCTCAATCATTTGGATTCTCCTTTACCCCTGTAAGCCGATTCAGCGATCAGTCAAAATCAAACAGATCGCTGAGAAACGATTTGCGCTTGTGCTGCCGGTAGTGTCCCACATCGTGGTGCGACTGCGGGCGAACGTCCGACTGGCGCGGCGAATGGCCAGGCGAATGCAGCGCCTGCTGTCGACCTCGCCCGCCATCCTGCGCCAGACTGCGCTCGATGATCTTGTCCAGCTCGCCCCGGTCGAGCCAGACACCGCGGCACTGCGGGCAGTAATCGATTTCCACCTCCTGGCGGACAGACATTTGCAACGGAATGTGGCATAACGGACATTGCATGACATATCTCCCGGAAAAACTGGTCAGCAACCAGCGACCGGCCAAGTCTAACGGGCAAATTGCGTCAATAATACCGGTAATAAACAGCAGAACTATTCGATTTTTTCGAACAACATGGAGAACAACGTGACCATTGGCGCCCTCATCATCGGTGACGAACTGCTCTCAGGCAAACGGCAGGACAAACACCTGCACCACCTGATCGACACCCTGCGCAGCCGTGGCCTGCAACTGGGCTGGGCCAGCTATCTGGCTGACGAACCAGCGCAACTGTGCGCCACCCTGCAGCGCACGCTGGCCAGCGACGACATTGTATTCAGCTTTGGTGGCATTGGCGCCACCCCGGACGATCACACCCGCCAGGCTGCCGCCGACGCCGCCGGCGTCGCGCTCGAACGCCACCCGCAAGCACTCGCGCTGATCGAAGCGCAATTCGGTGACCAAGCCTGGCCCAACCGGGTGCGGATGGCCGATCTGCCCGCTGGCTGCGAATTGATTCCCAACCCGGTCAACCACATCCCCGGCTTCAGCATTGGCCGGCATCATTTTGTTCCCGGCTTTCCCAGCATGGCCTGGCCAATGGTCGACTGGGTGCTCGACCAGCACTACGCAGCCCTGCAGCAGCAAACGCCCACGGTCGAGCTGCGGCTGATCGTTCCTCAGGCGCGGGAAGGCAATCTGATCCAGACCATGGAAACGCTGGTCAGCCAGTTTCCCGCCATCCGCTTTTCCAGCCTGCCCAGCTTCGGCGACGACCACACCCCACCGCATATCGAATTTGGACTCACCGGCCAGCCGCACCTGGCCCGGGCCGCGCTGGACTGGCTACAGCAGGCGCTCCTCAGCCAGGGCTATGCCTGCGAAGAGGACACACCACGATGACACGCCTGCTCCTGCCCTGCCTGCTGGCCAGCGCCCTGCTGGGCCAGCACACCGTTGCCGACACCGCCACGCCGGTCGTACAGGCCGCCCTGCTGCGCACGGCGCTGGTGCCCGCCACGCCGGAAGCACTGGTCACCGCGGGAGGCAGCTGGTTCACCAATCGCCCCACCGTCCACACCGCCATCCTGATCCAGCATCCACAAGGCAACCTGCTGTTTGACGCAGGACTGGGCAGCCGGATCGACGAAGAAGCCCGCGACATGCCGCTGTGGGCCCGTCCCCTGCTGCAATATGAAAAAGAAACGCCAGCCCGCCAGCAGCTCGATCAGGCCGGCATCCGCATCAGCCAGATCTATCTCTCGCACGGCCACTGGGATCACCTGTCCGGCGTACGCGATTTTCCTGAGGCCACGGTTCACTTGCCAGACAGTGAACGCCGTTACCTGCAAACCGATCGCCCGCCGCGAGTATTGCCGAGCATCGGACAGGACCCGGCCATTCGCTGGCAAACGCTGCACTTCGACGCGACGCCCTACCGTGGCTTCAGCCACAGCCACGACGTATTTGGCGACGGCAGTGTCGTACTGGTGCCCACGCCGGGGCACACCCCCGGCGCCACGGCAATGTACGTCAACCTGTCGACCGAACACCGGCTGCTGCTGGTCGGTGACGCCGTCTGGCGGGTGCGTGAAGCGCAGGACAGTAGCCGCAAAGCCTGGCCGGTTCGCTGGTTTGCCGATCAGGATCGCAGCCAGACCGACGCCACCATCCAGCGCATCGCCGCCGCCATGGCCGAACCGGGTACCATCGTCATCCCCACCCACGATCTGGAAGTGCAGCAGAAACTGGGATTCTTTCCCGCCTGGATCAAATAGCCCCGCCACCGGCCAGCTTGCGCTGCACCACGCCAGCCACCGTTGCCGGCGCAAGCTGCTCAAGACAAGCCAGCGTCCCCAACGGGCACTCACGTTTGAAACACGGGCTGCAGGACAACTTCAGCGACAGCACTTCGGCCTGGCTGCTCAGCGGTGGCGTAAACCCTGGGCTGGAAGAACCAAACAACGCCACCACCGGGCGCTCCAGCGCCGCAGCGACATGCATCAGGCCAGAATCATTGGTCACCACCACCGCCGCCAGCGCCAGCAAATCCACCGCTTGATCTAGGCTGGTTCGCCCGGCCAGATTGATCACCTGCGCCTCACCGGCAAGGCTGGCAATCTGATCGCCAATCTCGCGATCCTTGCCCGACCCCAGAATCCACACCTGCAGCCCGGCGGTGAGCAGCTGTCGCGCCAGCGCTGCAAAATGGCTGGTTGGCCAGCGCTTTGCCGGGCCGAATTCGGCACCAGGGCAAAAAGCCACTGCCGGGCGCTGCAAGTCCAGGCCCAGCGCCTGAACGACCTGGTTCGCCTGGTCCCTGCTGACCTGCAGCCGCGGCTCGGGCAACGGCCGTGCCAATGGCTCGCCCTTGTCACCAGCCAACGCGGCAAAGCGCTCTACCATCAACGGCAACGCCGCCTCGTCCAGCCGGCGCGAATCGTTGAGCAATCCGCAGCGCATTTCGCCAACGAAGCCGGTACGGCGGGGAATATTGGCAAACCACGGAATCAGCGCCGATTTGAGCGAGTTAGGCAACACGATAGCCTGATCGTAACGCGCAGCACGCAAGGACACTCCCAGCGCCCGCCGTTCCCCCAGTCGCAACTGGCCATGCGCAAACGGATTCTCGATCGCATGTCGCACTTGAGGCATACGCCGCAGCAAAGGCAAGGTCCAGACGGGGGCCAGCACATCCAGCACCAACCCGGCGTGCCGATCTGCCAGCAAGCGGTACAAAGGCTGTGCCATCACGCTGTCACCGACCCAGGCCGGTGCGACTACCAGAACCGAATACATCCATCCTCCAAAGCAAACGGGCCGCAAACCGGCCCGTTCTGTCATCCACCATCCAGCGCCTGGCGGCGCACGGCAAGCATTATCGGCCTGACGGCCGGATCAGTGCAAGGTAGCTGGCGACTGCAAAGACACCAGCAGGCTGCTGACCGCACGGTCGACCAACGCATCGTCCTCAACCAGCCTGGCCGTACCGGCACGCAGACGGGCAGCCAGACCAGCCAGTTTGATCGACATCGCATTCAGGCCCTGCCGGTTGGTAAACAGGTACATGCTCTTCATCGGGCTGACCCATGCCAGCTTGGCGCGCATCAGCACACCGTCCTCCTGGGTAAACTCCACCCAGCTACCCCGCAGCAGGGTTCGCGCTTGCTGGTCAAACGGATCTCCCCCCATCTGGTCAAGCAAGCGATCTTCCATGACTTGCTGGATCTCGGAAAACTTTTCCGGATTGCGCAGATTGGCTGAAGCGATCAGATCGCTTTCAAAGCTCGATACGGTCTGGCGAGTAGCTGCCTGCTCCAGCCTGTCCATCGGCACCAGCTCATCCACCAGAAGTTGCTCGATCGGACTCACCGCCACCGGGGCGGAGTCGAATGTCACCGTAACAGCCACTGGCGGCGTCAGCGGGTCAGACGCAGCCTGCACCGGCGCAACACCGGATTTGATCGCTGTCGCATGCGCACGCACCAGTTCGGAAAAGAAACGTTCACGAACCTCTTTCCCGGTTCCACAACTCTCCAGCCCGGCTTCTAATCGCTTTAGCATTCCCGGCAACATGCTGACCAGCTTCATCCGGTCTTCGGCGGCACGCTTGGCCTGCACACTCCAGATCAAATCATCCATGGTCTGCAAACCGCCACGCCACGCCTCGCTGTCAGAGCCATTGCGAACATACGCCGACAGCAGTACGCCGGACCACTGACTGGACAGAAACTCACGGATCACAGTCGGAACATCGGCACCGGAAATGCGTCGGCGAATTTCCGCTTCGGCAACGGCCTTGGCCACCGCCAGCCATTCATGGTCGTAGATGACCTTGGCCGACGCTTCGGCCAGCTGCAAAGCCTGCTGCTCTTCATCGGCCAGAAACTGCTCCAGCTCCTGCTGGGCAGACTCAAATACCGCGAGATCATCCTCGAAGCTGCTGAGAATGCGATGCACCAGGCTGTCCAGCTTGGCGTACAGGCGATCCTGCTCCCGCCCCTGCTCGTTCCAGCCGATCGCGGTATGTGCCAGCGTGTCCAGCAGCCGCCTGGCGGGGTGTGTCTTGCGGGAAAAAAACTTCTTGTCGAGAATCGCTACCTTGAGAATGGGTATCTGCAGCCTGCCAATCAACGCCTTCAACGAATCAGGTATCTTGCGGTCGTCGAAAATATAGTCAAACAGCATCGCCACGATGTCGATGGTCATGGCATCAACGCCCTCCGCCTGCCGGCCGATGGCGGTGTCTTTCAATTGGTGCAGCACATTGACCCGGCCCGCATCGAGCTGGGCCAGATCGGCTGCACCATCAACCACAATGGCAGCGATATCACCTTGTTGCAGGCTGGTCAGCACATCGACCATGCTGGCATTCAGCGACGGGAACCCGCCGGCTGCAGCCTGGGTCGCTCCACCAGCTCCCCCTGTAGCAGCAACATGAGCTGCTGAAGTACCCGGCCCGGCAGTGTGCATCGCCGCAACGCCGGCAGATGGCTGCCTAGCGGCCAGAAGCTGCTGCAAGGTCTGGAACAGCTCCAGCTCGCTCGCCCCTCCTGATTGTTCCGAAGTGGCCTTTGCCACGTCAGCCGGCTTGTCAGGTGCAGCAGTACGCTGCGGCGGGGCGCTCATCGACTTGCCACGCCGACGTAACAACTCCGGGGGGATGGTGGGCAACACATTGCGCTGGATCAGGTGCAGATTAAGGTTTTGGTAAACCTGCTGAATGTCATCCGACACCAGCGTGTCAAACTGCTTGAGGATGATCAGTTTGACATTGACATTGCTTTCCAGCCGATTGCAGGCCTCCTTGAAAGCGTTGATGACTGCCTGCGGGCCCAGTGGGTTATCCTCTTCAGCCAGATCGGGGTTGCGCATCAGCTGGCTCATCCGGCAATCAAGAGCGGTCAGTTCGTCCCCGCTCTTGCTGCGCAGCTTCTTGGCAATGTCGCTGGCCATGATCGACGACTCCAACTCGTGCTCGTCGACCAGGCTCAACTCCATCGTAGCGGCCAGGGAACTGAACGACAAACTGGAATCCGAATTGACCGCAGTCAGTTTCTTGTTGAAACCGGATACGAAATTACGCCGGAAATCGGCTTCGATCGAAGAGCGATAGGCACGAGCGTTGGCACGGGCATCAAGGTAAAGCCGCTGCACGTCGGTGTTGAGAGCGTTCTCGGCCAGCTCGTACAGCGATTCATCAATCCGGTCCAGCATTCGTGCCAACGACCGGGCCAGAAGGTCAGCAGCCATGTCCCGGCACTCGACCAGCGGGTTCGATCCCTCCGGACGCTTGAACCGGTCATGCTCGCTCAGCGAAACAACATTGTTTGGCGCAGTGCTATTCATCAACATTTCCCGAACCTCCAACGGCTGTGCGGCAGCATCGGCTGTCGCAGCCGCATCATGCGGAGGATTGGTTCGATACGCTATTGGCAGGCCAACGGGCGCAGCCCGAAGCCAGCAACGTACTTGGCAATCCCGCTATCATAGGATGATCCATCCCTTAGACCGGAAACTTTGCGCCCCCACCTTTCGATGGGTTTGCCCGGAATCAAGACGCTGACAACTGACATACTGCCTAGCAGACGCGGCAGCGCACGCACGCTTGACTAATGGAGGCAGTATACACACCCTCGTGACGACAGCATATAAGTATTTTATGATTTAACAACACAAACTAAATCAGAAAATCCGCACAACAATCTGTTTAAATTAAATTTTCACCAACCTACCCAACACTCGCCAACCGACGTACGGTCACATCCAGCTGGCAGCCGGGCCAAGTTATCCACAGACAGAGAGCGGGCAATCGAGGGGGTTGCTTAGCCGGCCCGCCCATTGAATCGCATGCCACGGTTCGCCTACAATGCCTCACTCATCCGGAGCCCCCCGCCAACATGCACATCCGAATTCTGGTCCTTTTCGCCGCAATGCTGCTGAGTGGGTGCGCCCTGCTGGCACCTCGTCCGGCTCCACCGGGGGTAGCGCTGGCCGGATTGGTTCTGACCGAAGCCAACCTTTTTGAGCAACGATTCCTGGTCAAGCTGCGGCTAAGCAACCCCAACGGGTTCGACCTGCCCTTGAACGGGCTGCGCTACCGGCTTGACATCGGCGACCAGCCATTGATGGAGGGAAACACCGTGGCGGCCGCTTTGCTGCCGGCAAACGGCTCGGCCATTGTTGAACTGGATGCCCGAACCCAGTTGATGGATGTGATCCGCCAGATCCGGCATCTGACCACGGACAATGGCAAACTCCGCTACCGGATTGTCGGCGAAGCCTCAGTGTCGGGTGCCGCCGATCTGCGCTTACCTTTCGACCGGCAGGGTGAGTTTGATCCGGAGATACTGCGCTGGCTGCAGCTTCGACACTGATTTGCGACAGCTGCAGCCGTCCCCCTTAGCTGCCGACCTTGGCCCAACGCAGCAGTTTTTGTACCTCACCTGGTTCCAGTTCGGTCCAGTGCCCCCGCTTGAGCCGTCCGGGCAGGCTGACAGGGCCGAATCGTACCCGCATCAGTCGGCTGACCGTCAAACCAAAATGCTCGAACATGCGTCGCACTTCACGGTTGCGGCCTTCACGCAGGATCACCCGGTACCAGTGATTACTGCCCTCACCGCCCTGACTGGCAATGAAATTGAACTGTGCGACACCATCCTCAAGTTCGATGCCTTTTGTCAGTTGTTTCATTTGTTCATCAGTCAGCTCACCCAACACCCTGACCGCGTATTCCCGCTCCACCTCGAATCGGGGGTGCATCATCACATTGGCCAACTCGCCGGATGTGGTGAATATCAGCAGCCCGCTGGTATTGAAATCCAGTCGTCCGATGGCGATCCAGCGGCTACTGGCCACCTTGGGTAGTTTGGCAAATACGCTGACGCGACCTTCCGGGTCGTCCCGGCTGACGATCTCGCCCTCCTGCTTGTGATACAGAATGACTCGTGGCAACCGGTCAGGCCACTTCAGCGCCACGTTCTTGCCATCAAACCGCACACGGTCACCAAAGGCCACCTTGTCGCCCACTGCCGCGACCTTGCCGTTGACCTCGACTCGACCCGCCTCAATGGCTTGCTCCATGTCACGTCGCGACCCCAGCCCGGTCAGTGCAAGCAGCTTCTGCAGACGCATATCATCCAGCCGCGAAGGATCGACGCGCCGCTCGCGCAAGGCGTCATCCCGGTCGCGCTGCTTTTGCGAGCCAGGTCGCTCACGCATTTTGCGCGCGCGCTCGACAACAACGGTTTCGCCACGATCCTTGGCTACTACGGTGTTACTGCCACGCACACGCCCTGCCCCTCCCTGACGCCTGGCTGTCGAAGGTTGGCCGCCCGCAGCGCCGCCCTGGGGAAGGTCACCGTCTTCTCCCTGCTGCAAGCGGCGACGGCCTTCCATGATCTGATCATGTCGCAGGTCATCACGGCTGCGCGCGCCGTGCGGGCCAGCCTGGCTTGCAATGGTGGCGGCCTTGCGCCGAGACTGGCCAGCGGCAGTACGCTGCTGCGCCGATGTGTCGCGATGGAACTGCTGGGTGTTGCGCGGTTGGCGCGTGTTCGATCTAGCCATATTGGAGTTCCTGCTTTAAGAGCGACAACGGAAGCAAACGCCTATTCGCCCGATTCTGTTGCCGGAATGACCAATTGCCCCAACTCTTCCAATGGAGGCAATTCTTTCAGTGACGACAGGCCGAGGTCGTCGAGAAATTTCCTGGTGGTTGCATACAGGCCAGGCCGGCCGGGCACTTCCCTGACCCCTACCACATCCACCCAGCCACGCTGCTCCAGCGCCTTGATGACCGAGGTGGCAACGGACACGCCACGGATCTGTTCGATATCGCCACGGGTAACAGGTTGACGATAGGCGATAATTGCCAGCGTTTCCATGACTGCTCGCGAATAGCGCGGGGCTTTTTCCGGATTCAGTCGTTCCAGGTGCCCGGCGAGCTCCGGTCTGACCCGGAAACGCCAGCCGGATGCCAATTGTACCAGTTCAATGCCCCGGTCTTGCCAGTCGGACTGCAGTTCATGCACGGTACGCCTGATCTTGTCGACCGATACCTCATCGGCAAACAACCGCTTGAGGTCAAAGGCGGACAAGGGCTCCTGGGTCGCAAACAGGGCGGCTTCAATGACCAGTTTGAGATGCGGTGCAGGTGCCATGGCTCAATCGGACATAAATCGGCGCAAACGGGAATTCCTGGGTCACGAAAATCAGGCTTTCCTTGACCAGCTCGAGCACCGCAAGAAAATTGACCACTAACACCGGGCGGCAGGCTTGCTGGTCGAACAACTGCTCAAACCCGACAAACCGGCCGTCGGCCAGCAAGCGCAGGATGCGCGTCATCTGCTCGCGCACCGACAGCTGCTCCTTGCTGACCCGGTGATGGGTATTCACCCTGGCCCGGCCGATGATTGCCAGCCACGCGCCATGCAGATCATTGAGGCTTACCTGCGGCAACGGCAAATCACCCAGCCGCTGCACCAACGCTGACGCCCAAGCGAAATCCCGCCCGGCCTGAGGCAACTGTTCCAGGTTGAACGCAGCGAGCTTGATCTGCTCGTATTCAAGAAGCCGGCGAACCAGCTCTGCCCGCGGGTCCACGCCCTCCTCGACCAGTGGCTCTGCCGGTCTGGGTAACAGCATCCGGGACTTGATCTCGATCAGCAAGGCTGCCATCAGCAGGTATTCGGCCGCCAGCTCCAGCCGGTTGTGCTGCATCAGTCCGATATAATCCAGGTACTGTGCGGTAATCCGCGCCATCGGAATATCCAGCACGTTCAGGTTCTGGCGCCGGATCAGATAAAGCAACAGATCCAGCGGCCCCTCAAAGGTTTCGAGGAATACTCTCAGTGCATCCGGCGGGATGTACAGATCCTTGGGCAGTTCGGTTACCGGCTCGCCAAACAACTGGGCCAGGGGCTGCGCCTGGTCGGGAAAATTCACTTGCCAGTCACCTGGATGACTCCCGACCTGCTCAGGAATAGGCCAGCCCCATGGCCTCGCGCACCTCGCGCATGGTTTCCTGTGCCAGCGAACGGGCACGCTCGCAACCGTCAGCGATGATGCGGCGCACCAGCGCTGGCTCCTGCAGGTAAGGCTGAGCGCGCTGTTGCATCGGTTTTTGCTCCTCAAGCACGGCATCAATCACCGGCCCCTTGCACTCGATGCAGCCGATCCCGGCAGACCGGCATCCCTGCTGCACCCAGTCGCATGTCTGCGCATCGGAATAGACCTGATGAAGTTGCCAAACCGGACATTTGTCTGGATCCCCCGGATCCGTGCGCCGGACGCGGGCCGGGTCAGTCGGCATGGTGCGGATTTTCTTGCTGACCGAGTCGGCATCTTCGCGCAGTGTAATCACGTTACCGTAAGACTTGGACATTTTCTGCCCGTCCAGCCCCGGCATTTTCGACGCCTCGGTCAACAGGGAACGGGGTTCTGAAAGGATCATTTTGCCGCTCCCCTCCAGAAATCCGAACAGACGCTCCCGGTCACCCAGACTCAGGTTTTGCGTATCTTCAAGCAACGCTCTGCCGGCCTCCAGCGCCCCGGCATCGCCATCCTGCTGGTAGCGAACCCGCAGTTCGTCGTAGAGCCGGGCCTTCTTGCTGCCCATTTTCTTGACGGCCACCTCAGCCTTGGCTTGAAAACCGGGCTCACGGCCGTAAAGGTGATTGAAGCGTCGTGCCACTTCACGGGTCATTTCGATATGGGGCAACTGATCCTCGCCCACCGGCACCAGATTGGCACGGTAAATCAGGATATCGGCCGACTGTAGCAACGGATAACCCAGAAAACCGTACGTGGACAAATCCTTCTGTGACAGTTTTTCCTGCTGCTCTTTGTAGGTGGGCACCCGCTCAAGCCAACCAAGTGGCGTCATCATCGACAGCAACAGATGCAATTCGGCATGCTCAGGTACCCGCGACTGGATGAACAGCGTGGCCTGCGATGGATCGACCCCGGCAGCCAGCCAGTCGATGACCATATCCCAGACGCTCTTTTCGATGATTTCCGGGCTATCGTAATTGGTCGTCAGTGCATGCCAGTCGGCCACGAAGAACAGGCATTCGCATTCCGACTGCAACTTGACCCAGTTTTTCAACACCCCGTGATAGTGGCCAAGATGAAGGCTGCCGGTGGGGCGCATGCCCGAAAGAACACGATCTGCAAACATCAGTCAAATTCCCAGTGGATAGCTAAACGCTAAAGAAACAGAGACACCAGCTGCATGGCAGCCAGATAGAATGGCTTGACAATCACGCCAAGTAGGCCAGTGAGCATCAGCCCGACAAGAATGAACATGCCATATGGCTCGACCCTCGACAGCGGCGAGGCCAGTTCATAAGGTAACAAGCCGACGGCGATCCGCCCGCCATCCAGAGGCGGAATCGGCAGCAGGTTCAATACCATCAGCACGACGTTGATCTGAATACCGGCAGCGGCCATCAGTGCCAGCGGGGTCGAAAAATAGGCCTGCGGATCAATGGCAGCAAGGTTGTACAACAAGGCCCAGCCGATTGCCATCAGCAGATTGGCGGCTGGTCCGGCGGCGGCCACCCAGACCATATCCTGCTTCGGATTGCGCAGATTGCCGAAATTGACCGGCACGGGTTTGGCCCAGCCGAACAGGAATCCACCGATCGTGACCGCCAGCAGGGGCACCAGGATAGTTCCAACCGGGTCGATATGCTTGAGGGGGTTCAGGCTCATGCGACCCATCATGTACGCTGTTGCATCACCGAACTTGCGGGCAGCAAAGGCGTGTGCCGCTTCATGCAAGGTAATGGCGAACAGCACCGGCAAGGCGTAGATGGTGATTTTCTGGATGATGGTTTCCATGCGTCAGTCTTCTTCGGTAACACCAAACGGGGTCAGATCGCCCCTGCCTTTGCGAACCAGTACCGGCGCGCCATCATGCAGATCAATGACCGTCGTCGGCTCGATCCCGCAGTACCCTCCATCAATGATCAATTCAACCTGCGACTCGAGCAGATCGCGGATCTCGTACGGATCGTTGAGCGGCATATCCTCGCCAGGCAACAGCAAGGTGCTCGACAGCAGAGGCTCCCCCAGTTCTTCCAGTAACGCCAGCGTAATGGGATGGTCGGGTACCCGCAGGCCAATGGTATTGCGCTTGGGGTGCTGAAGACGTTTAGGCACCTCTTTGGTCGCCAGCAGGATGAACGTGTAACTGCCAGGTGTCGTGGCTTTCAACAAGCGGAACTGGGTGTTGTCCACCCTGGCATAGGCTGCGATCTCCGACAGATCGCGACACATCAGGGTAAAGTGGTGCCGGTCGTCCACCTGCCGGATGCGGCGGATGCGATCAACCGCATCCCGGTCACCCAGATGGCAGCCGATGGCATAGCACGAATCCGTCGGATAAATGACCACGCCACCAGCCCGAATGATCTTGACCGCCTCGCGAATCAAGCGCGCTTGCGGGTTTTCCGGATGAATGACAAAAAATTGAGCCATGAGTAAAACAGTTTCCTGATCCTGGATAACCGGCACGTCAGACCGTGAGACCCCAGCCTTCCCAGACCACCCGACAATCGGCCGGCATCGGCTGCAGCTGGCCGAAGTCAGCGTAGGGTTCGTCCGGACTGTGAAAATCGGAGCCACACGACGCCAGCAACTTAAACTCCTGAGCCAGCCGGGTA
>CAZBWH010000013.1:0-56864 GCA_964495595.1 uncultured Burkholderiales bacterium | reverse complement strand
CATCATCAATTTTCGTCGCCCCGTTGTGCAGCTGCATATCGATCTGCGGCTGCTCCCGCTCCAGAAAGATACCCGGCGCATGGGGGATCTCCAGCGACAGGTCCTTGACGTAGATTTTTTCGATGTTGAATACGGGTTGTTGTTGGTCAGTCATTTTCCAAAAATCCTTCCAGGCAGAACGCCAATACGGGCAAAAAACAGTCGATGATCTTCGCATGATTCCCGGCAGAAGCCAAGCCGGGCTGGGACAGGTGAGGGACGGCTGCGATTGCAAATAATCCACCCTTGCAGCCTGTCGGACTTGAGCGATCATAGCGAGCCGAATGGGAATACGAAACCGGATGTGCCTTAAAATCCGAGAGCCCGCAAGAAATGGGCAATTGAGCCCACTACGGCCTATCGAGGGCTCATCTATAATGCGTTGGCGGAGGTTATCCGCCACAGCCGCCTGCTGAAACAAACCGAATCCAGTCGCTGGATCGCAAACGCTATAAAAGAGAGAACGGGAAAGGCTATTGATGTCTTCCGTGCAGCAGGCAGGTTTGCCCTCTTGATGAGAGCCACGAGCAATGCGTAAACCCTCTGTCACCTCCGGCAGACACACCCCCGCACCAAGGCAAGCGACAGAACCTGCACCGCCAAACAAACCAGACATGTGGAACATCTGATGACTAGCACAAACCAAACCGCACTCGTTATCTCCGGAAACTCCGGCAATGATGCAATCAACGGCATCATGCTCAACTTTTCTGAAATATTGGAACAGGCCGGTTTCAATATACTGTTCATTGACATATCCAACGCCAACGAATCGCTGCTGCAATCCATGGTCGACCAATTCGAAACCGGCAGGGTTGCATTCGGGCTGACTTATTTAGGGATTGGGCAGGACTGGACCGTACAAGCCCCTGACGGCAGCACTCCGAACTTGTGGGACCATTTTGAAGTCCCCCTGCTTAAACTGCACGGAGACATGCCTGCTTATTTTCTTGCCCGCCATCAAAACACCCCCTCATGCTCAGCCAACCTGTATCCCGCCGATGAATTTCTCGACCAGCACAACTGGCTTCTTCCTTCTTATAAACGCTCACCATCATTCAGATACGGGCCATGGATCATTTCGAACACCCCCTTCAGCCAGATTGATTTCAACAGAAAAACAAGTGGTCAACTGGTTTTTATGAAAAATGGGGGCAGTCCTGAAGACCTGGTAAATTTGTGGCGAACCAAGTTACCTGTATCGATCAGCAAGCGCCTATTTGAAATGGCCGAAACAGTCAGTGCACAGATGAATCAGGACAATCACCCCAGTATTCAACAAGCCGTGCTTGAACACGCCAGCCTTGCAAACGCCGATACTGACAGCATCAAAAGCACCCTTCGCTTATTGACAGTACAGTTGGACGATTATACGCGGCGAGTTAAATCAACCATGATAACGAAAGCATTACTTGAGCTACCCGTGATCATTCAAGGCTCACGCTGGGAGCATATCGACTTTTCCAAAGCCAGGGCATCGCTGGCCCCGCCGCAAAGTTATTCGCAATCAGAAGCAATTTTCCGGAATCAACTCGGAGTAATTGACATGACTCCGAATATCAATACAGGCTGTCACGACAGGATGATGCGGGCTGCGGGAACCTATTCATTTATGCTTTCCAATCGAACAGACTGGCTAGCAAAAATGAGTCCATCTTTACATGAAAGGGCATTTCACTTTCAGGCGGAGCACATCGCCCAGTCAGCGGCATGGGCCATAGACAACCCGGAAGAGTGCATAGACTTGGGCATTAAGTTTGCAGAAGAATACAGAAAAGCCCACGACAACCATACTTTGGCCGAGCAATTAAGCCTTATAGCAGAAATCGTCCGCATCGAAAAAACAAACATCAAGTTCGAGCTTCAACCATTTTTTGTAAGATAGTGACAAAAAGCCGCCGCACGGCTCCTGAGGAGGACAAGCCAGCTATCCACATTGGGGAAGCGCTGGCTTATTGGCTGCGCGGGCGAATTGCAGCGTACCCAAGACAGGCAATTCGCCAAGCAAGCTTCGCTTGCTCTCGCGCGGTGCTCGAAAGCTCGCCTGTCAATTAGCCGCGTTCAGCTCAAGCACCATTTTTTCCAGGCTCGATTCCGGCCTGACCTCCACCACAGAATGACCCGCATCTCTCAACTGTTGTAACACTAACCACAGTTTTGCGCCATCGACCGAGGTTTTCCAAAGGCCTTTTTTCAACGGCGTGAGGGCCAATTCGGGAATGGGGCTGTCTCCGCAGGAAATGACGAAAAATCCGGTTGAACGAGCCGCCATTTCTGCGACCGAACAAAGCACCTGCATTTTACCCTGATGAATCAAGCCAAAACGATCGGCCAGACGCTCGACATCATGCAGCACATGTGAAGAAAAGAAAATCGTACCGCCCTTGGCGCAATATGCGCCCAGGATGTCCACTATCTCTTTTCTGCCCACAGGATCAAGGCCAGACAACGGCTCATCCAGGATCAGCAATCGCGGTTCGATCACTAAAGCCTGCGCCAACGCAGTGCGCTGCACCATGCCCTTGGAAAAACCACGCAACGGCTTGTTTGCGACATGTGCCAGGTTCAAGGTTTCGAGTACGCTCATGCAGTGCTGGCGCGACCCGGACACGCCTCTATGATGAAAGCGAACCACCGCCTCCAGAATCTCCAACGGGGTCAGCAATTCGTACAGCAACGGGTTTTCAGGCACATAGCCTACGCCGATGCGTGCTTGCGGCTCGATAGCCGGTTTACCATACAAAAACGCCTGGCCGCTTGTCGGCTGGAGCAAGCCCATCATGATTTTTATGGTTGTGCTCTTCCCTGCGCCATTCGCGCCGACAAAGCCAAATGCCTCCCCCTCTTCCACGCTCAGTGACACGTCAAACAAGGTTTGCTTTTTGCGCAGCCAGTTATCGCGATAATGCTTGTCTATGTTAATCAGCTCAATGGCCTTTGCCATATGCCATCTTTCTCAATTATTGCCGGGCCGGTAACAAACGAACCCGTTGCTGTCGGTCGATGGCATAGCCACCCTTTAGCGGGTCATCCGGAATTGCCTGGATTACCCCTGCGTCCACCAGGTCAGTCAGCTTCCCAGGCGGCTTGCCAAACAGGCGCTCATAAGACATGTGCGCCTCGCGCAACGCATGCAGCCCCTGCAGACGAATCAATCTCTGGCGAAGTGCGTCCTTTAACGCACGATCACGGCTATGGCCGATCATTGCCTGCACGATCCTGATGTTCATCGCCAGGTCTTCATGCATTTCCTGCCAGCGAGCAGCCATGTAGGACAACCCCTGACGGTCGCCTCCCTCTGCCCGATCCGCGGCTTCTCGCAAGGCTGCTGCCGCAGCCATGTAATCATGCAGAAAATACTGGGCGTTAAACCCCCAGAAAAAGAGGGGAAAAAAGTCGTGTGGCCTAGCATCGGCAGCAGAACGCAAAATGGTCTGGACTGGCTCGACTTTGCCTCGCCAGGGCAGTATCGCCGAGGCGACATAGTAGTTGTCTTCGTGCGCGGGATTGAATCGAGAAGCCTGAAGATGCAGTTCAGTCAACGCAATCAACTCTTGCTCGCCCGGCTTTTTTGTTGATGCGATCAAGGTGCGATATGTATTCAGATTCGCCGCCAGGTATTGATCACCTGTCATCAATACCTGCTGAATCGCCGCCGGCAATACCACCTCGGGGTGATAATCGTTGTTCTCCGGCTGTCGATTGGCAATTAGCCAGGACACCTGAACAGCATACGCCCCCCAAACGCCGATCAGCAGTAGCGGAACAATGGCCTTACGCGCCCGCACGCTATTGCCCTCCATGCGCAGCAGCCAGCTCCGACAAGGCCACCTGCAGGCGGGCGATTACATCGCGCCACGCCTCGTGCTTCTGTTGACGCCAGATCCGCATGGAGGGATACCACGCGCTTCCATCTCCCGAATATCCCCAGCGCCAATCTGTACACCACGCAGGAACCAGCAACCAGACTGGGACACCCAGGGCGCCGGCAAGATGCGCGACACCGCTGTCAACGGTAATCAACAGATCTAGGTGTGTCAGTGCGCCAGCCGTATCCGCGAACGAATCAAGGTGATGCGCAATGACTTCCAGAGGTAATTCGGGAACATAAAACGCCTCCATGGATGGCTCGTCCTTTTGCAAGGAATACAATCGCACCCGATCTTCTTCGGCCAGCGCAACCCAATCCCGTAAATGGGTAGAGCGAAACGCATCGTTGACATAGACCCGATTGCCCGCCCAGATCAGCCCGACCCGCAAGCGCAGTTCGCCAGCAAAAATCGCGGCAGTGCCAGACACGCACTCCGCTGGCGCGATCAGGTATGGATCGTCCATCGGAACAGGGCCATTCAACTGCAGGGCACAACGAGCCAACAGTTCAGTAAGGGATACGGCCGCAGGCGCCGCCTTTTTCTGTGCAGCAAAATCCGACTTGTGCACCCTTTGCAGAGCCCAATCCTGGGCCTGCAGCAACGGCAGCAGATCACCCCACACAGACAAGGTAATATCCGATCGCTGCAGATAGGGCCGCAGCACTCGCAGGCTCATGATCGCATCCCCAAGGCCTTGATCCTGAAACACCAGACAATTTGTAGGCAGCTCTGCAAGTGGAACAGGTATCTCGCCGCAAGCATGGCGGCGGCGAAGATGTTCGATATACAGAGGCAAACCTTCCTGCCAGTTGCCGAGCGCCAAAGCATGCCACCATTGCCCAAAACGCACCGATGAAGGAATTGCACTGGATTCAGGCAACGCGGGCAATGGCAAGTTGTTACAACAGCGCACATGATTTGATACATAGCGCGAAATGGAAGCATCCATCACGTTTGGCGTAGCACTGATCCCGGCCCGCACCGATTCCGCCAGACGTCGCAGTGGATTCGAGCCGGTTTCAGCACATACCTTTTCCAGTAGAGCGAGGTCCCAATCACGCCAACCGAGATCACTTGCCCGTAGCATCGCCTGCTCGCACCCTTCCCAAGCGCCGGCTCGCGCCAATATTTCTGCAGCAAACATCCAGGCTTCAGCTCTATCTGGATGGCATAGCAACAAACGGGACACCGCTGTTTGGGCACGAGAAAACAATGCCGAATCCTGCAAGCACAGGCGTGCGTACTCAACAAGCAAATCCGGATTGCGGGGGAAGCTTGTCAACGAATCTTCCACGACTTCCCTGAAATCCAGAGGAGCGTTACCCTGTCGCACTTGAAGCAAGGACCAAAGCAAACGCGGCAAGACCGGTTCGGGAACCACATCCAGAAAGCGCTGGAGGCCGGGCCCGCAGCCCTTGGCAGCCAGATTCAGCAATACAGGAAAATTCAAAGGCGACAGTACGCCGTCAACGGCCGATTGCCACAAAGCCTGCCGATCATAGCCAGCGTGCGTTTCGCTCCACAGCAACCCGGCCTGCGCAAGTCGCCGCCCCCACGCACACTCATCCATCGCAGCGGGTGCCCGTTTGACCATTTCGCAAGCCCAATGAGTCCAGTTGTCATCAAGACCCAATACTCTTGCGTGACAAGGATCATCAGCAATCACATGGCCATCACGCAATTGCAGTAATGCCGATTTTTCCAGCGGGTCAAACCGATCCGCCGCAACAGCCAACAGATGATCGATCAACCGCGGGCGCAAGGTTTGCGAGATATAGCTAGCCGCCGACTGGCCGTGCGCCATTCGCAGCAAAGTCATCGATGGATACCAGGCAGTATTCTCATCTCGCTCGCCCCAACGCCAGTCCTGCCCGCAGGCATTCAGCAACACCCACACCGGCAACCCCATTCCTCCGGCCAAATGAGCAGGGCTGGTATCGACGGAAACAAGCAGGTCAAGGTGAGGCAGGATTGCAGCGGTGTCAGCGAGCGTATTGATCTGCGGCCCTAGATCATGAACATTCTGGTGCCCAGCCACCCAAACGGTCTCCACGGTCGCCTGGCCTTTCTGGAGTAGCATCCAGTCCACCCCTGGCAAGGAAAAACAGGAGAGCCAGTCAGCCAGTTCAGTTGAGCGCCAGATATCGTTCTCGTGATTTGGGTTGCCAGCCCAGACGAGGCCAATTCGCACCCGGGCTCCGGGAAGTCGCCCTTGCCACTCCCGAGACAAGGTGTCATCAGCCTTCAGGTAAGGAATCTGCTCGGAAAAAAATGGAGAAGTCTGACCCACCAACGCAGGCAAATCCATCAACCTGACCTGGAAATCCGGCACATCGCCTTTTTCGGCAACCTTGGCCTCACATTGCGCAGCCCCTTCTCCCAAGAGATCCAGCAGCTCGTGACGGACGTGGATCGTCAAATGAGCCCCCTGACCGGAAAGCAATGGCAGGTAACGCAACGCCATCAGCATGTCGCCAACACCCTGCTCGCCCTGAATCAGCAAGGATTTGTCGACCAATGCCTCCCCCTTCCACTCAGGAATCCCGCAGGACACTGCGTCGTTCACAAAGGCTTTGCCGTGCTCCCTTGCCTGATACAAAGGCCAACCATGCTGCCAATCGCCCTTGGCAAGGTAAGCCAAGCAAGCCAAGTCAGACTGCAGAGTATTACCATTGGAATAAAGTAGCTTCAACGCGAATTCGTTCAGGCCAAGATTTAGCAGGTGCACCCCCCCCCAAACCTGTAAAAACGGCCAGAATTCTGCCCGCGCGGCGCAGAACGTGGCTCTCAGCGCTTCGATCCGTGACTCAGGCCACTGAAAGCCGGAGAACATAAACATCGCCAGCTCCCGCACTGCGGATTCAAAGGCCGAACTACGCCAGGCATACGCTGAGACGACAATCAAGCCAGACAAAAAGTCCTTACGGGAAAAAACGGCGTTCCAGTATTCAACCTGAAGACTCAGATCATCTGCAGAATGACGTAACACCTGCTGATAATCAGCCACCGCATCGGCCCAGCATCGGGACGCCATATGGCTACGCGCACGCCAGACCCAGGCAGTGGGTGGACCGGATTCAAGACAGAATGGATCGACCACTTTCACGGCTTCGTCAAAGCGCTCAAGGGCGAATAACACCTGAACCAGGTTCTCGGCCGCGGCATAGTTGCCCGGATTTCCGGCCAATACTCTACGAAACGCCGCTTCTGCCTGAGCAAACTGCTCCTGCATTTGCAATGCACACCCCAGATAAAACCAGGCCTCGGTCACGGTTTCATCCTGGTGCAGCAGCGTTTGAGCCAAGTTGATCGCCAGATCGATCTGCCCCGCCTGCAGGGCCTGACGTATTTCAGTGGTTGCCTGCATATCCAAATCCTGTCATTCCACACCCGCTCACAAATCCGGCGACGATCAATCCATCTGCCGATGGGAAAAGAGGAGAACAGCCACCCCGTACAATCCGGCCAGGTATAGCCCGGAAGCCATCAGTACATGAGTCAGCATTTGCGGCTCAGGCCAACGATCGTAGAGCAGCGCCGCCCTGAAATCCAGCCTCGACAAATCGGGAATGAGCCACTGAATCCACTGAAGCAGAGGCAAGACGCCAGCCTTGACTGCAGCAGGGGCCTCATCGTCGTACAGCAGAAAATTCAAGGCCCCATGCATTCCCCGCCCTGCAATGGCAAATGCCAGCCCTAACACCATCGGCAAGAACGGCGTTCGGCTAATCGCCTGAATGCAAAGCGCAAAGAATGTAACCAGCAGGATTTCCAGCCAGACACCCGCCATCACCAGCCCTACTCCGGTCACGGAAAGAAAAGGCCGACTGGAGCTGGTGTACCCCCAGGATGCGGAGGTTCCCAGCAACACCAGAGCACCACACAGCACGACACTACTGATCGCCAGCAAAGCCAGAATACCGGCAACCCTGCCTGCGAGGTACGAAGCACGGGAAATCGGCAAGCCAAGCACCCAGAACAGGTTCTTCCGCTCGATGTCCCGGCCGATGAACTCGTTCACCCAAGCCAGCCCAAGGAACAGCAATGACAAACGGACACCGGAAATACCGACGTCCAGCGCGACCACCAGCGGCTGTCTGGCAGAAAACGCCGCTGCCAACCATGCCCCCAGCAACAGGCAAATCGTCAGGATAGATACCAGCCAGGTCATCCGGCTTCGCATCCCTACCAGACACGTCCATCGAACAAAGTTACCCATATCGCCCATTTATATCCACATCCCTCGCAGTGAACGACTCGCTCAGCTGGCATTCGCCGGTCGGGATGTAACATCTTGAACATATCGACCGCCCATAGAAAAAATCGCCCTTGCGGGCGATTTTTTCCTGAGGCTACGAAAACCTGGGATTAGCAGCCACTGGACGTTGCCGTAACAGTGCCAGCATTATAGGTCG
Source organism: uncultured Burkholderiales bacterium (assembly GCA_964495595.1). Classification (GTDB taxonomy): domain Bacteria; phylum Pseudomonadota; class Gammaproteobacteria; order Burkholderiales; family SCOH01; genus CALMFQ01. The sequence goes on along the minus strand of CAZBWH010000013.1, from coordinate 48,538 downwards.
AGGTGGATTCAGTCACGCCACCACCTTCGCTGGTGCCACCATAATTCTTGTTGCCTTTCGTCGAAGCCGAGCAGACCCCAACCTGGGTTGTGTTTTGCGAATAGTCAAGATTCACGTTCTTGGAACATTTCGGCGTAAAGGCCGACTTGATAAAATCAGTGGTACTCGCTGCTACCGATGAGGCAGCGCCATTGGTGCACGCTGCAGTTGCGAAGGCAGTATTTGCGACAGCCATCAACGATACGCCGGCCACCAAACCAATTTTGACGGATTTTTGCATGATTCAACTCTCCAAGAGATTGTCAACGATTACTGGGAATTAGCAACAGCCTGGGTCAGGAAGTTGCGATTGTCGGCCTGAGCGCCCTTGTTCTCGCCCTTCTTGGTGTATTCGCTGAACTGCGGAATTGCGATTGCCGCCAGAATGCCGATAATTGCCACCACAATCATCAGCTCGATCAGGGTAAAGCCTTTTTGCAGTTTTTTCATGATTCAGCCTCTTCACGTTTATCAATAAACCAGTGCTTGCGCACCCACTCAACTCAAAGCAAGACCTGTGCCAGACAATACAAATCTAACCAGATCATCTACTACAGCAAAACCGACTCTTGACAAAACACTCAGCCTTCGACAGATAACAATGCCTTATCAATCAGTTATCCGCACTGTTGGCGCCAGATAGAGTCAGAAAATTCCTGGCATCCGATCTCGCAGAAGCATTTTCTGACTTGAGCATGTACTCGCTGAACTGCGGAATTGCGATTGCCGCCAGAATGCCGATAATGGCCACCACAATCATCAACTCTATCAGGGTAAAGCCCTGTCGAAACGTTTTCATGGCGATTCCCCTCGGTTGACCGGTTCGCACTCAACTCCACCGCTTGGGCCACCTAAAGCATTTTTTGTGCCAGATCGAAAAGCCAGCAGGCATGAAGGGGCGTGCAAGTCAGCAGGGCGAAAACAAAAACGCCGCAAGACGTTGAAAATAAAAAACTTATCACAAACAACCCTTCAATCCGGGCACACCAAGCCAATACACTGGGCGCCAACCAAATCGATTTATGGGGCGCATTGGAAATGCAACGTGACGACCCCAAACACGGAACCAGATAACCGACGTCCACGGTGAGGCAGTAAGGCTGCCGCGAAGTGCCGCTTTTTGTCAGTTTTCGCCCCAGAAGGACAGCGGCCACTAAACATCCAGTTGCTCCCGCCCCAGAAACTGCTGCGCGTATTGCACATGCACTTTTTTCTGGACGAAGACATCATACAGATCCGGGTCGACATGGCCGGTTGCCGCCATGTTGCCCATGATGGACAACACTTGGGACAGTTTCATCGGTGGCTTGTAAGGCCGATCGCTGGCGGTCAGCGCCTCGAACACGTCGGCAATGGCCATGATGCGGGCCTGGACGGACATCTGGTCGCGGGTGAGGTGGCGGGGGTAGCCTTTGCCGTCCATGCGCTCGTGGTGGCCGCCGGCATATTCGGGGACGTGTTGCAGGTGGCGTGGCCAGGGGAGCTGCTCAAGCATTTCGATGGTGTCGTTGATGTGCTGGTTGATGATGGCGCGCTCGTCGGCGTTGAGGGTGCCGCGCGAGATGCTGAGGTTGGCTGTTTCCTCGGTGCTGAGCAGCGGCTGTAGCTGGCCGTCGGGGCCGCACCATTGGCGGGCGGCGATCTGTTCGATGCGGGCGATGTCTTCGGCTGACATGAACTCGCCGCCCTTGTTGGCCTGGCGGACGCACTGGCGGTCTGTGTCGAGCTGTTCGAGCTGGCTGTGGTATTGCGCTTCGGTAAGCTGACCTTGCAGCCTGGCGATCTGCAGATCGCGCTTGAGGACTTCGAAACGGGTGTCGATCAGGGCGATGCGGTCGAACAGGGTTTGCAGTTTGGTGGCTTTTTCCACCACATGCACCGGGGTGGCGATCTTGCCGCAGTCGTGCAGCAGGCCGGCGATTTTCAGCTCGTAGCGGTCGGCGTCGGTCATGTGAAATTCCTTGAGCGGGCCACTGTCGGTGGCGTGGACGGCTTCGGCCAGCATCATGGTCAGGACCGGCACCCGTTCACAGTGAAAGCCGATGTTGTGCGATTTTTTGTCGATGGCGGTGTTGATCAGCTTGATCAGGGCTTCGAACAGGCCCTCGAGCTGGTCGATCAGTTGGCGGTTGGTAAGCGCGATGGCGGCTTGCGAGGCCAGCGATTCGACCAGTTTCTGGCTGGCAGCCGAGAACGGGATGATGTGGCCCATGGCGTCCATGGCATTGATAAGCTGCAGTACGCCGATGATTTCGTTTTCGTGATTTTTCATCGGTACGGTCAGGAACGATTTGGACCGATAGCCGGTGCGGCTGTCAAACTGCCGGGTGCCGGTAAAATCGTAGTCGCCCACGGCATAGGCGTCTTCAATGTTGATGGTTCGGCCATGAATGGCGGCACAGGCGACGATCATGGCTTCGTTTGGCTGGCCGTCGGGGCGGCACAGGGGGATGGGAGGCAGCGAGGGCTTCTGCTCGGCGGTGCCGCCCAGGGCGATGCCTAGCGAGTCGGTGCGCAGGATTTCAAACTTGAGCCACCCGTCTTCTACCCGATACAGGGTGCCGGCATCGGCACCAGCGAGTTCCTTGGCTGCCAGCAGGATGGTTTCCAGCAGCCGATCGGTGTTGCGTTCGGCAGACAGGGCAACGCCGATCTGGTTGAGCCGGTCCAGTTGTTGCAGCAGTTCCTTGATTGTTGCCATGACAGCCTCCGTGCGGAGAAGGGGGTGCGAGACGGAAAAAATGGCCGCCCGGCCGGGCAGCGGGTTATTTGATGCAGACGGCCCTGACCTGCGCGAAGTCGGTAATGCCCTGCAGGACTTTCTCGATGCCGTCCTGCTTGAGAGTGCGCATGCCTTCCTGCAAGGCGACGGCAAATAATTCGGCCACCCGGGCGTGTTCCTGAATCCGTTTCTTGATTTCGTCGGTGCCGACCAGCAGTTCGTGCAGCCCTACCCTGCCCTTGTAGCCGGTATTGGCACACTGGTCGCAGCCTGTGGGGCGATAGAGGGCAAAGCGGCCATCGCTATCGGTAAACCGTTGCTGCCACTCGCTGCGCAGGGCCTGGCGGGCGACAGCGGGGTCGGCCTGCCAGTCGTGGGTATTTTTCAGCTCTTCGGCATACTCGTTGAGCAGCTGCTCGACTTCCTGATCGTCAGGCTGATAGGCGGCTTTGCACTTGCACAGCCGTTTGGCCAGCCGTTGCGCGAGCACGCCCAGCAGGGCATCGGCAAAATTGAATGGATCCATGCCCATGTCGAGCAGACGGATGATGCTCTCCGGTGCACTGTTGGTGTGCAGGGTGGCCAGCACCAGATGGCCGGTGAGCGAGGCTTCGATGCCGGTCGAGGTGGTTTCCTTGTCGCGCATTTCCCCCACCATGATGATGTCGGGGTCGGCGCGCAGGAAGGCTTTCATTGCGGTGGCAAAGGTGAGCCCGGCCTTGGGGTTCATTTGCACCTGACGCAGGCCGGCCTGGGTGATTTCCACCGGGTCTTCGGCTGTCCAGATTTTGGTTTCCGGAGTGTTCAGGTATTTGAGCACCGAATGCAGGGTGGTGGTTTTGCCGGAGCCGGTGGGGCCGCAGACGAAAAACAGGCCATAAGGCTTGCTGATGACTGATTTCAGGTTGCCGAGGTTGCGCGGCGACAGGGCGAGTTTTTCCAGCGGCAGCGGCTCGCCGGCCGCCAGAATGCGCATGACGACATCTTCCAGCCCGCCCTGGGTGGGCACGGTGGCAACCCGCAGCTCGATATCGAGCGGGCCGAATTTCTTGAATTTGATCTTGCCGTCCTGTGGCTTGCGCCGCTCGGCAATGTCGAGATCGCACATGATCTTGATCCGCGCAACCAGCGAGGTGCGGTAGCTGGGCGGGATCTCGATGTAGTTCATCAGCGAGCCATCGCGGCGGATGCGGATCAGGGTTTTATGCTTGCCAGGATAGGGTTCGATATGGATATCAGAGGCGCCCATATTGTAGGCGTCGACGATGATCTTGTTGACCAGCTTGACCAGCTCGTTGTCCTGCGCGGCGTTCAGGTCATCCGGCGTGGCTTCGTCCTGCGCCTCGTCGCTTTCGTTGAGGCCGGCCAGCATTTCTCCGATGCTGGTGCTGTTCTCGCTACTGCCGTAATACAGATCGACTGCCTGGGCGAAATCCCGGTGAGTACACACCCGGTAGCCGAGGCGGTGGCGCGGAAACACTTGCTGGGCCAGCCTGCCTCCTTGCACGCGCTCGGGGTCAGTGGTGAGGATGACCAGCCCCTCCGGAGTTTCTTCCACCGGCAGCCATTGCTGGTTCTCGACAAATTCACGCTTGAGGTTTTTCAGCAAATCCTGCGGCCGAATCCAGCCGGAGGAAAACGCCAGGTAGGGCACGGCGAAGAACTGGGCCAGAGCTTCGCCGATGGCGGGCTGCGGCACCTGGAATTCGCTTTCCAGCACCGATTCGAGATCATGCTGCTTGCGCCGTGCCGCACGTTGCGCCAGCTCAAGCTCGGCAGCCGACAGAATGCCGGCGGTGACCAGATGATCGTAACGGGTGCGCACCGAAAAGGCAGGGCCTTGCAGGCGCTGCTTCATTGCAATCGCCAGGGTTTTGCACAACTCGGCCACGCCGCCCTGTGCCAGTGCCGGAAACGGGTTGCCACTGCGGTGGTTGATCAACTGCACGACGCCCAACAGCTGCTTGCCGTCGTCGTCGACAATCGGTGCCACCAGCATTTGCCGGGTGCGGTAGCCGGTTTTTTCGTCCACGGCGCGCAGGAAATGCATGGTGGGGCTGAGCCGCTTCAGCTCGCTTTCGTCGTACACGTCGGCGATGTTGACCTGCCGTTTGTGCAAGGCGACGAAACCGGCAATACTTTGCTCGCTGATCGGCAGCTTGAGCTCCTTGCTGGTGTTCAGTCCGGTCTTGATCCGGGAGACGATGGTGCCGGGCTGGTCGCCGATGGCGTAAATCGTCAGCCGGTCGGCCTGAAACAGATCGCAGATCGACTGGCCGATTTCCAGCATGATTTCGTCAAGATTGAGGGTGGCATGAATCCGGTTGGTGACTGCCTGCAAGCCACGGGTAAAGGCCAGTTGCTGAGATACATCCGGCGATGCGGGCGGCTGGGTGGGCGTGGTCAAGGTGGTCATGGCAGACATCGGATAAAGGGTGAATGGATACCGGACTCAGAACACCAGCATTTGTCCGTTGGCCAGCATTTTCAGGTCGAGGGTGGGCGACAAGCGCCTTGCCTGCTGCATGGTCAGCTCGGCTTCACCGGGCTTGAGGTGGGTAACGTGAATGGTGGCGGGTCGATCCAGCTTGGCCAGTTCACTGGCGAGCATGTCGGGCGACAGGTGTTTGGATCGCTCGGCCAGCGGCCGCTCCTTGACGCTGAATGCGGTTTCGATCAGCAAATGGCGCAGGTTGCCGATCTGGTTGACCTGATCCCAGAAGGCGTTTTGCACGGTGGTATCGCCGGTAAACACCAGACTGCCCTCGCCGCTGTCCAGCCAGAACCCCACCGCTGGCACGGTGTGCTCGGCAGGCAACACCCGCACGGTCAGCCCGGGCTCGACGGCAATGAGCTGACCGGGATGCAAGGGTTCGTAGCGCAGGAATGGGGACAATGGGTCGGGGATGACGGAAAAATCGGGCCAGATATGCCAGTTGAACACATGCTGACGCAGTGCCTCGCAGGTGGCCGGCAGGGCATGAACCAGCAGGGGCTTGCTGCGAAACGCGCCGACGGTGTCGATCAGCAGGGGCAGCATGGCGACATGATCCAGATGCGAGTGGGTCAGGAACACCCGGTCGATCGCCTGCATCTGCTCAAGCGACAGGTCGCCGACGCCGGTACCGGCGTCGATCAGGGTGTGCTGGTTGACCAGCAGGGCCGTAGTTCGCAAGTCTTTGCCGATACCGCCGCTGCAGCCAAGTACGGTCAGAGTGGCCATTATTTGCTGTCGAACTCGTAAACGCCGTCCCAATCGTCGGGTGGCGGAGTCTGCCGGAATTCGGCAATGCGATGGAGATACACTTGGTATAGTCGATCTGCGGGAAATTCGGCACTCAGTTGCAAGAGCAAAGCGGCTGCTTGCTCCCAGTGTCGGGCACGGTAGTCGGCCAGCGCCTGCTGATAACGATCCAGCGCCTGCTGCTGCGCGAGCGACAGCGACGCTGCCAGCCCGAGCGGCTCATAAATGCTGATCGCCTCCCGCTTGCCCTTGACCCGCACCCGGTCAAGCTCGCGAAAGGCAATGTCGATCACGGCTTGCCGGGTGGCTTCACCCACCACAATGCCGGCGCCGTAGTATTTGGTGACGCCTTCCAGCCGCGCAGCCAGATTGACGGCATCGCCCATCACGGTGTAGGCCTTGCGAAACCGCGAGCCCATGTCGCCTACGGTCATGCGGCCGGTATTGATGCCGACGCCGATCTGCAGCGCCGGCCAGCCTTGCTGCACCAGCGACGGATTCAGCCGTTCAATGGCCTGCTGCATTGCCAACGAAGCCAGAACGGCCTGCCGCGCATGCTGGGGCTCATCGAATGGCGCCCCCCAGAATGCCATCACACAGTCGCCCATGTATTTGTCGATGGTGCCCAGGTACTGTTCACGGATCACCTCGGTCAAGGCCGACAGGAATTCGTTCATCAACCGGGTCAGTGACTTCGGGTCCAGTCCTTCCGACAAAGATGTAAAGCCGCGCACGTCGGAAAACATGACGGTCAGTTCGCGGCTTTGGCCATCCATGGTGTATTTTTCCGGGTCGGCACTCATGCGGGCCACCAGCTCCGGCGGGGCATAACGGCCAAACAGCGAGGCCATCTGGCGTTTGCGCCGGGTTTCGAAAAAATAGCCCCAGGTCATGTTGATGGTGAACAGGCCGGCGATCAGCACCAGCGAACTGGCTAGCGGAAAGGCTACGTTCCAGTGCTGCCAAAGCAGGACATTGAACGCGATGTCGGCCAGCAAGACCGATAGCGTCACCAGCGAGGCCAGCAGCGGGCCACTGTTGAGCAATACCCAGGTCAGCAAGGCACCTACCAGCAACAGCAACAGCAACTCGGCTGCCAGCAGATAGGCCGGGCGGTAAGGAATGGTCTGGTCGAGCATGCCGGCAATCAGGTTGGCATGGATCTCGACGCCGGGATACACGCTCTGCACCGGTGTGACCCGCAAGTCCTTCAGGCCGGGCGCCGAGGTTCCCAGCAACACGATTCGGCCACGCAGTGGGTCGGCTGCGGCAGTGCCGTTCAGTACATCGACCGCCGAGACATACGGGAAGCTGTGCGCCGTGCCACGATATGGCACCAGTGCGCTGCCGCTGGCATCGACCGGTACCGACAAGGGGCCGATCTGCAACCGCTCCAGACTGGCATAGCCACCGCGCCGGCTGTCGGCTGGATAAACGGGATGCACCGGTGGCCAATCCAGGTAGGCTCGCACCAGGGCCAGGGACAGCGGCTCGTACAACTGCCCCTGGTAACGGGCCAGCATCTGCACCCGCCGGGTGACGCCATCGTCGTCGGGGCGGGGAACGAAATGACCCGCTGTGGCAGCGCTTTGCTGCAGCAACGGCAAATTGGCTCCAAAGCCGGTTTCTTCGCCCAGTGAGTCGCCGCCGTCCAGCAAGGCCGCGGCGGGTAAAACGGACTTGGGGAGTGTCCCGTAGCGGTTTTCGTTGTCGCGATTGAAGTAATACCCCAGTACGGTAGGCCGGTTTCGCAGGCTGAGGGCAAACCGGTGATCGTAGTCAAGCCGGGGAGCCAGCCCGGCCAGTTGCTGACGAAACGCCTGGTCGCCGGCCAGCTCGCCCTCGGCCAGTTGCTTGAGGACGGGCAGCCCAGAGCTGTTGTCGGGCTCGGCAAACACGATATCGAACCCGAGCACGGCAATGTGGTACTGGTCAAACAGGCGATTCACCAGCGAGGCGAGCTTGTCACGACTCCAGGGCCAGCGCCCGGCTTCGGCCAGGCTGCGTTCGTCGATATCGACGATAACGATGCGGTTGTCTTGCCCATGCGCCAGGGTCAATGCCATACGGGCGTCGTACAGTTGCCATTCCAGCCGCGCCAGCGTTGCATTTTCGAATCGCCCGCCCAGCACATGCAAGAGGATCAGCAACAGCAGCAAGGTGCTGAGCAGCAGCTGCCAGTGCAAGCGCAGCAAGGCCGAACGCAACGATGCGACCATGACCGGGCTCAGGACTGGACGGTCATCTGCAGTTCGATACCGGCCACGTTGATGCGATCATTGTGTACCAGTGGATACAGCTCATCGCCAACGACATGCCCATTGACTTCAGCCCGGCGATCCCCCTCGACATGCTGCAGATAATAGCCCTGCGGCTGCTTGAGCACGGCCACCACCAGCACTCCGGCATGGCCAAAGCGGGTGCTCTGCTTGCTTAATGGCAGGGTTTTCCCCTGATTGGCCCCTGAGCAGACTTTCAACACGGCTGGCGGCGGGCCGGCAGGGCGAGCCTGACGGCTGGCGGCCAGCGCCAGGGTGTCACCGATCGGCGTACCCGCCCCGCCCGAAGGAATCACGACGGTAGCGTCAAAGTCAGTCTGCTCCGGGCCATCAACCATGTCGCGTACATATTTGATCCGGTACTTGCCGATTTCGACCAGGTCGCCATCGAGCAAGTGGCGTTTCTTGATCGGCGAACCATTTACGATCGTGCCATTGGTGCTGTCCAGATCCTCCAGAAACGAATCGTGGCCCAGTGTGGTGACCAGCGCGTGCTGGCCACTGACGGCCAGATTGTCGATCTGCAGATCGTTGTGTGGACGACGGCCGATACTGACCCGTTCCTTGTCCAGTTTGATTTCCTTGAGCACCTGGCCATCCAGGCTGAGTATCAGCCGTGACATATCTCTCTCCATCCGGGCATCCGGTTCCAACCATCCAGCAGGGAATCACGCAGCATCGCTGCGCCCTGCGCCAAACCAGGAAAACAAACGGGGCAACCATCCCTGTCCGGCCGGAAACGGCTCCCGAACCTGAATCAGTATGACCGAAACGTTATCCCTGCCTCCATAATCACACGCAGTGTGCACCAGTTGCTGGGCTGCAACCGTCAGATCCAGCCGCAATTCGCTGATGATGTCGGCTATCTCGTGATCTTCAACCATGTCGTTCAGCCCGTCCGAGCACATCAGATAGACATCACCGGGCTCGACCGGATACTCGTTGAACTCCGGCTCGACCTCAGGCTCGATGCCAAGCGCTCGCGTTACCAGATTCTTGTAATCAACGTGGCGCGCATCTTCCGGCTTGACCAGCCCCAGATCGATCTGCTCCTGCAGCAACGAATGGTCTTTGGTCAGGCAAGCAAATTCCAGACCACGTAACCGGTAACAACGCGAATCGCCGATGTGGCCAATCAGTAGACGATTGTCGAAAAAAAGTGAGGCCACGATCGTCGTTCCCATGCCGCGGCACTGCGGCTGGGCCTGGGCGGCCTCGAAGACGGCGGCATTGGCCAGATCGATCTGCTGGTGCAGCATCCGGTATGCATTGAGCCGGCCCGAGGCCACATCAAACTGCTGTGGCGGCTGCGTGGTCAGCCCTTGGCGCAAGCCCTGCGCGACCAGGTTGACGGTCATGCCGCTGGCAACTTCACCGGCGTTATAGCCTCCCAGGCCATCGGCCAGAATGGCGAACCCGGCTTCTGCGTCAATGACAACTGCGTCTTCGTTGTGTTCACGGATCAGTCCGGCATCGCTCAGGCATGCCATGTCCAGTGCCTTGCCCAGATGTTGCATCACCCCTCCCGGGCTGCGGCCAGGCAGCGGCGCAGCGCTTCGGCAAAATCGACACCGCTCTGGAAGCGGCTTTCCGGCTGCTTGGCCATCGCCCTGTCGAGGACGGTACGAATGCCGTGCGGCAGCTCGGCCCTGATTGCCAGGATATCCGGGTGCGGTTCGTTGGCAATCCGGAACATCAGTTCGGCCATTGATTCACCAACGAACGGCAGGCGACCGGTCAGCAACTGGAATACCGTCACCCCGAGCGAGAACAAATCGGAACGGCCATCGACTTTCTTGCCCGACAACTGCTCGGGTGACATATAAGACGGGGTGCCAAGCACCATGCCCGTCTTGGTGCGGCTGGCATCGGTAATGCGGGCGACACCGAAGTCGGTCACTTTGACCTGGCCTGATTCGGGTTCAAACATGATGTTGGCAGGTTTGATGTCCCGATGTACCACGTGCTGCCCGTGTGCGTAGGCCAGCGCCTCGGCAACTTCCGCTGCCAGCTTGAGCACCACGGGCACGGGCAACAGTTGATCTGGCTTGGTAAAGGGAGTCAGATCCCGTCCCTTGAGGAATTCCATGGCGATATACGCCAGATCGTGTTCTTCCCCGGCATCGTAAATGGTGACTATGTGCGGATGGCTCAGACGGCCCGCTGTTTCTGCTTCGCGGAAAAAACGCTTGCGGGCCTCATCCAGCTCACTGCTTTCGAATTCTTCGGCCAGCGCCATGGTCTTGATCGCTACCACCCGGCCGATTTTCGGATCGCGCCCCAGATACACCACGCCCATCGCTCCCTTACCGAGTTCTTTCTCGACCTGGTAACGGCCCAGCATCGGCTTTTCGATGCCATCCGCCCCGGTAACCAGGGTTGATGCGTTGGTCTTGCCGGCACTGCTGCCCAGCACGACCGTCTCCTGCAGCTGGCGTGCGCGGCTGAGGCGCTGCTCGAGGTCACGGTAATTGCGGCGGAAAGCAGCCATGTGTTCAAACACGGCGCTGGCCTTGTTGAACTGCCGTTTGCGCTCGAAATCGAGTCCCAGGTTGTAGAGGACTTCCATCATTGAATCGTCCAGCGGGCATTTGCGGAATTTGTCAAACGCCAGATCGAGCTGCCCTTGCCCCTGAAACGCCAGACCAAGCATGCGATTGTTTTCGGCCGACTCCAGGTCGGCGCGCTGCTTGCCACGCTCGGTGGCCAGGAACCGACTGGTGGTGAGCACGGCGTGGCCCAGCAGCAGCAATACGGCAGCGCCGGACAAAGGCAGCCACCACTGCTGGCTCAGCAACAACAGCAGTTCACTCAGCAGCAGCAAGGCCAGCATGACGGCCGTCGACCAGGCTGCCAGCCCCGCAGCCAGCCGCGGCAGCACCAGCAACAAGTATAAACACACCAGCAATGCCGCCCCCAGCCCGACCCAGCCCGACCAGGCGGGCTGAACGAAAAAGTCTTCCTGCAGGATGCTGGATACCGTATGCGCCAGGGTTTCGACCGCCGGCATGGTGGCTGATACCGGCGTGACAAAGCTGTTACCCACGCCGGCGGCCGTGGCACCGATCAGCACAATACGGTCGCGGTATTTGTCTGCCGGAATCTTGCCGGAGTAGACATCGAAGAACGAATCCACCGGAAACGGCGGCTTGCCGTCTTTATGGCGATAAAAAAACGTCAGCATCCTGCCCTGCTCGTCGGTTGCGATCCGCAGCTTGCCCAGGCGCAATTCTGCTGCCGCGCTGTGCAGGCGGATGTCGCCCTGCTCCAGATTGAGGCTGCGAGCCGCGAGGGACAAGGCCAGCGAAGGGTATGTCTCGCCGTAGTATTGCAAGGCCAGCGGCTCGTGCCGGATGGCCCCGTCCGCCTCATCGGGCGTTTGCAGCAGTACGCCGGCGCCGGCAGCAGCGCTACCGAGCGGCGCAATCGGGTACAGGGCTTTCAAGGAGGGAAACAGGCTGTCGCCTGGCTGATCGAGCCTGGCACGCTGGATGTAGTCTGGCAGGGGCTTGTCCGGCTTGCCCTGTGGTTCGCCCAGTTCGAGATAGAACGGCAACACCACATTGCCAGCCTTGGCCAGGCTGGCCGCAAAGGTTTGATCGGGATTCAACGCCAGCAGCGCCTCGTCGGCCAGCAGGCCGATTTGCAGATAATCGGGCGGGAAGGCTGTCACTCCGGCGTCGGCAAAGGTCCGGGTCGCGCTGGCGTGCAGATCACGGATCCGCTGGATGTAACGCCAGCCGGCATCGCGCTGGGGTTCGAAGAAAAAAGTCGTGTGGCCGATAACCTTGGCCCCGCTGGCCGCCAGCCGGTCGATCATCCGGGAATGAATATCGCGTGACCAGGGCCAGCGGCCGAGGTTGGCGATGCTTTGCTCGTCGATGGCAATGACTGCGACCTTGTCTGAAGGCCGATGATCGGCAAGATTCATCGCCAGGTCGTAAAGTTTGCGATCGATCGCGGAAAACAGCGAGGTAAACCAGGCCAGCAAGGCCACGACCAGGATGGTGGTCAAGGCAGCAAGCGAATCGGAGCGAGCGATTTTATGCATGAGGGTTCAGAGCGGGGCCGACAAGTGTGGTGCTGTAGTTATAGCTTGGAATACAGGGAATGGCGTACCCGTCGCCCCCCCCCGAAAACAGACGGGCCCGCACACGGCGGGCCCGGTATTGGTAAACGCTGCGGGCTTATTGCTTGTCGACCAATTGCCGGCTGATGGATTGCAGATGCGTTTCAGCCAGTTCGCCTGCGGAGGCGGCGAGATTCAGCGAAGCCAGCAGGTAGCCATAACGCGCCTTCTGCAGGTTGAAACGGGCCTCATAGTATTGCTGCTGCGCATTCAGTACGTCGACATTGGTGCGCACCCCGACCTGCTGCCCGGTTTTGGTAGCGTCAAGCTGGCTCTGGCTGGAGACCAGCGCCTGTTCCAGCGCCGCCACCTGGGCAGCGCCATTGGTCGTGCCCAGATACGCTGACTTGGTCGCCTGCTCGACTTCGCGACGCTTGGCCTCGGTCTGCATCCTGGCCTGCTCGTACTTGGCCACAGCCTCGCGGTCTTTCGATCCGAGCGCCCCGCCGGTGTACAGCGGCAGGTTCAGCTGCAGGCCGATGGCTGCGTTGCGGGTGGAGTCGGTCCCGCCATTCTTGGCCATGCCGTTCATGTCCCAGCTATTGCTGACGCTGCCGACCAGGTCAAGCGTTGGCTTGTGGGCGTATTTGTTGCGCTCCACTTCGTGACGGGCAACCTTTTCCTGCTCGATCTGCATCTGCAACGCCACGTTGTTGGCTGCAGCCTTTTCCAGCCAGGCTTCCAGCCGGGGCGGCGCTGGCAGCTCCGGCTTCATCGACTGGCTGACGCTCGCCAGCCAGCCGGGCGCCTTGCCGGTCAGCTGGCTCAGGGCGTGGGTCTTGACGATCAACTCGTTGCGGGCAGCAATTTCCTGTGCAGAGGTCAGATCAAAGCGGGATTGGGCTTCGTAGGTATCGGTGATCGTCGCCACGCCGACCTGGAAGTGCTTCTTGGCCTGCGCCAGTTGCTCGGAAAACGCTTCTTTCTGTGCCGCTGCCGTGGTCACCGCATCGCGGGCCTGCAGCACATCCAGATAGGCCTGCGCCACCCGCAACATCAGTTGCTGTCCCGCTGCCTTGTACTGCAGCTCGGCCAGCGAAACAGCCGAGTCGGCCTGCTGAACGGCCACCTGGTTTTGTGGCCGGTACAGCGGCTGGCTGGCCTGCACGGCCAGTTCTGCATTGGTGCCGTGGTAATTGCGCTTGCGAATGCCCATCAGCGGCTCGGCGTGCCCCGGGTCATACAGGCCAACGATCTGATTGGCATTGGCGGCCAGGCCGACGGTCGGCAACAACTGCGAACGAGCCTGCACGACCTGTTCGCGCCCCGCCTCCAGCCCGAAGCGGGCCGCGGCAAAGCTGGCATCATTCTGCAGGGCGTCCCGGTACACGCTCAGGATGTCGTCGGCCACCGCAGGGGAGGACAAGGCCAGCAACGACAACGCACCGGCGATCAGTTTGGTATGCAAGGAAAGAGTCTTCATAGTGAGGTTCCTGGTCACTGCCGTCAAATTCATCGGGTCGGGTGGGGCTGGTCATTCCGGCCGGTGGACGCGGAACCAGGCCGCATACAGGGCAGGAACAAACAGCAGGGTCAAAATCGTGGCCACCAGCAAACCGCCGGTGATGGCAACAGCCATCGGGCCGTAAAAGGTGCTGCGCCAGAGTGGAATCATCCCCAGCACGGCTGCCGCCGCGGTCAGCACTATCGGGCGAAAGCGTCTTACAGTCGATTCGATCACTGCTTCCCACGGATGCAATCCGGATTCGATATCCTGACGAATCTGGTCGACCAGGATCACCGAGTTGCGCATGATCATGCCGGCCAGGGCAATCACGCCCAGCATGGCGACAAATCCGAATGGCTGATTGCCAATCAGCAAGGCAGCCGCGACACCGATGATACCCAGCGGAGCCGTCAGCAACACCAACAGGGTGCGGGAAAAGCTCTGCAATTGCAGCATCAGCAACGTAGTGATCACCACCAGCATCAGCGGGACTACGGCATTGATCGACGCCTGCGACTTGTCGCTGGATTCCTGCGCCCCCCCTACCTCGATACGGTAACCGGCTGGCAGCCGGGCCCGAATGCCGTCCAGAGAGGGATTGATCATTGAGGTTACCGTTGGCGCCTGGATCGTATCCGGTATTTCGGCCCGCACCACAATCTCGGGCACCCGGTTTCGCCGCCACAGTCCTGCCTCTTCCATCTCGACGCGCAGGGTTGCAATCTGCGATAGTGGCACATAGCGGCCGTTGGCGGTGTAGACATTGATGTCTTGCAGATTGCCAAGGTTGGTGGTCTGCCCGTCGCGGGTGGCTCGCAGCACCACATCGATCAGTTTGTCCCGCTCGCGCAGTTGGGTCACTGGCACACCGTTGAGCAAGGCCGACAGCGACTGGGCCAGATTCTGGGTATTCACCCCCAGCACCCGTGCCTTGTCCTGATCGATATCCAGCCGCAGGCTCTTGGCCATATCGTTCCAGTTGAGGTTCACATCACGAGTATGCGGGTTGGCGCGCATCACCTGGGCCACGTCGACCGCAAACTGGCGCAGAATGGCCGGATCGTCGCCAATCACCCTGAACTGCACCGGAAAACCTACTGGCGGGCCATTCGGCAGGCGCGAGACATGCGACAACACCTGTGGGAACTGGTCGGCAAACAGGCTGCGCAGCCGTTCGATCAACCGCTCGCGAGCCTCAAGCGATTTGGCAGTCAGGATGACCTGGGCGAAATGCGGTGCCGGGGGCGGCTGATCCAGCACCAGAACGAAACGTGTCGACGATGAACCGATATAGGCAACCATATTGTCCAGATCGGGGTCATTCTTCAGCGATTGCTCCAGCCGCATCACCTCCTGCGCGGTCGCACGCTCGGAGGAGCCTTGCGGCAGCCACATCCCGACCACCAGCTCGGGGCGGGTGGAAGCCGGGAAGAACTGCTGCTGGACAAACTGGAAAGCATAGATCGAGGCCAGGAACAAGCCCGCGGTTGCCGCAATCACGACCCAGCGAAAGCGCACGCACCAGGCCACCACCGCGCGAAAATACCGGTAAAACGGCCGCTGGAATACCGCATCGTGAGCATGGGCGTCCCCGCCAGAGGAGCGGGACCGCAACAGGCGATACCCCAGATAAGGGGTAAACAAGACCGCAACAAACCACGAGGCGATCAGCGCAAACGATACGACGGCAAACATCGAGAAGGTGTATTCACCCGCGGCGGATTTTGCCAGCCCGACCGGCAGAAATCCGGCCACGGTGATCAATGTGCCGGTCAGCATCGGCATCGCGGTCGAGGTGTAGGCAAAGGTCGCGGCACGGAACTTGTCCCAGCCCTGTTCCAGCTTCAGGGCCATCATTTCCACGGCAATGATCGCGTCGTCGACCAGCAGGCCCAGCGCGATGATCAGCGCCCCCAGTGATATCTTCTGCAGATCGATATGGAAAAAATCCATCGCGACAAAAGTCATTGCCAGCACCAGTGGAATGGCCAGCGCCACCACCGCTCCGGTGCGCACGCCCAGGCTCCAGAAGCTGACCACCAGCACAATGATCACGGCTTCGGCCAGAGTCTGCACGAATTCACCGATCGACGCCTGCACCATCGACGGCTGGTCGTGTACTTTGTGAATTTCAATCCCGATCGGCATTGCAGCACGGATCAGCCCGATCTGCCGCTCCAGATTGCTGCCCAGATCAATGATATTGCCACCCGGCTGCATCGAAATGGCCAGCCCCAGCGCCGGCTTGCCGTTAAAACGCATGGCCGGATCGGCCGGGTCGGAATAGCCACGATAAACCCGGGCGATGTCTCCCAGCCGGAACACCCTGCCCTGCGCCGAGATACCGACATTGCGAATGTTGTCGACACTGGAAAAATCGCCACTGAGCCGCAGATGCACCCGGTCGCTGGCCGTGTTGACGAAACCGGCAGGCATCAGGATATTCTGCGCCTGCAGCGCCTGCATGATCAGGCCGGGGTCAATGCCGAGGGTGGCGATCTTGGATGGCGCGATCTCGACGTAGATTTTCTCGTCCTGAACCCCCAGCACCTGGACTTTCGACACGTCTGGTACCTTGAGCATGGTTTGCCGCGCCGCATCGACATATTCCTTGAGCTCGGCATAGGAGAAGCCGTCTGCGGTAAAGGCATAGACGTTGCCGAAGGTGTCACCGAATTCATCGTTGAAGAAGGGTCCGACCACCCCCGCCGGCAAGGACAACTGGATGTCTGCGATTTTCTTGCGTACCTGGTACCAGGTGTCGGGCACCTGTTTCGGGTTCACGTCGTCGCGCAGGTCAACCAGAATGGTGGAACGGCCAGGTACCGAATAACTGCCCAGGTGATCCAGCCCTGGTGTTTCCTGCAGTTTGCGCTCAATGCGGTCGGTCACCTGCTGCTCGACCTCCCGGGTCGACGCTCCCGGCCAGACCACCGTAATCATCATGGTGCGAAAGGTAAAGGCGGGGTCTTCCGCCTGGCCAAGGTGGCGATACGACAGAACACCGAAAATGGCCACGACAGCAATCAGGAACTGGGTCAGCGACGGGTGTCTCAGCGCCCATTCTGACAGGTTGAACCCTTTCATCAGCGAGCCTCAGCCATCAGTTTCACCGGCTGGCCTTCGAACAGCAGCGTGGCACCGGCCGTCACCACCCGCATGCCTTCCTGCAGCCCGGACAGAATGGCCACCTCGTTGTCAACGTAATCTCCCACCCGGACCAGCCGTGCGTGAACCCTGGAAGTCTTGGGATCCACCACCCAGACTTGCGGCTGCTTGCCGCGCTGGATCAATGCCGACAGCGGCAGCCGCGCAGCACTGGCCTTGGCGGTTTCATCAAGCAGCACATTGGCCGTCATTCCCAGGCGAACGGTATCGTCGGCATCCAGGATGCTCACTTTCGCGGCGTAGGTACGGGTCAACCGGTCGGCGTCCGGTGCGATCTCGCGCAACCGGCCACTATATACCTTGCCCGGGTTGGCCCACAGCACCACTTTGGGCTGGCTGGCGGCCCGCAACACCTCGACCCGCGATTCCGGCACATTGACCAGCACTTCCTTTTCATCCAGCCTGGCCACCCTCACCACGCTCTGGCCCGGCGCCACCACTTGACCCACCTCGGCATCGACCCCGGTAACCACCCCTGCGTGATCTGCAATCAGCGAAGAATAGGCTGCCTGATTGGCATCGAATGACAACTGCGCCTGCGCTTGTTCGAAACGGGATCGGGCGGCCTCATAAGCCAGCCGACGCTGATCAAATTCAGCCGGGCTGATAAACTTGCGCTCCAGCAAGTGGGCGTAACGATCCAGATCAGATTTGGCCTTGTCAAAATCGGCCTTCGCCGCATCACGCTGGGCCCGTTTGGCCATGACTGACAGCTGCAAGTCCTGCGGGTCGAGCCTGGCCAATGCCTGGCCAACCCTCACCAGTTCACCGACTTCGACATGGCGTCCGGTGATCTTGCCGCCAACCCGAAATGCCAGCCGCGTTTCGTAACGCGCCCTCACCTCGCCGGAATAACTCGACTCACTGGCCACCGGCTGCAAGCGCACCACTTGCGTCCTGACCATGCGAACGTCAGCCGGTGCGGCTTGCCGGTCACCGCAAGCAGCCAGCAGCATCGCCCCGGCCAGCACCACTGCGGCCGCACCCCGGCCTCTGACTATGCTGCGCATGAGGCATCTCCCGATTGATTACTGAATGAACGACACGCGGCCCCCTGTTTCCCGCCTTGCTGCGCCGGAACGGCCAGCAAGCCATGACGCAGGAAATCCAGGTAACAGACAAAAAAACCGGCCTTGTCCAGCGGCTCCTGTTCGCACTTGCCCAGCGAGTGTTCCCAGATCATCGACATCAGCGCCGGAGCAAACAGGACACGCATGGTATTGTTGACATCGAGCAGGCGGAATTCGCCGCTATCGACGCCGCGCCGGATGGCATCTTCGATCAGTTTCTGGCCGCGCTCAACCACCTCCTGGTAAAAAAACTGTGCCAGCTCCGGAAAATTGCCGGCCTCGGCAATCACCAGCTTGCAGATGCCACATAAGCCACTCAGGCTCACCCGTTCCCACCAGGCCCCCAGCACCTGCTCGATCAGATCGAACGCAGATCCATCGTGGCTGCGGGCCAAGTGCTCGGCATGCTCCAGATTGGGCAGCATCGCATCCCGTACCACCGCCTTGAAAATCTCCTGTTTATTGGAGAAATACAGATAAGGCGTACCCTTGGTCACTCCCGCCTGCCGTGCGATATCCTCCATCTTGGTCGCGGAGAAGCCCTTTTCGACAAACAGCTGCAACGCAGCTTCAAGAATCTCGCCTGGACGCGCCTCTTTACGTCGCACGCGGCGAGCAGGCAGTTCAGTCGAACCGGAACAGGAATATGGCATATCGCATAAAGTTACTAAACAGTCATTTATTAATCTAGGGAAAAGCCGACCAGCTGTCAATCACATGCCAAGCCAGCCGAAGCGGTTCGCGTGTAAAATCGCGGCGTTTTCGTTCTGCCGACAAGGAAAGCCCGACATGTCCCTCTCACAACAGCACGCCCGCGACAAAGCCTCGATCCTGGCCGAAGCCCTGCCGTATATCCGCCGTTTCAACGACAAGACCATCGTGATCAAGTACGGTGGCAACGCAATGACCGAAGAACACCTGAAAGACTGCTTCGCCCGCGACGTGGTACTACTGAAGCTGGTTGGCATGAACCCGGTGGTAGTGCATGGCGGCGGGCCGCAGATCAATGACCTGCTGGCGCGGGTCGGCAAACAGGGCGAGTTCATCCAGGGGATGCGCGTGACCGACCGCGAGACCATGGATATCGTCGAAATGGTTCTCGGCGGCCTGGTGAACAAGGAAATCGTCCACCTGATCAATCAGGCTGGCGGCCGCGCGGTCGGCCTGACCGGCAAGGACGGCGGCTTCATCAAGGCCAGGAAACTGTATCTGCAAGGAGAATCCTCCGACGAGCAGATCGACATCGGCCAGGTAGGTGAAGTGGTGTCGATCGACCCGGAACTGGTGGCATTGCTCGATACTCGTGACTTCATCCCGGTGGTGGCGCCGATCGGCGTCGGCGAAAACGGCGAGGCGTTCAACATCAACGCCGATCTGGTGGCCGGCAAGCTGGCCGAAACACTGAAGGCGGAAAAACTGATCCTGATGACCAACACACCGGGCGTGCTGGACAAAAACGGCAATCTGCTGACCGGCCTGACCGAAAGCAAGATCAAGTCGCTGGTGGCCGATGGCACCATCTCCGGCGGCATGCTGCCCAAATTGGCTTCGTGCCTGGACGCGGTTCGCAACGGTGTCCAGACAGTACAGATCATCGACGGCCGCGTTGAGCACGCCCTGCTGCTGGAAATTCTCACCGACGAAGGGGTCGGCACGCTGATCCGTGCGGAATAAGGGTTGCAGGCACGGCTCATGGCGCTATAGTGAATCCTGTTGATCGATTGCTTCCACGGAGGACTGTTGCATGAAGAACGCCAAGCAGTTATTGCAGGAAAAGCTTCGTCCAGGCATCTTTGCGGTGCCGCCCGATGCCACAGTATTCCAGGCCTTGCAGTTGATGGCGGAAAAGGATATCGGCGCCCTGCTGGTGATGGAAAACGACATCCTGCTGGGGATTTTTTCCGAGCGCGATTACGCCCGCAAAGTGGTGCTGCAGGGCAAAACCTCGGCAGCGACACCGATTCGCGACATCATGACCGCCAAGGTAGTGTTTGCCAAACCGGAAAGCAGCATCGACGAATGCATGGCGCTGATGTCCGAGCGCCGCATTCGGCACCTGCCTGTGATGTCAGGCACCAGCGTGGTCGGTGTGCTGTCGATCACCGATCTGGTTCGGGCGCAAATTGCCGAACAGCAATTTGTCATCGAACAACTGGAACACTACATCCACGGCTGACAGCCCTGCTGCAAGCAAGCCATATGGCCGCATCAGCGGCCATTTTCATTTGAAGCCACATGACCCCGACCTGGATCTTCGACCTCGACAACACCTTGCACCACGCCAACCCGCACATTTTCCCGCATATCAACCGGGCGATGACGGCTTATGTGCAGACCGAGCTGGGCCTTGACGAAGCTGCCGCCAACCGGCTGCGGGTCGATTACTGGCAACGTTACGGTGCCACGCTGACCGGCCTGGTGCGCCATCACGGCACCGATCCCGAGCACTTCCTCTGGCACACGCACCAGTTTCCGCAATTGCGCAGCATGCTGCTGGCCGACCACACCCTGCGCCACACGCTGCGCCAGTTGCCTGGGCAAAAGCTGTTGTTCACCAACGGCCCGAGCCATTACGCCGGTGCGGTGCTGGACGCGCTGGGCATTGCCGACCAGTTCCTCGACATCGTGGCGATCCAGACCGTTGCTTATCGCCCCAAACCGGACCCGCATGGCTATCGCTACATCCTGCGCCGTTACGCCTTGTCGCCCGGCCGCTGCGTCATGATCGAAGATACGGCGGACAATCTGCGGACCGCGAAACGACTGGGCATGCGTACCGTATGGCTGACTCGCGAGCATGGCCTGCCGCCGCATGTCGACTGGCGCATCGGCCGGATTGGCGAATTGCGGCGAATCGTCGGACAATTACGTTGAGCCACTCGAGAACCGTACCATGCTGATCCGGAAAAAATTTGCCTTCGAAAATGCCCATATCGTGCGCAACTGCAGCTCGGACCGCTGCCGGCGCTCGATCCACGGCCATAGCTACAAGGTTGAAGTGCTACTGGAAGCCCATGCTTTCGACAACGGCCAGATGGTTTACGATTTTGGCCTGATGAAAGGCACGATCCGCGACATCGTCGACGCGTTCGATCATGCCATCGCCTTCTGGGATAAGGACGATCCGGTGTACATCGACTACTGCAAGCAGTTTTCGGCGCGCTGGATCTCGATACCGGTATCGCCGTCGGCCGAGCAGTTTTCGCGGCTGTTTTTTGTGATGATCGATGCGATCCTGAACAATACCGTGATGCAGAACGGCGAACCGGATATCGAACTCCATTCGATCATCGTGCACGAGACCGACAGCGGCTATGCGCAATGTTTCCGCGGCGACGCCTACAACCCGCGCATGGGGCTGATCCCGCTCGACAGCATCGTATTCTCGGAACAGGTGCAACAGGAATGGAAAAACCCTGCGATGTACCGGCAATTGCTGGCCGGCGAGCGTTTCGTCAATCCGCAGGTCGCGCTACAGGTGAATGTCGCCGATGACGACTGAATCGCCCGCGACATTCACGCTCGACGACAACGGCCGGGTGCCGCAGGCGCGCTTCATCGCCTCGCCGAATTTCGATCCGCGCCCGGAGGGGATGGCGGTTGAACTGCTGGTGATCCACAACATCAGCCTGCCACCGCAGCAATACGGTGGCAGTGGCATCGTCGAATTGTTTACCAACCGGTTGAATCCAGACGAGCACCCGTATTACCGGGAGATTCACCATCTCAGGGTGTCGGCGCATTTTCTGATCCGGCGCGACGGCGAGCTATTGCAGTTCGTGCAGTGTGATCAGCGCGCCTGGCATGCAGGGCTCTCCAGCTGGCAGGGGCGCGAGCGCTGCAACGATTTCTCGATCGGCATTGAACTGGAAGGTTCGGACTTCGACGCATTCACCGACGCCCAATACCGGGTGCTGACGGCGCTGACGCTCGCGCTGCAGCAACATTACCCGCTCAAGGACATCCAGGGCCACTCCGACATTGCGCCGGGCCGCAAGACCGACCCGGGGCCATATTTCGACTGGCAACGTTACCGCAGCAAGCTGGCGGCGCACGGCTGAGCGCACTGCGGCGCCAAGGTCAGGCAGTCAGCGACAACAGCTTTTCGAACGCCTCGTCGAACAGCTTCAGGCCTTCCTGTTGCAGCTGCTCGCCCACGGCAAGCATATCGATCTGCATTTCCGCCAGTTGCGCCAGCACCAGCTCGGCACCGGCCACATCACGCGTCAATGTCTCTGCCGCCTGCCCGTGGTCGCGGAATGCCACCAGCGTCGCATCCGGCGCGGTGTTGACCGTTTCCGGGCCAACCAGCTCCTCGATATACAACACATCGCTGTACGCCGGGTTCTTGGTGCCGGTGCTGGCCCACAACAGGTATTGTGGCCGTGCTCCGGCCGCCTTCAGCGTGGCGAAACGTTCGCCGTGGAACAACTCGCGATAGTGGCGGTAAGCGCGTTTGGCCAGCGCAACGGCAGCCTTGCCACGTAAAACCAGCGCTTCGTCGGCACCGTACTGGTCAAGCAGTTTGTCGACCAGGGTATCCACCCGGCTCATGAACACACTGGCAACTGCCTTGATGCCGTGCAATGGCTGCCCGGCAGCCAGGCGGCGTTCCAGCCCGCGCACATAGGCATCGAAAACCTGTTCGACGTGGCGCTGCGAGAACATCAGCGTGATGTTGACGTTCAGCCCCTCGGCGATCAATTGCTCGAATGCGGCAATACCGGCTGCGGTGGCCGGAACCTTGATCATCAGGTTCGGCCGGTTCACCGCCTGCCACAGGCGCCGGGCGGCTGCCAGGGTGGCGACTTCGTCGTTGGCGAGGAATGGCGACACCTCCAGGCTGACATAACCGTCCGCCGCTTCGGTCTGCCGGTATTGCGGCAGCAACAGATCGCAAGCTGCCTGCACATCCGGAATCACCAGCGCTTCATATCGCGCCTCGGCATCGTCGAGCGACTGTTTCAGCTCGGCCAGATGCGCCTGATACGCTGGATCCTTGGCGATGGCATTGTAGAAAATCGCCGGATTGGAGGTCACGCCGGCGACGCCATCCTCCGCGATCAGGCGTTGCAATTCACCCTGTTGCACCAGGGCACGCGACAGATTGTCCAGCCAGATGCGCTGGCCACAGCTACGAATCGATTTCAGTCTGCTCATTTCAGTCAGTCATTCCAGTGGGATCAGTGGCCATTATGCCAGATACGGTCTGTGGGCAACGGCGCGAGCCCGGCAATGCAAACGGCCATCCGCAGATGGCCGTTTGCATTGATCGCGAACCGCAAATTCACGCGCGGCGGCGCAAGCCAGCCATCGCAGTCAGGCCAAGGCCCAGCATCAGCAAAGCTGACGGCTCAGGAATCGAAAAGCGGCCCTGCAACACATCGTTGGCACAAGTCATGGTCCAACGGGCGCTCAAATCCAGCATGCCTGCCGAGAGTTTGCTGTCGAGATCGCCAAAACCAGCCGCTGTCGAGAGCTTCTGCAAGTCGAAAGTGTAAGTCAGGGTACCGTGGCCGTTGTCGACGAATCCCAAGCTGGGATCATACTTCCCGCTTCCGCTGTTGCCAGAAGCGACCACGCTGCCTCCCGAGGAATACCCTACTTCCTGGCCGTTACGGCCGCCATCACCAGTCCACTTGCTGCCGCCAGGCAACGGCACGCCGCCCCCCGACAAAGGCGCGGCATATTGCATGCCGAAATTGCCGCCGAAGATTTTTTTCGAACTGGTGTCAAAGACAAACCCCAAGCCATCGTTCCAGTCAACGCCGAAGTCGGTTGCCGACAGGTCAGAGCGATCCTTGCCACTCGGCGAGACTTCCAGCAGCGGGTTAAGGTTGAAATGCAGGAACAAATCGCCCAGTTCGGTACCCCCATTGCCGTCGCGGTAATTGCCGGCATCGACGGTCACCTTCATCCGGTGGGACGCTTTGTCATAATCGTACGACAACGATCTCAGGTCGTAGTCAACGCCACCCATCGAGTCGGTAGTGGATTCGATCCACGTGCCGTGGCTATCCAGCCTGGCACCGGTATAGTTATCGAGAAGGGTGCCCTTCACCCCGGCAACCGCCGCCGGGCTGAGTGCAGCCGCGAGCAGCACTGCAAACAATTTTTTCATTACAAACCCCCAAAACGGAAAATGGCTGCAGGCACACGGAGGCGATCATACCGACAGTCCGGCCCGCTATTCTGCCGGACAATCAAGCAACAAACATACCAATCAGCGTAGCCCATTGACATATATGGGTTTGCGCAACTAGCAAGTCGCACCATCTTGTTGAACTGTAAAATATTCCGACACGGAACGATCGCCGGTCACAGCGATTTCAGCAAACGCGCGGCTTCTTCCCGCTCCGGAAAATCCCCCAGACGCAATGCCGCTTCCAACCGTGATTTGGCCGCTGCGGGCTGTTGGTCGGACAGCAGGGCTCTCGCCAGGTGATACTGGATCTGTGGATCATCGGCTTTCAACACTGCTGCTCGCTGCAAGAGTTGCAGGCCGCGACCACGCTGGCCGGTTTCGTTGAGCATCCAACCCAGGGTATCAAGGACATCAGCATCAGCCGGGGCCAGAGCCGACGCCCGCTCGGCACGAGTCACCGCCTCGGCGCGCTGATTCTGCTGCCACAATGCCAGAGCCAGATTGTTCAGCACCTCGACATTGTCGGCATTTCCGGTCAGCGCCTGCTGCAGCATTCTGGCTGCAGCGACTGGTTCATTGCGCTGCAGGGCGAGCGTGCCCAGATAGCCCAGCACGGCCGGGTCTTCCGGATGACTGGACAGCCAGGACTGCACCACCTGCTGAGCCTCTACCCCTTTGCCCAGCATTGACAGGCTGCGATGCAGGCGTATCACCGTTTCCGCGGCAGGCTTCAGCTGATGCGCCTGACGAAAACTGCCCAGCGCGGCCGGCCACTGCTGACGGTCGGCCAGTATCTGGCCTTCCAGCAGCCATCCGGCCGCACGGGTCGGCCCTTGGGCCTGCTGCAAACGACGGGCAGCCGCCAATGCCTCTTGCATCCGGTTTGCTGCGGCCAGATTGCGAGCGTAAGCCAGTTGCAACGGAACCGAGGCAGGTGCGAGCGCCAAGGCTTTCTGCAGCGTCTGCAGCGCCATGGCCGGCTTGCGGCTGGCTGCCTGCAATTCGGCAATACGCGCATACACACTCGCCGCATGCCCGCGATCCACTTCAACCAACGTGAACAGGGTCGTGACCGCCCGCTCCAAGTCTCCCTGGTGATACTGGGCCAGCGCCAGCCTGTCCAGCAGCAAAGGCTGGTTACGCCGCTGCGACAGCCCTTTCTGCAAGGTGGCCTCGGCCTCCTTGGGCATGCCGAAGTCGAGCTGGGCCGCTGCCATTTCCAGATAGGCGTCAACCGATTCGGGGTGGGCATTGATCGCCCGCTCCAGCAATGTCAGGACAGCATCGGGACTGGCTCCCTGCTTGCGCTGCAACCTGGCCAGCGCCGACAGCAGGGCGGGATCGGCCGGCCGCTTGGCCAGCAATGATGCATACCTCTGAATGGCGCGCTGGGGTTGGCCTGCAGCCAGATCCATGCTGGTCAGGGTCTGCAGCGCAGGTGCGTAAAAGGGGTCCAGTCGCAGGCATTCATCCAGTGCAGCCAGCGCCGCTGCGCGATCTCCCAGGGCATAGCGGGCCGCAGCCAGCCAGTAATGCCCTTCGGGCTGCTGGGGTGCCCGCTCGATCATCTGTCGAGCCACGCCCAGCGCCTGCTCGGCCCGCTCCTGGCGCAACAGCTGCTGGATCAACACACGATCCGCAGTCAGCGACTTGCCCTTGCCGGCAATCGATTGCAACTCGGTCAGCGCCTGCTCGGTCTTGCCCTCGCCCAGCCGGGCCATTGCCAGCGCAGTGCGCTTGTCGTCGCTCGCTAGATCCAGTCTGGCTGAATGGTTGAAGAACAGCTCGGCGTGGTGAAAATCCTGGTTGCTGAGAAACACTTCGCCGGCCAGTGCGGCCAGATCGGCGTCGTCTTCCATGCCTGGCCGCAACAGGTACGGCAGGATACGCGCCGCACGATTCGGCTGTCCCAGCCGCAAATAGGTCGCAGTGAGCAGGCGTTGCGCCGGGAAGTGCATCGGTTGCTTGTCCAGCACTTGGCGCAGGCGCGCCTCGGCCCGTACATAATCCTGCAGCTGGTAGTCAGTTGCCGCGGCGAGGAACAGGGCGGGCAGATGTGAAGGGTCGCCGGTCAACGCGATGTCGGCAAACTTGCGCGATTCGTCGTACCGCCCCGCACGGTAGGCGAGTAACGCCTGCAGATAGTTGGCGGCGAGCGACTGCGGGCTGCGGCGCTTGAGCTCATCCAGCTGGTGCGCGGCTGCGGTCACGTCCTGCTGCTGCAGCAACAACAGCGCCAGGTCGGCTCGCGCGGTGACATCATCCGGCTGGACCGTCAAGGCACGGCGGTAGTCGGCTACCGCATCCGGCCACCTGCCCCGAGTCTGCAGCAAGCCGGCCCTGAGCTTCAGCGCCTCGTGCGAGTCCGGCTCGGCCGTCAGCAAAGCATTCAGATCAGCCAGCGCATGCTCCGCATCACCGCGGGCGAGCCTGACCCGCACCGCGCCCAACCGGGCGGCGGGCAATGCCGGGCGCAGGCGCAGCGCCTGCGCGAACTGCTGCTCGGCCTGCGCCACCTCCCCCACTCCCAGGTTGGCCCGGCCAAGATAGGTGTGCAGCAGGGCAGCATCACCCGCATCGGTCAGATGACGGATATCAGCCTCCTGCAGCAGGCGGCGAAACTCCCCCTGCTCCAGCAAGGATTGCGCCAGCGGCAGCGCTATCCGCCCTTGCGACAGCCCCAGTTCCGCAGCCTTGCGCAACTGCTTTTCGGCGGAAACCGGATCACTGGTAGCCAACAGCGCCTTGCCAAGCAGGAGGCGCGCCTCGGGATCGTCCGGCCGGGCTTGCAGATAGGATTTGAGCGAGACGGTGGCAGACTGGTACTGTCCGGCAGCGAGAGCCACCTGGGCCTGCTGCAGCGAATCTGGCTGCGGCTGGCGCTCACTGCAGGCAACGATTGTCAGTGTCAGAATGGCCGCGCACGGCCACGCCAGAGGAAAAGTACGCATGTTGATTGCCCCGCCCCGGAATCAGGACGCCATTGTGACACAATCAGCAGAGCCGGGCAGAAGCAGACAACGATCACTCTGCCAGCGATGGCGCGAGTAGCCGCTGCACCGGAAAACGAACCAGGAACTGGCTGCCCTTGCCCGGTTCGGAGTGGATTTCCAGTGCGGCCTGATGACGCATCAGCACATGCTTGACAATCGCCAACCCCAACCCGGTACCCCCCGTCTCGCGCGACCGGCCACGATCAACCCGGTAAAAGCGCTCGGTCAGGCGGGAAATGTGCTTGGCCTCGATGCCGATGCCGGAGTCAGCCACCGAGAAGGTGGCCCCATCTGCGCCATCGCGCCATGCAAGGCGGATCGTTCCACCGGCTGGGGTGTAACGGATCGCATTGCTGACCAGATTACCCAGCGCACTATGCAGCTCATCGCCACACCCCAGCAACCAGCGATCACCTTCCATGCTCAACTCAATCCGGTGCCGCTGCTGACTGAGCCCTTGCGCTTCGGCCAGCAGCGTCTGCAGCAATTGCGGCATGTTGACCGGATCGTCGGACGCAACCTGAACATTGCTCTCGAGCCGGGACAGGGTCAGCAGATCGTCCACCAGCCGTTTCATCCGGTCGGTCTGGACCTGCATCAACTGCATGTAGCGCTGCATGACGGCCGGGTCGGCATCGTCCAGATCAAGCAGGGTTTCGAGAAAGCCACCCACCACAGTCAACGGAGTGCGCAACTCATGTGACACATTGGCCACGAAATCGCGCAACACGGTCTGCACCCGATCCAGTTGGGTCACGTCACGACTGATCAACAATTTGCGCGATACATCGAACGGCACCAGCTGAATCGATAGCAGACGCTCCTGATTCCGGCCGGTGCGCAGCAGCAAGGGCTGGCTGAAATCCTGCCGCCCCAGATAGTCGACAAAGTCCGGCTGGCGAACCAGATAGCTGATCTGCTGCCCGACATCCCGTCGCCGGTCGAGATTCAGATGGTGCATCGCCACCGGATTGCACCACTCGATACGATCCTTTTCGTTCAGCACCACCACACCATCCGGCATCGCCTCGCCGGCACTGACAAAACGGTCGAGGGTGTTGGTCAGTTTCTGCTGGCTGCGCGTCTGCTCGCGCATCATCTGGTAGAGATGGTTGAACACCAGCTCCCAGGATCCAAAACACTCCGGAACACTATCCAGTGAAGGATGCTGCACCCAATACACCAACCGGGCGATCTGGCGCAGATGAAACAGCAGAATGGCCAGCAACAGCACACAGAACAGCCACAGCGACCCCACCGGACCAGTAAACGGCCATGCCACCAGCGACAGCAATGCGGCTACCAGCAAGGTTGCCAGCGAACGAACCCAGAATGATGACAACATTGCTTACCCTGAAAAAACCGGCCACACCGATCCGCTACCGGCAACATCCTGCGCCGGATAGCCCAAACATCAGCCGAGTGGCGCGCCGATGAACGAATCAGCCAGGCTGAACCGAAAAACGGTAGCCTGAGCCCCGAACCGTCTGGATCAATTCGGCGTACCCGGTAGGCTCAAGCGCCGAACGCAACCGACGGATATGGACATCAACGGTGCGTTCCTCGACAAATACATGATCACCCCACACCTGATCTAGCAATTGCGAGCGGGAATGCACCCGCTCCGGGTGGGTCATGAAGAAATGCAGCAGACGGAATTCAGTCGGGCCCAGTTCCAGCGTTCTCCCGTCGGCCATCACCCGGTGGGTGGCGGGATCGAGCTTCAAACCACGCACACTGACCACATCATCGGTCATCTGCGGGGCACGCCGCCGCAGTACCGCCTTGATCCGCGCCACCAGCTCACGCGGGCTGAACGGCTTGGTAATGTAGTCATCCGCGCCACTGTCCAGGCCGGCGATCTTGTCCTGCTCCTCCGAACGGGCAGTCAGCATGATGATCGGCACGGTCCGGGTTCGCTCATCGTTACGCAGGCGCCGGGTGAAATCCACTCCGGACGCACCGGGCAGCATCCAGTCCAGCAACACCAGATCCGGCAGTGCATTTTTGACCAGATGCAACCCCTGCTCGGCGGTATCCGCCCGCAACACATGATGTCCAGCCATCTCCAGGTTAAAGGCAATCAACTCCTGGATGGCAGGCTCGTCTTCGACCAACAGGATATTTGCTGGCATGACTCTCTCTCGGCATCGTGAAAACTAATATTGCGAGCTTAAGAAACAATTGTTACACAAAAATGAAAACCCCTGCGCCACAAGCTGCCCGTGCCAGCCCGGCAGGGATTTGATAAGATGCCCGGTCACCCTTTCCCGCATACAGATCAATGGCTGGACTCAACCTAAACACCCCTGTCCCAACGGAAATCCGCCTGCACCGGCAGTCCCGTCAACTGGAGATCCGCTACGACGACGGTCAGTGTTTTTTGCTGGATGCCGAGTACCTGAGAGTGCACTCACCGTCGGCGGAAGTCCGTGGCCACTCACCGGAACAAGCCAGGCTGCAGACCGGCAAACGGAACGTCAACCTCACCGACGTCCAGCCGGTCGGCCACTACGCGGTCAAGCTGGTGTTTGACGATGGCCACGATTCCGGGCTGTATTCCTGGGACTACCTTTATCAGCTGGGCGCCGCCCGCGAGACCAACTGGCAGGATTACCTGGCACGCCTGGCCACCGCCGGCGCCAGCCGTGATTGAAAGAACACTACACATGGATCAGCAGACACATTTCGGTTTTTCATCCGTTGCCGAATCGGAAAAGGCACACAAGGTTGCCGAGGTATTCCATTCCGTGGCACAAAAATACGACATCATGAACGACCTGATGTCGGCCGGCCTGCACCGGATCTGGAAGATATTCACCATTGAGCAAAGCGGTGTGCGCGAGGGGCAGCGGGTGCTGGACATCGCCGGCGGCACCGGCGATCTGTCACAGGCATTTGCCAAACGGGTCGGCCCGACCGGGCAGGTCTGGCTGACCGACATCAACAGCTCGATGCTCACCGTTGGCCGTGACCGGCTGCTCGACAAAGGCACCATTCTGCCTGTAGCGCAATGCGATGCCGAAAAACTGCCCTTCCCCGACGAGTACTTCGACTGCGTAAGCGTGGCCTTCGGACTGCGCAACATGACCCACAAGGATCAAGCGCTGCGGGAAATGCTCAGAGTGCTCAAGCCCGGTGGTCGATTGCTGGTACTCGAGTTCTCCAAGGTGTGGGAACCACTCAAGCCCGTATACGACCTGTATTCTTTCAAGGCCCTGCCGCTGATGGGCAAGCTGGTGGCCAACGATTCTGCCAGCTATCAATACCTGGCGGAGTCGATCCGCATGCATCCGTCCCAGGACGAGTTAAAGCAAATGATGCTGGACGCAGGCTTTGACCGGGTTGACTATCACAACCTGACAGCCGGCGTGGTCGCGCTGCACAAAGGGTTCAAGTTCTGAGGCCCCGCCATGATCAACCGATTGTCGGTCGCCACCCTCAACCACTTGCTGGGCCAGCAACCTGAGCTGACTCGCAGCTGGAGCAGCCATGCCGGAAAAACAGTCCGGCTGAGCATGCCTCCGCACGAGGTAGCGTTTACCATTGCCGATAGCGGATACGTACACACCCCGGCCCCCGACGCTCGACCTGACGCCACACTGCGACTGTCCCTGGCACTGCTGCCCCGTCTGTGGTTGCACGACCCGGCGGCACTGCGCGACATCCACCTGGAAGGCAACACAGACCTCGCAGCCTGCACCGGCAAGGTGCTGCAACAATTGCGCTGGGATGCCACCGAAGATTTGTCACGCCTGGTGGGTGACATTGCAGCCCACCGGCTCCAGCGAATCGGCCGATCACTGCTTGGCGGCCAGACGGGCATGCTTCGCAGTCTGGCTGAAAACCTGGTCGAGCACTGGACTGAGGAGCAACCCCTCATTGCCCGCCGAGAAGCAATCGAAGCGTTTTCGACCGCAGTCGACACGCTGCGTAATGATGTCGAGCGGCTGGAAAAACGACTGGCGAGGCTGGCGGCGGATCCGCTCGCCCCTGCTGACTGAACCGGAAGCGGGCATTGATGTTTCTGTTGCGACTGCTGAAAATCCTGCGGATAGCCATCCATTTCGGCCTTGATGAATTCCTGCTCGGCCACGAACGTGTCATCGGCTTGCGCAAACTGTTCAGCCGGCTGTTTTTCTGGCGCGACCTGAGTCAGCCACGGGCCGTACGACTGCGACTGGCGCTGGAAAGCCTGGGGCCGATTTTCGTCAAATTCGGCCAGGTGCTTTCCACCCGCCGCGACATGTTGCCGGCCGACCTGGCCGACGAGCTGGCCAAGCTGCAGGACCGGGTGGCCCCCATCCCGCCGGATCAGGCACGCGCAGTGATGATTGCGGCGTACGGCAAACCGCCGGAACAGATATTCAAACGTTTCGATCCCACACCGATTGCCAGCGCCTCGGTGGCCCAGGTGCATTTCGCCGAATTGCCCGACGGCACCGAGGTAGCGGTCAAGATTCTGCGCCCCGGCATCCTGCCGGTAATCGAACAGGATCTGGCGCTGCTGCGTTTCATGGCCGGCCTGGTCGAACGCCTGTTCGTCGATGGCAAACGCCTCAAACCGCGCGAAGTGGTCGCCGAATTCGACACCTACCTGCACGACGAACTCGATCTCGGCCGCGAGGCCGCCAACGGCAGCCAGTTGCGGCGCAATTTCGCCAATTCGCACATGCTGCTGGTGCCGGAAATCCACTGGGACTGGTGCCGTCGTGAAGTGATGGTGATGCAGCGTATGCACGGCACGCCGATTGGCCAGATCGACAAGCTGGTTGCTGACGGCATCGATCTGAAGCAGCTCGGCCGCTTCGGCGTGGAGATATTTTTCACCCAGGTTTTCCGCGATGGCTTCTTCCATGCCGACATGCACCCCGGCAATATCCTGGTGGCGCCGGACGGTCGTTACATCGCGCTCGATTTCGGCATCGTCGGCAGCCTTACCGACTACGACAAACATTATCTGGCGGTGAACTTCCTCGCGTTTTTCAACCGCGACTACAAACGTGTAGCCAGCGCCCATATCGAATCCGGCTGGGTGCCGGCCGATACCCGGGTCGAGGAACTGGAAGCCGCGGTGCGCACCGTGTGCGAGCCGATTTTCGACCGTCCGCTGGCGGAAATCTCGTTCGGCCAGGTGTTGCTGCGGCTGTTCGAAACCTCGCGCCGCTTTAATGTCGAAATCCAGCCACAACTGGTATTGCTGCAAAAAACTCTGCTCAATATCGAGGGCCTGGGCCGCCAGCTCGACCCGCAACTCGATCTGTGGCAAACCGCCAAGCCTTTCCTGGTACGCTGGATGGACGAACAGATCGGCATGAAGGCACTGCTGAACAACTTCAAGCGTGAAGCGCCGCAGCTGGCGGCCCTGTTGCCGGCGCTGCCACGCAAGCTGGGCGAATTGCTCAGCAGCAATACTGGCGAAAATCTGCAACGTGCCTACTATGCATTGTTACGGGAACAACGGCGACAAAACTGGCTGTTGGCAATGATTGCGTTACTGCTACTGCTGCTGGTGATCGTTCAGTAGCTCACCCTCCGGTGGAACCGAAGCAGCGAACGCCGGTCGAAGATGATCGCGTAACCGGATTTACAAAGCGGATTCAACTGATTGGCAATCATGGATTGTCATCTGACAGCGTTAACATTAATATGATATTGGTATTATTTCCCCACTTGACCGGGTTGTGGCCGCACAGCCGGTAATAATGAGAGATTGAGGAGCAGGACGACATGGAGAGATTCACCCGCAAACTGGTTCCGGCACTGTTCGCCCTGACCCTGGCAGTTCCGGCCTGGGCCAGCATGGACACCGCTATCAAGGCCTATGAGGGCGGCAAATACGATGTTGCCATGAAAGAATTCAAGACCCAGGCCAAACACGGCAAGGGGCAGGCAAACGGCTATATCGGTGTGATGTATATCAAGGGACATGGCGTAGCCAAAGACCCGAAAGCTGCGGCCAAATGGTTTCAGGCTGGCGCAGATCTGGGGGACACCCAGTCACTGGTCAATCTTGCACGTCTGTACCGGATGGGGCTGGGAGTCGAGCAGGATTTTGCCAAGGCATTCCAGCTGATGAACAAGGCCGCCGATCAGGGAAATGTCGATGCGCTGACCACCTGCGGCTACTGGCACTACTCGGGCATGGGTACCAAGCAGGACTACCAGAAAGCCTTCCAGATGTTCAACAAGGCCGCCGCGGCCGGCGATGCCTGGGCAATCAACAATATCGGCGGCATGTATCAGGAAGGCCAAGGCGTCCCGCAGAATTACAGCGAAGCCTTGCGCCGCTACCAGGAAGCA
The DNA here is from genome assembly GCA_964495595.1 of uncultured Burkholderiales bacterium. Lineage (GTDB taxonomy): Bacteria > Pseudomonadota > Gammaproteobacteria > Burkholderiales > SCOH01 > CALMFQ01. The sequence continues at coordinate 14,999 of CAZBWH010000013.1, read as the reverse complement.
GCCGACAAGGGACTGCCACTGGCCATGTACAACCTTGGCGAATTCTATGAAAAAGGCTGGGGCGTACAGAAGAGCAACCTGAATTCGCTCAAGTGGTACAAGAAAGCCGCCGAATCCGGTAACGAGCAGGCAATGGAACGCCTGGGGGCCATTTACGAACAGGGCGACCTGGGAGAGAAAGCTGATTCAGCCGCCGCTCAGCAGTGGTATGACAAGGCCCAAGCCGCACGCAACAACAAGTAACGACAATTGTCATCGTCATGAAAACAGCGCCAGCAATGGCGCTGTTTTTTTGGCACAAAATAGGTGGTAATTCACCAGCAAACAGCCGGCGCAAGGCCGCATTGATGGAGAGAATGCTTGCTGGAAAGCTGATTGGACCCAGCAACATCCACCAGACGCGAAGCCTTGATAACTATCGGAAATCCCGCTTCAAACCGGCTTCCCTTGCTTGGCCATTTTGGTAAAATACGCCGCTCTTGATAAAGGGCGCATGATGGCACTGCTGGAAATCAGAAATATCGTCAAACGCTTTGGCGATTTCCCCGCTGTCGACAACGTCAGTCTCTCGATCGAGGCCGGCGAATTCTTCACCCTGCTCGGCCCTTCCGGCTGCGGCAAAACCACCTTGCTGCGCATGCTGGCGGGTTTCGAGATGCCGGATGGCGGTGAAATCCTGCTCGACGGCAAGAATGTCGCCAATGTGCCCCCGGAAAAACGCCCGGTCCACACGGTATTCCAGAGTTACGCGCTGTTCCCGCACATGACCGTGGCCGACAATATCGCCTTCCCGTTGAAGATGGCGAAAAAAGACCCGGCCCAGATCAAGGCCCAGGTAGCGGAACTGCTCGAGGACGTCCGGCTGAGCCAGTTCGGCAGCCGCTTCCCGCATGAACTGTCGGGTGGGCAACGCCAGCGGGTTGCCATTGCCCGCGCACTGGCCAACCGCCCGCGACTGCTGCTGCTCGACGAGCCGCTGTCTGCACTGGATGCAAAACTGCGCGAACAGATGCAGATCGAGCTGATCAATCTGCAGAAGGAAATCGGCATCACCTTCATTTACGTCACCCACGACCAGGGTGAAGCGCTGGCGCTGTCACACCGGATTGCAGTAATGAACAAGGGCCGGGTCGAACAGCTCGACAGCCCGGAGAAAATCTACGGTTTCCCGAAAAACCGCTTTGTTGCCGATTTCATCGGCCAGTGCAATCTGCTCGACGCCAAGGTGGTGGAAACCGGCAGCCAGCGGATGAAAATCGAAATCGACGGCGTCGGTATCGCCGAAACGCTGCCGGCCGAAGGTGCAAGGGTGGGTGCCAGGGGGACACTGGCGCTGCGCCCGGAAAAAATCAAGATCAGCGCCAGCCTGCCGGCCGATGTCTCCGACGAGGTACATTTCCGTGGCACGGTACACGACTGCCTGTATCTCGGCGACGTGACCATCTACATCGTTGAGCTGGAAAACGGCCTGCTGGTCGAAGCGATGTTGCCGAACTCGGCGTCCGGCCAGGCCAAATTCTTCGACGACAACGATTCGGTCGAAATCGCCTGGCGTTTCGACGCCGGCCACTTCCTGGCGGAGTAAGCGGGCGATGAAAAAAGATCTCGGCAAATGGCTGATCAGCTGGCCACCGACCCTTTACCTGCTGTTCTTCTTTGCCGTGCCGGCGCTGATCATGGTAGCGGCATCGTTCCGCTTCCCCGGCGACTACGGTGGCCTGCTGCCGCTGTCGCACGTCGACGAAGCCACCGGGCAAACCATCATCGACATCACGCGCGATAACTGGCGCGATTTCTTCACTCTGGAAAACTATACCCGCCTCGGTGAAGACTCGATCTACCTGCAGCTGTTCATCAAATCGTTCTGGTATGCCGCGCTGACCACGCTGATCTGCCTGGTGATGGCCTACCCGCTGGCATGGCTGATCGCCCGCAGCGATCAGAAAATCCGCGATCTGCTGGTCCTGCTGGTGATCCTGCCGTTCTGGAGCAACTTCCTGGTACGTGTTTACGCCTGGATGATCATCCTCGGCCCGAATTCGGCCTTTACCAAGGTGATCAACATGCTGCTCGGGCTGGTCGGCATTGGCCCGCAGACGTTCATGTTTTCACCGTTTGCAGTGGTGATCTGCCTGGTCTACGTCCACCTGCCGTTCATGGTCTTGCCGCTGTATGCCAACCTGGAAAAACACGACCTGTCCTTGCTGGATGCGGCGCAGGATCTCGGCGCCAATGCCTGGCAGCGCTTCTGGCGCGTCACCTGGCCGTTGTCGCTGCCAGGCGTGTATGCCGGTGCGGCACTGGTGTTCATTCCTGCACTGGGCATTTTTGCCGTGCCGGATCTGCTGGGCGGCACCGACGGCATCATGATCGGCAATCTGATCAAACAGCAATTCCTCGAATCGCGTGACTGGCCGTTCGGCAGCGTGCTGTCGATCGTGCTGACGCTGTTCGCGATCGGGCTGGCCGGGCTGGCGGCGCTGATCGGCCGCGCATCGACACGAGGTCGCGATGAATAAGAAGAAACTTTCCCCCTGGTTGTGGCTGGCCGCAGCACTGGCATATGCCTTCCTCTATATCCCGCTGATCATCGTCATCGTTTATTCGTTCAACGATTCGAAGCTGAATGCGGAATGGGTTGGCTTCACCTTCAAATGGTATGAAGTGCTGTTCAATGACGGCCCGATGCTGCAGGCGGCCTGGAACTCGCTGGTGATTGCGCTGTTTACCAGCGTGTTTGCCACCATTTTCGGCACCATGGCCGGTTATGCGATGTACAAGTACAAGTTGCGGGTGTTGCCGCTGCTGGTACTGACGCCACTGGCGCTGCCGGAAATCCTGATGGGCGTCAGCCTGCTGATTTTTTTCGTCATGCTCAATCTGACGCTGGGAATGGTATCGATCACACTGGCCCACATCTCGTTCTGCATCGGCTTCGTCGCCATCGTCGTCCGTTCGCGGCTGGCCGGCATGGACGAAAGCCTGGTAGAAGCGGCACGCGACCTTGGCGCCACCCAGTGGCAGGCATTCCGGCTGGTGACGCTGCCCTTGATCATGCCGGGCGTGATTGCCGGCGCATTGATGGCGTTCACCCTGTCGATCGACGACTTCGTCATCACTTTCTTCACTGCCGGTGCCGGCGCATCGACGCTGCCGCTGCAGATTTATTCGATGATCAAGATCGCGGTGACACCGGAAGTGAACGCAATTTCGACATTGCTAATGCTGCTGACTTTGGCTTTAATTGTGGCTGCCTCGAAGCTGGCCCCCGGCGCATTCAAGGCCAACTGAAACAGGATCGACCAGAATTGTCGCAAAGCCGGCGGAAACGCCGGCTTTGCCATGTCATACCACCCTCACCGGGAGAAAAATCATGAAAAAGCTGCTGTTGTCGCTGTCGCTGCTGGCTGGCACCTCTGCCATGGCCGCCGATGAATTGCACCTGTACAACTGGAACAACTACATCGCGCCGGAAACCGTCAAGCAATTCGAGGCCGAATGTAAATGCAGACTGGTGCAGGACTATTACGGCAGCATGGAAGAAATGCTGGCCAAACTTGCTGCCGGCGCCAAAGGTTACGACCTGCTGGTACCCACCGGCTTCGCACTTGAGCCGCTGCAAAAACAGGGCAAGCTGGCTGCGCTGGACAAGACCAAGCTGCCGAATCTGAAAAACATCGCCCCGCAATATCTGAACACTGTTTTTGACCAAGGCAATCAGTATTCGGTGCCGTATGCGTTCACCACCACCATCATCGGTTACAACGATGCCAAGCTGAAAGCTGCCGGCGTCACCGCCGACGGCTGGTCGGTCATCTTCGATCCGCAAGTGCTGCAGAAAATCAAAGGCAAGGTCACGGTACTCGACGACCCGCGCGAAGTGTTTGTCGCCGCGCTGAAATACCTCGGCCATCCGGCCAACACCACCGACGAGGCGCACTGGAAAGCCGCACAGAAGGTCATCCTGCAGGCCAAGCCTTACTGGGCGGCATTCAACGCCCAGAGTTATATCAAGGAACTGACGGTTGGCAACATCTGGGTTGCGCACGGTTATTCGAACGACTTCTTCCAGGCCAATCAGGATGCCAAGGCAGCCAAACGCCCGTTCTCGATCGTACCGGCCATCCCCAAGGAAGGTGCAAGCCTGTCGCTGGACAGCATGGTGGTCCTGAAAAATGCACCGCGCCCGGATCTGGCCTACAAGTTCATCAATTTCATGCTCGACGGCAAGAATTCCGCGACGCTGACCAATATGACCGGCTCGGGCAACCCGAACAGCGATGCACTGCAACACGTCAAACCAGAGCTGACCAAGATGGCCCCGGTATTCCCGCCGGCGACCGTCAGCACCAAACTGGAAATGCTCAAGGACCAGGACCCGAAAACCCGCCGGTTGATGAACCGGCTGTGGACCGAAATCAAGGTCAAATAAGGCGTTTGCTGCAACCGGGGCAGGGGAAGCCATCCGGCCCCATGCCCCCTTGCCTTCCGGATCACGCTGTTGCGGGCGCTGCACAGCGCCGAAGAACGGCTATACTGGCGGCACGACACATTTACCCTTTCCCGATCTCAGCCCTTCGCCTGACATGCCTTGGCAACCTCCGATCCGCCTGCTGGCCAGAGGCATTTCCCAAACCCATATCGCGCGGCACTTCGTGCCGCTTTACGGACTGGTCCTGCTCTCGGTCAGCCTGTATCCGTATACCGGCTGGCGATGGCCGAACCAGCCAGTATTTGCCTTTCTCGGCTATGCAACACCTTATTACAAGTCACCGCTGGATGACTTGTTGAATATTGCTGCATACGTTCCATTAGGCGCAGGCTTGTTTCTCTCGCTACGCCATCGCCTGCACTCCTTGCTAGCCATGCCCGCCGCTTGGCTGGCCGGCAGCAGCCTGAGCGTAGGGATTGAATGTCTGCAGGTGTTCTTGCCAGGTCGAATTGCCTCCAATATCGACATCCTGCACAACGCTGCAGGCGCATTGCTCGGCGCGGTCGCTGCCGCACTGCTGGCAACAAAGCTCATCATGCACCGGCTGGAGCTGGCCCGGCACGCCTGGTTTTGTGAAGGAACCCACATTGATTTCGGGCTGGTGCTTGTTGCGTTGTGGTTTTTCACACAGCTCGACCCTTCCATACCGCTATTCGGGGTGATCGTGCCTCATCATGGTCTACCTCAGCCGTTTGAAGCCCCTATCGGCAATCCATCGTTGTTCCTGAAAACCTTGCAGGGGCTGAATGCCAGCCTGAACCTGCTTTCCCTGGCCTTGCTGTTGACCGTAACCCTGGCGCACCGACGTTTCATGCCTGGCGGCATCGCCATCCTGATTTCCCTGACCCTGCTATTGAAACTGGCAACGGCCGGCCTGTTGCTCAAACCGTTTGCACTGTTTCAGTGGCTCAGCTGGCCGATTGCGATCGGGCTGATCGTCGCCAGCCTGCTGTTACCGATTGCGATCCGTCTTCGCCGTCGATGGCGGGCGCTGGCGGCAGGCCTGGCATTGCTGTGCAATCAGGGGGTAAGCTGGCTGTGGCCATTGAACGAAACACCGATGTCAGCACTCAAGCTGTTCCGATGGAAAGGCCAGCACCTGCTCAATTTCAACGGCATGGCGCACACCATTGCCGATATCTGGCCTTACCTGGCGCTGATGTTCCTGTTGCGGTTTTTTCTGCAGGAGCGACAGCGACGGGACAAGAACTGGCTATAAAGCGCCCTCAACTCTCCGCCGGCCTGTGTCGATGCCGCCAGGCCTCTACCAGGATGGGCAACACCGACAGCACGATGATAGCCAGCATGATCAGCTTCAGATTGGCACGCACGACTTCCAGATTGCCAAACCAGTACCCGGCATAGACAAAGCAAGCCACCCACGCTACCGCGCCCACCACGTTGTAGGCAATGAACTTGTAGTAACTCATCTCGCCAACCCCCGCCACAAAGGGCGCAAGCGTCCTGACGATCGGGACGAACCGGGCAACGATGATGGTTTTTCCGCCATGCTTTTCAAAGAATGCATGGGTTCGCTGCAAGTGCGCCTGCTTGATCCAGCGGGAATCGGGTCGGGCAATCAAATGTCCAAACCGCTTACCAATCGCATAGTTCAGCGAATCACCCAGAATGGCAGCCACGATCAGCAACAACGCCAGCAGATGGACGTGCATGGCCCCCTGTGCAGCCAGCGCCCCGGCCACGAATAGCAGAGAATCACCTGGCAGCAGCGGCATGACCACCAGCCCGGTTTCACAGAAAATGATCAGGAACAGGATGCCATATACCCAGGCTCCGTACGTCTGCACCAGTTCCAGCAAATGCCGGTCGATATGCAGGATGAAATCAATCAGGAACGACAGCCACTCCATGAGTTTCCCTCGGTTGACAAAACAAAGCCCTCCGGATGGGAGGGCTGAAGGCACAAATCAGTCGCCCGTTCAAACCACGGCTTCTTCCTTGCGCTTGACCGGCTTGATGAAATGGTCGCGTCTGACGCCCAGCCATATGGCCAACGGGCAAGACACCAGCACCGACGAATAGATGCCAAACAGAATGCCTATCGTCAACGCCAGGGCAAAATTATGCAACGACGGGCCGCCGAAAAACAGCATCGCGGTCACCATCATCTGGGTAGACAGGTGAGTGATGATGGTACGACTGATGGTACTGGTAATGGCGTTATTGATGATGTCCGGCACGCCGCCCTTGCGCATTTTGTGGAAATTCTCCCGTACCCGGTCAAACACCACCACCGACTCATTCACCGAATACCCCAGCACCGCCAGCACCCCCGCCAGAACAGGCAGGTCGAACTCCCACTGGAACAGGGCGAAGAAGCCCAGAATGATGACCACGTCGTGCAGGTTGGCAATAATCGCCGCCACAGCAAATCGCCATTCGAAACGCAGGCTCAGGTACAGCATGATGCCGGCAATCACCAACGACAAGGCAGTCAGGCCGTGAGAGTAAAGCTCCTCACCCACCGCAGGCCCGACGAATTCCACCCGGCGCAGTTCAGCAGAGGCATCATGCGCTTTCAGCTTGCCCATGATCGATTCGGACACCTCAGCCGAGCTCATGCCGGTTTTCACCGGCAGGCGAATCATCACATCACGCGAAGTACCGAAATTCTGCACGACCGCCTCGGGGAACCCCGCCAACCTGACGTCGCTACGGATCGCATTCAAGTCGGCTGCCTGCCGGTAGCTCACCTCCAGCACGGTGCCTCCGGTAAAATCAACACCGAAATGCAGGCCCTTGGTAGCCAGGAAAAAAACCGCCGCGATAAAGGTCAACAGGGAAATGATGTTGAACTTCAGCGCATGGCGCATGAAGGGAATGTCTTTCTTGAAATGGAACAGTTCGATCATGATGGAATTCCCTTACACCGCAACGCCCTTGAGGCGACGACGGTAGCCATAGATGGCATTGGTCAGGCCCCGCGCAACAAACACCGCACTGAACATCGAGGTCAGAATACCCAGACAGTGCACCACCGCAAACCCTCTTACCGGGCCCGAACCGAAAATCAGCAGGGCAACACCGGCAATCAAGGTTGTGACGTTCGAATCGAGAATGGTCGCCCACGCCCGCTCGTAACCGGCATGAATCGCAGCCTGAGGCGTCACCCCGTTGCGCAGCTCTTCTCGGATACGTTCGTTGATCAACACATTGGCATCAATCGCCATTCCCAGCGTCAATGCGATGGCGGCAATCCCGGGCAAGGTAAGTGTCGCCTGCAGCATCGACAGCAAAGCCACCAGTAACATCAGGTTGACCGCCAGCGCCGAGACGGCTACGACCCCCATCACCCGGTAGTAGATCAGCATGAATACCGAGATGGCGATAAAGCCCCACAGGGTCGAATTGAAGCCCTTCTCGATATTATCCTTACCCAGGCTAGGGCCTACGGTACGTTCCTCGATAATGGTCATCGGTGCGGCAAGTGCGCCGGAACGCAACAGCAATGCTGTATCGTTGGCCTCGGCCGTATTCATCGAACCAGAGATCATCACCCGGCCGCCACCGATTTCGCCACGGATTACCGGCGCGGTAACCACTTCGGCCTGGCCTTTTTCAACCAGGATCATCGCCATCCGCTTGCCTACATTATCATGCGTGACCTGCTTGAAAATAGCCGCTCCGACACCGTCAAGGCTAATGTGAACGGCTGGCCCACCGTTTTCGTCAAAGCCGGCCTGGGCATCGTTGATATTGTCACCGGTCAGTTCGACGTCTTTTTTCACCAGGATTTTCTGGGTCACACCATTACGAACCGGTTCGTCCAGCAACTCGTGCCCCAGCGGAACATTGCCCGCCAGCGCCTCCTGAACCTTTGCCTGATCATCCTCGACCATCCGGACTTCCAGCGATGCCGTACGGCCCAGAATATCCTTGGCCTTGGCAGTATCCTGCACGCCGGGCAACTGAACCACGATACGGTCTTCGCCCTGTTGCTGAATGATCGGTTCTGCCACACCCAGCTCATTCACCCGGTTATGCAGCGTGGTAATGTTCTGCTTGACCGAATCAGTCTTGATCCGCAGCAACTCTTCCGGCTTCAGCGTCATGATCAGCTTGAGGTCACCGTCCTCCTGAGCCTTGACCAGCAGGCCGGGAATATCCTGCTCGACCCGGTTGCGGGCTGACCGGAGGGTTTCGATATCACGGAATTTGACCTCTAGCGTCGTCCCGATCCGGCGAATCTGGCCAAAGCGGATTTTCTTGTCTCGCAGATCGCGACGGACATCACCTGCGTACCGTTCCATCGCCTTGTCCATGGCGGCTTTCATGTCGATCTGCAACAGGAAATGTACGCCACCGCGCAAATCCAGGCCAAGAAACATCGGCTGTGCCCGCAGCCGGGCCAGCCATTCAGGTGTGCTGGACAGCAGATTGAGCGCGACGATGTACTGCCCCCCCATGGCCTGCTGCAAGACATCACGCGCCTTGAGCTGGGTATCGGTATCCTTGAACCGGGCCTTGATGCTGTTGCCATCAAGAAACACACCGTTCGGGCTGAGACCGGCAGCTGACAGCGCCTGCTCCACCTTTTTCATGGACTCCAGATTGACCGCGTTGGCCGAGCGCTCCGGCGAAATCTGTACTGCAGGGCTTTCGCCATAGAAGTTGGGTACGGTGTACAGCGTGCCAATCAACATTGCCAGGGCAATGAGCACATATTTCCAGATCGGGTAACGATTCATGAAGAGCCATCCAGTAAACGGGCCGCCGGCCTCGCCGGGGTAATTACAGATCCTTCAGCGTACCTTTCGGCAACACTGCCTGGATCGCATTGCGCTGGAACACGACATGCGTGTTGGCTGCCAGTTCCAGGGTGACATACTGCTCAGCCAGCTTGACCACCTTGCCTACAGCACCACCGGTAGTCAGCACCTCATCGCCCTTTTGCAGGCCTGCGATCATGTTCTGCAGTTCTTTGGCCTTTTTCTGCTGCGGGCGAACCAGCATGAAATAGAACAACACGAATATCACGATCATCGGCAGGAAAGACAATAAGTCAGGGCCGCCAGCCGATGCAGCGCCAGGGCTGGCATGCGCAATTCCGATAAACATGCGGATTTACTCCAGAAATGGACAAAGGACGGGCATTTTATCCCGAAGTCATGACAAATTCGAGCCGGATGTCAATATCCAGCGCAATCAGCAGATCAACAGGGAAGCGGATCGGCGTTCCGATCAGAATTTTCCACTTTGAAAGCCACTGCGAATGCGATCCCAGAAGAAGGTGCGACGCTCGAAATTCTCGACAGGCTCCAGCCAGACCAGCCGGTCGCGGTCGGTCGTGGACGGAGATGAAGCCGCGTCGATCGTATTGGCCAGCCCCTGACGCGCCGGCAGCAATCCACTCACGGCCGGACTCAGGGTATAGTTGATCCAGGCAGAGGCCAATGCCCGGTTTTTCGCCCCGGCTGTAATGGTCCAGCAGTCCAGCCAAGCCAGCGCACCCTCTTTCGGAATGACATAGCCGACATCCATTCCGACCTTTCGCAACGCCTGCACCTGCTGTGTGCCATAGTTGGCAAACAGCAGTGCGATCGGTTTCTCCCGGAACTTGTTGACGGCCTCTTCCGGAGAGCTATACAGCCCGCCGATATTCTTGCGCAGCAGGCGTAGCCGCTGCAGCGTCTGGGCGAAAGTGCGCTCATCCAGCATGAACGGATTACGGATGCCCAGACTGAGAGCGGTCAGGCTGAAATTGTGATTGCTGCCATCGTAGGCCAGCACCTGGTTTTTGTAACGCGGATCCCACATCGCCGTCATTGAGGCTGGCGGCTCCTTGACCAGTTTGCGATTGTAGATCAGCCCCATTTCCGAATAGGTATACGGAACGGCATACACCTTGCCGCCGTGAACCAACCCCGGGATGGTCGACAGATTGCGAAAACGGGGAAGCTGGTTCTTGCCGTTGGGAATGTCCTGCATGTCGATCGGCACAGCCAGCCCGGCGGCGATATAACGCTGCAGTTCGGCAGTATTGACGGCGAACACATCAAAATTTCCGCCTTTGTTCGCCTTGATGCGATTCCAGAGATCGTCGTCACTGGAGACGAACGTAACATGCACCTCGGCATCAAACCGTTTCTCGAATTCAGACACGACATCCTGGTCAGCATAGCCGGGCCAAGCCAGCACCCGGAGTGTTTCCCGCGCCACGGCGCTGCCGGCCAGAGCACTCAGCATCAGCGAGACAAGAGCAATGCATAACGATCGGGTCATGATCCAATCTTTGCGTTTCAGGCGACGATGCCTGGATTATAGGCAATAAAACCCTGCTTACCGCAGAGTTACGGGGGGGGCGCTGGCGGCTGGCGGGGTAGAAACCGGCAATGCCAGAGCCTGATCCAGCCAGTCCAGCAACCGTCTGCGATTGACCGCCAGTTCGAACGCCGCAGTATGGGGCACACCTGGTAACAGCCAGAGTTGCCGGGGCGACCCGGCAAGCGCATACAGTTGCTCGCTATGGCGCGCCGGCACCACCGTATCGGCCGTGCCATGGACCAACAGCAAAGGCACCGGAGCAATCGTGCTGACCGCGCCACGAGGCGCCAGCCGATCCGACAGCACCCATTCCGGCAACCACTGCACAGGCCAAGTCAACCAGCTTTCAGCCAGCTTTTCGCTGGCGATCTGGCGGTAACCGGCAAAGGTACTGTCGACAACCAGTGCGCGGATCCTGGCACGCAATGGACTATGCGCCACCTGGTACAGGCTGAGCGCGCCACCCAGGCTCTGACCGAACACCACCAGCCGGTCCGGATCCACATCCGGCCGTGCCAGCGCGTACGCCAGCGCGGCCTGAACATCGAGCACCGCCCCATCCAGCCCCGGGCGGCCTTCGGACTGGCCAAAGCCGCGATAGTCGAAGGTCAGCACATTGAACCCGGCCGCCGGCAACCAGCGAACGGCCCAGACATGGTCGCCAATGTTCGCAGCATTTCCATGCACATGCACGATGGTTGCCTTGGCCGGCTGGGTCGACGCGGGCAGGAACCAGCCTGTCAGAGCAGTGTTGTCGGCGCTGTAGAACCGGACGTCCTGATACACCAGCCCCAATTCGGCAGGAGTATGGGCAATCTGCTTCGACGGATAAAAAAACAGGCTCTCGCAACCGCCCAAGCACCCCAGCACACCTGCCAGCAGCAGGCGGACAAGGCCCCTCATCCAGCCTGCTGCCGCAGCAACTGACGCTCCTGACGAAACTGCGCGACGAATTCTGCATAGCGATGCAAGTCAATCGCCGCACGCACGTCACGCATCAACTGCTGGTAGTAATAGAGGTTGTGGATGGTATTCAGCCGGGCCCCCAGGATTTCGTTCACCTTCTGCAGATGATGCAGGTAGGCCCGCGAAAAATGCTGACAGGTATAGCACGTACAGGTCTCGTCCAGAGGACGGGTATCCAGCTTGTACCGGGCGTTACGAATCTTGATATCGCCAAAGCGAGTAAACAGCCAGCCATTGCGGGCGTTGCGGGTGGGCATCACGCAGTCGAACATGTCGATACCCTGCGACACTGCATAGACCAGATCTTCCGGAGTGCCGACCCCCATCAGGTAACGCGGCCTGTCCTCAGGCAAGCGGGGCGCCGTATGCGACAGGATGCGCTCCATATCTTCCTTGGGCTCGCCAACCGACAAGCCGCCAATCGCAAAGCCATCAAAGCCGATCTGCTGCAACCCGGCCAGCGATTCATCCCGCAAAGGCTCGTACATGCCACCTTGTACGATACCGAACAATGCGTTCGGATTTCCCTCGTGCGCTCGTTTGCTGCGCTCGGCCCAGCGCAGGCTCAGCCTCATCGAATGCGCAGCCTCTTCCCGCGTAGCAGGATAAGGCGTGCATTCGTCAAAAATCATCACCACATCCGCATTCAACACCCGCTGGATTCGCATCGACTCTTCTGGCGTCAGCAACAGCTTGTCGCCATTGATCGGACTCTGGAATTTTACCCCCTGCTCGGAAATCTTGCGCAAGGCGCCCAAGCTGAACACCTGAAACCCACCCGAATCAGTGAGAATCGGCTTGTCCCAGCCCATAAAGCCATGCAGCCCGCCGTGCGCCTCGATCACATCCAGCCCCGGACGCAACCACAGGTGAAACGTATTGCCCAGCACGATCTGCGCACCGATATCATTCAATTCGTGCGGGCTCATCGCCTTGACCGAACCATAGGTACCAACCGGCATGAACACCGGCGTCTCAATCTTGCCGTGGATCAATTCCAGCGTACCGCGGCGCGCCAGCCCCGATGTTGTATGTAAGGTAAATTTCATTTCAGATCCATCCAGGCCAAAGTTTCTTTCGGCGGAAAAAACGCAGGCGGCGAACTAGGGTGCAACTGCGTCACCAGACGCGATGCCCGCCATCCGGCAAGCGTTCCAGCATGGTGAGCCGCATCGGCAGACCGCTATCGAACGACTCGACCCAGACATTGCCCGGATACCCCGCACCGGTATCGACAAAGTAATGAGACTGGACAATCGCCGGGCGAGGCACCGGATTATGCCCGCAATAGGTCAACGACAGCCCAGGCCAGTAACTGGCTGCCACGCCGTCAAGCCCTGCCCAGGCGCCATCATTGGCCAGAACCCTGCTCCAGGTCAGTCGAACCGCAGCGTTTGGCTCGTCCCCCCAGTTACCCGAATCAATGTCCCGATCCAGGTATTGCCGCCCCGTTTCCAGGCTGGCCAGCAACTGCGCGTGAACGACATGAAAACGGCAGGGGCCTTCGCCCACCACCAACACATGCGGTAAAACCACCACGCGTTCGGCCAGCGCCAGAAAATGTGGCGCACGCGACCGGATCAGATCCACCGCCCACCCGCCACCATTGAAAACATGAAACAGGAACGCCTGGCTTTGGTCACCAACGCCCTCTGCCATCGCATCCAGCATCATCTGCTCGTGGTTCCCCAGCACCGCGTGAAACCAGGGTTGACGCAACAACGCAAGACACCCCAGAGAGTCCGGGCCACGATCGACGAGATCGCCAACCGAAAACAAACGGTCTCCTGCAGCCGGGTCGAAGCGGGCAGCACGCAGCTTTTCCTGCAGATCACCCAGACAACCGTGCAGGTCGCCAATCACGAAATCCCGCCCGCGATCATTGGCAGGCAAACGCCTCACCCGCGGAGTCATGGCTGCATCCGGTCAAGCAGCATTGCATCGCCATAACTGAAAAACCGGTAGCGCGCCTGCACAGCATGAGCATAAGCACTGCGCACATGGTCAAAACCGGCAAATGCAGACACCAGCATCAGCAAAGTAGATCGCGGCAGATGGAAATTGGTCAGCAACCGCTGCACCACATTGAAATGAAACCCCGGCGTAATGAAAATATCCGTCTCACCAGAGCCCGCGCACAAACGGCCGCCCCGCGCAGCCGACTCGAGAGCCCGCAGCGAGGTCGTCCCCACCGCCACCACCCGCCCGCCACGCAACCGGGTAGCCTCGATAGCGGCCACCGTTTCAGCGGGAATGGAATAGCATTCACTGTGCATCCGGTGGTCAGCGACCTGCCGCACCCGCACCGGCTGAAATGTTCCCGCGCCCACATGCAATGTCACATACGCCAGCCCCACCCCCATTACACACAATCGCCCCAGCATCGCAGCATCAAAATGCAATCCAGCAGTAGGCGCCGCAACCGCCCCTGGCGCCGCAGCATATACCGTCTGATAACGATCCTCGTCAACCGACTCGGGCGCATGGTTGATATAGGGAGGCAATGGCAACTGCCCCGACTGCTCCAGCACCCTCAGCGCATCGGCCCCATCAGCGAAGCGCAAATGGAAAAACTCCCCGCTACGCCCCAGCACCTCAGCACGCCACCGCCCAGCCAATAACAGCTCAGCCCCCACCCTGGGCGACTTGCTGGCCCGAACCATCGCCAGCACCTCATCACCACCCAGCACCCGCTCCACCAGCACCTCAACCTGCCCACCCGTCTGTTTGACCCCGAACAAGCGCGCCTTGATCACCCTCGTGTCATTGAACACCAGCAAATCTCCGGCATCGAGCAACTGCGGCAAATCGGCAAACAACCGATCCTCCCGCCGTCCCGATCGACCATCCAGCATCAGCAAGCGGCTTCCAGACCGCTCCAGGGCCGGGTTCTGTGCAATCAGCTCGTCGGGCAAATCAAAGTCAAAGTCATCCAGCAACATCGGGCACATCCGTATCGAACATCCCCCCAGTATAGCGCAAGCCCGCCTGGCACCTCAGCACGGTCTATTGCATCTCCAACTCGTTTCGGCGATAATGCCGCTCTTTCCTGGCGCAACGCCAAGACAACACCCCCTCGCCCAGGTGGTGAAATCGGTAGACACAGGGGACTCAAAATCCCCCGCCGCAAGGTGTGACGGTTCGAGTCCGTCCCTGGGCACCATCAAGCCTTCCGCAACACTCCGCAAACTTCCACAAACCCCATGCGCCAAAAGGATTTTTGGCGTTTTCTATTCCGTATCTGTCCGCTATATTC
>CAZBWH010000012.1:11783-57204 GCA_964495595.1 uncultured Burkholderiales bacterium | reverse complement strand
CGCCGAGCTGGATGCCAAGCGCGCCATCAACCAGGGCTCGCGTCTGGCTGCGGCGATTTGATTCGGATGGTTACTGGCCGGCGGCATGCCGGCTGGCAACTCGGTTGATACCAAGGGGGCGCCAGTCCCCTTTTTTTGCTGGATGCAGCCGGGGCTATTGTTTTTATATTTCAATAATTGTTGTATTATTGATTTATGGAAAAATCAACTGCCACCATGCTTTTCGAATCACTCGCCTCCGGCGTACGCCTGGACGTGTTTCGGCTGCTGGTCAAACAAGGCGCTGCCGGCATGGTTGCCGGCGAAATCGCAACGACGCTGGATATCCCGCCGACCAATCTGTCGTTTCACCTGAAAGCGCTGACCCAGGCCAATCTGCTGTCGGTAACGCAGGAAGGCCGTTTTCAGCGCTACCGCGCCAATATCCCGCTGATGCTCGATCTGATTGGCTACCTGACAGAAGAGTGCTGCGCCGGCCAACCAGAGCAATGTCTCGAATTGCGCACCCCGTCCTGTTGCGGCGAAGCCGCATCGCCTCCCATTTCTGCCCCCTCAACTGAAGCTCAATCATGAATATCCTGTTTTTGTGCACCGGCAACTCCTGCCGTTCGATCCTGGCCGAAGCCACTTTCAATCATCTGGCCCCGGCCGGCTGGCGGGCGATGAGTGCCGGCAGCCAACCCACCGGCCGGGTGCATCCGCGTTCGCTGGCACTGCTGGCGCGTGAAGGCATCGATACCGAGGGCTACCACAGCAAGTCCTGGGACAATCTGCCGGCCACACCGGATATCGTCATCACCGTCTGCGCCAGCGCAGCCGGCGAAACCTGCCCGGCCTACCTCGGCCCGGTGCTGCGCAGCCACTGGGGCGTTGAAGATCCGGCCCACGCCACCGGCAGCGATGCGGAAATCGACGCGGCTTTCAGAACCGCCTACGACATCCTGCGCCACCGCATCGAGGCGCTGCTGGCCTTGCCGCTGGAAGGGTTGCAGCAAGACCCGGCGCGGCTGAAAGCCGAGCTGGACCGGATTGGGCAGCTCTTGCCTTGAGCCTTGTTTCAATCATCGATGGAGCATCAAAATGAAAAACATCCGGATCTATGACCCGGCGTTGTGTTGCAGCACCGGCGTTTGCGGGGTGGAAGTCGATCAGGCGCTGGTGACACTGGCAGCGGATATCGACTGGGCAAAGCAGCAAGGCGTGCAGGTCGAACGTTTCAACCTGGCGCAACAGCCGATGGCATTTGCCGATCAACCGGTGGTGAAAGCCTTTCTGGAGCGATCCGGTGCCGAAGGCCTGCCTTTGATTCTGGTCGATGGCGAAATTGCGCTGGCGGGGCGTTACCCTAGCCGCAACGAGCTCGCCCGCTGGGCGGGGATCGCCGCGACGCTGACACCACAACCCGCTGCAGGCGGCTGCTGCAGCGGCAGCCGTTGCTGCTGAGCCGGGAGAGCGCCAGATGCAATTTCTGCAGGCAGCACCGCGTTATCTGTTTTTCACCGGCAAAGGCGGCGTCGGCAAGACCTCGATTGCCTGCGCCACTGCGGTTCACTTGGCCGCGCAGGGCAAGCAGGTGTTGCTGGTCAGCACCGATCCGGCGTCCAATGTGGGCCAGGTTTTTGGCATCGATATCGGCAACCGTATCGTCGCCATACCTGCGGTAGCGGGCCTGTCCGCGCTGGAAATCGATCCGCAGGCGGCCGCGCAGGCCTATCGCGACCGGATTGTCGGCCCGGTGCGCGGCGTGCTGCCGGATGCGGTGGTCAGGGGTATCGAGGAACAGCTCTCAGGCGCCTGTACCACAGAGATTGCAGCATTCGACGAATTCACTGCCTTGCTGACCGATTCCGCGCTGACACGGCCATTCGAGCATATCGTGTTCGATACCGCGCCAACCGGTCACACCATTCGCCTGTTGCAATTGCCGGGCGCCTGGAGCGGCTTTCTGGAAGCGGGCAAAGGCGATGCCTCCTGCCTCGGGCCGCTGGCCGGGCTGGAAAAACAGCGCACCCAATACAAGGCGGCAGTCGAAGCGCTAGCCGACAGCCAGCGTACCCGACTGATCCTGGTAGCACGGGCACAACAGGCCACCTTGCGAGAAGTGGCGCGCACCCATGGCGAGCTGGCTGCCATCGGCCTGTCGCAGCAATATCTGGTCATCAACGGCGTGCTGCCGCGACAGGAAACTGCCAGCGACCCGCTGGCACAGGCGATTCATCGGCGCGAACAGCAGGCGCTGGCGCACATTCCCGAAGAATTGGCGCTGTTGCCACGCGACACGGTTGAACTCAAGCCGTTCAATCTGGTGGGACTGGCTGCATTGCGCCAGCTACTAACGGACGGACAAGTCATCGAGACCACGGCAGAAGCGCCAGTTCTGCCCGATTTCGCCGGTCAGTCGCTGGCCAGCCTGGTCAACGCAATTGCCGCCGATGGCCATGGGCTGGTGATGTTGATGGGCAAAGGCGGTGTCGGCAAAACCACGCTGGCGGCGGCGATTGCGGTCGAACTGGCGCAGCGCGGATTGCCGGTGCACCTGACCACCTCCGACCCCGCAGCGCACCTGGCTGAAACGCTGGAAGGTTCGCTGGACAATCTGGGCGTCAGCCGCATCGATCCGCATGAAGTCACCGAACGCTATCGCCAGCAGGTGTTGCAAACCAAGGGCGCGCAACTCGACGCCGCAGGCCGGGCGCTACTGGAAGAGGATTTGCGCTCGCCGTGTACCGAAGAGATTGCCGTGTTTCAGGCCTTCTCGCGCATTATCCGCGAGGCCGGCAAAAAGTTCGTGGTGATGGATACGGCACCGACTGGCCATACCTTGCTATTGCTCGACGCTACCGGCGCCTACCACCGCGAAGTAAGTCGTCAGATGGGTGACAAAGGGCTGCATTTCACCACTCCCATGATGCAGTTGCAGGACCCGAAGCAAACCAAGGTGTTGATCGTGACGCTGGCCGAAACCACGCCGGTGCTTGAAGCAGCGCACCTGCAGGATGATTTGCGGCGTGCCGGCATCGAACCCTGGGCATGGCTGATCAATAACAGCGTCGCTGCCAGTGGTACGCAATCGCCATTGTTGCGCCAGCGGGCGCTCAACGAGTGTGGCGAAATCACCATTGTCGGCAAGCAATACGCCAGCCGCTTGGCCGTGGTGCCGCTGCTACGTGATGAGCCAGTCGGCATCGACAAACTGCAGCAGTTGATCGAGTTCAGTCCACAGGAGCAAGCATGAAATTGTCGCAACGACTGGTAGCTGAAGCACTGGGCACGGCGCTGCTACTGGCCTGCGTGGTCGGTTCCGGCATCATGGCCGAGCGCCTGTGCGGCGGCAACACCGGACTGGCGCTGCTGGCTAACGCCTTGGCCACCGGTGGCGGGCTGATTGCGCTGATCCTGACTTTCGGCACCATTTCCGGTGCGCATTTCAACCCTGCGGTATCGCTGGCCGCTGCGCTGCGCGGCGAACTAAGCCAACGTGACGCTGCGCTGTATGTGCTGGCACAAATCGGCGGTGCGTTTTGTGGGGTGATGGCGGCGCATGCCATGTTCGAACTGCCGCTGCTGTTTGCTTCGCAGCATGTGCGCAGCGGGCCGGCGCAGTGGTGGAGCGAGTTTGTCGCCACCTTCGGTCTGCTGGCAGTCATTTTGGGCTGTTCGCGCAGCCGCGCTGAATCGGTGCCGTTTGCGGTGGCGGCTTATATCGTCAGCGCCTACTGGTTTACCGCATCGACTTCGTTCGCCAACCCGGCGGTGACGCTGGCACGTGCCGCCAGCGACACCTTTGCCGGCATTCGACCGCAGGATGCGCCCGGATTCATCGTTGCCCAGATCGCCGGCGCACTTGCGGCCACCCTGTTGTTCGGCTGGCTGCAGCGCGGCAAGGCAACAGAACCGCTAACCGGGTAACCATAGCCGGTGGCGGCATGTGTTTCTCCATCCAGAACTGCAAAGGAGCATCATCATGTGCATGGGATTTGCCAAGGACATCAAGGCGTGGGTCTGCGTGACCGAGCAAAACGAGCGGGATGCGATGATGCAGGCCTGGGCAGAAACATTTGCCGACCAGGATGATTTTCTGCTTCTGCCGCCAGGCGAGCCCGACCGACCGCAGCCGGAGGCGAAGCCTGCGTCAGCGGTGTTGATCAGCGCATGACAGCGACAGGAATTCTGATGACAGATCTCAGCACCCCTCAGCCGTCAATCGCCGAACAACTGAATCTCGGCTGCGCCTGCCAGTTTCTTGATCGCGACAAGCTGCAGCGGCAACTGGAAGCCGAGCCGGCATTGCGCGGGCTGGCCGCCGAGATTGCCGTCAGCCGGCCGCACCTGTTTTCTTCGACGATGGTATTCATCACCCCGGCGCAACGGCAGCAGATGCAGGCCATCGTCGATGCCATCCATCAGGCCGTCGCCAGGCCAGCATGGCAGCAAGCGGCCTTACAACAGGCGCTAGCCATTTCCGGAATCGATCATGGCGCGGATGGGGTATTTTTCGGTTACGACTTTCATCTCGGGGCGGATGGGCCGCAGCTGATTGAAATCAACACCAACGCCGGCGGCGCTTATCTGAATCTGGCATTGGCGCGGGCGCAAACCGCATGCTGCGCCGAGATGCAGCCGTTGTATCCGCCGGCCACACCGATGGCCGATCTGGAGCAGCAATGGCTGGACATGTTCCAGCGAGAATGGCAAGCGCAGGGGTGGAGCACACCGCTCGGTACGGTTGCCATCGTCGACGAAGCGCCAGAACAGCAATATCTGTATCCCGAGTTTCAGTTGTTCCAACATCTGTTCGAACGCTCCGGGATACGTTGCGTAATTGCCGATCCAGCGCAACTGGTCTGGCGCGACGGGCGCCTGTGGCTGGACGATCTGGCGATCGATCTGGTCTACAACCGCTTGACCGATTTCTACCTGAGCCAGCCTGCCAGTCAGGCGCTGGCGCAGGCATATCGGGCCAATGCCGTGGTGGTGACACCGACCCCGCGTGCCCATGCCTTGTATGCTGACAAACGGCATCTGGCGTGGTTGAGCGACGAGGCATGGCTGAGTCAGCTAGGGGTGCCAGAAGGTGCGACTAAACGGCTGTTGGCGGGTGTGCCGGCGACACAGCGGGTTACGCCAGCCGCTGCGGGTCAGCTCTGGTCTGAGCGTCGGCAATTGTTCTTCAAGCCGGCCAGCGGTTTTGGTAGCCGCGCAGCCTATCGCGGCGACAAACTGACGCGCCGGGTATGGGATGAAATCATTGCCGGCGATTATGTGGCGCAACGGATCGCACTTCCTAGCGAACGTCTGGTGGGTCTTGCTGATGGCAATATCAGCGAACTGAAACTCGACGTGCGGGCCTATGTGTATCGTGGCCAGATTCAACTGTTTGCGGCACGCCTGTATAGCGGGCAAACCACCAATTTCCGCACGCCCGGCGGCGGTTTTTCGCCTGTTTTTGTGGTCAGCGATCCGATCTAATCAGAGGGCGCCTCTATGGGGGCGTCGGCAAAGCCTCGATTGCCTGTGCCACGGCAGTGCTGGCGGCTGTTGAAGGCAAACAGGCGCTGCTGGTCAGCACCGGTCCGGCCTCCAGCGTCGGCCAGGTGTGCGGGGTGCTGCTGGATACGGTGGTCCTGGGTATTGAGGAGCAGCTTTCGGGCGCCCGCACCACGGCTGTTCGGCTGGTTGCTGCAGCCACAGCCGGCGAGTGATACCATGCCCACCTCATGCGAATCAGCGATATTGCTCAACATCTTGCCGAACTGGGCGCCTTGCCGGTGCATCGCGACCGAATCCTGCGTGCCTGGTTACAGGACAAGCCGCTCGATGCCTGCCGCCGTCGGCAACTGGCAGACAATTTCCTGCCGGTAGCGGTGCGCGGCTATCTGCCACAACTGGCAAGGCAGTTGGCTGGTCTGGCGCGTATCCACTCCGAATGCCAGGCGGCCGACGGCTCGGTGCGGTTACTGGTCGAGCTGGCCGACGGGCAGTTGGTGGAAAGCGTACTGTTGCCGCGCGACGGTCTGTGTGTCTCGACCCAGCTTGGCTGCGCGGTGGCCTGCCGTTTCTGCATGACAGGCAAGAGCGGCCTGCTGCGCCAGCTTTCCAGTGCTGAAATCATCGCCCAGGTGGTGCTGGCACGTCGTCTGCGGCCGGTGAAAAAGGTCGTGTTCATGGGAATGGGGGAGCCGGCACACAACCTCGCCAACGTGCTGGAAGCGATCGACCTGCTCGGCACCGATGGTCGCATCGGCCACAAGAGTCTGGTGTTTTCCACCGTTGGTGACCGGCGCGTGTTTGAACTGCTGCCCCAGCAACGGGTCAAGCCGGCGCTGGCGTTGTCGCTGCATACCACCAAGGCGGCGTTGCGTGAGCATTTGCTGCCCAAGGCGCCGAAAATCGCACCGGACGAGCTGGTTGAGTTGGGTGAGCAGTATGCGCGCCAGGTGGGTTATCCCATTCAGTACCAGTGGACGCTGCTTAAAGGCGTCAACGACGGTCAGGACGAGCTGGATGCAATCCTGCGCCTGCTCAAGGGCAAATACGCCATCCTCAACCTGATCCCGTTCAACAGCCTGGAGGGAGACGCGTACCAGCGCCCGGAGCCTGCGCGGGTGATCGAAATCCTCAAATATGTGCACAGCCGAGGTGTGCTGACCAAGATCCGCAACAGCGCCGGGCAGGATGTCGATGGTGGTTGCGGTCAGTTGAGGGCGCGGGCCATGGGTGAAACCGTCATGCTGCGGCCGGCGTCTGCTACCCGTTGAGCCAGCCTGGGAGGCGCGCCCTGCTTGCCGTGCCAGGCAGCAAGGGGCGTGGCTTGCAGCCGATCAGAGGCTGAAATAGGTCAGGTCGAAGGGAGTGTCCTGATCGAACTGGCGCGATTTGTCGCTGGAATTGATCATCGGCTGCAGAAAACGGACGTTGATGGCGTACTTGTTGGCCGATACCTCAGGGACGCAGGGCCAGCGTTCGTCGAGGCTGACCTTGAGCAACTGGAATTGCTTTCCTCCCGACATTTGCTGAAAGGTGCCTGACTTGGCGAGGTAATGGAAGGTCTTGCCACTGTCGCGCAGCAATCGCAATACGATCGACAGCCCCTCGCGTACCGGCAGCATGGGCGCCACCCAGGCTGCCAGGTCATTCTGTCGGTGCTGGGCTGAACAGCGTTGCCAGAAGAAATAGGATGGCAGGTCAAATTCGCAGGCGCCTCCGGGAATGCTGGTGCGCTGCTTGATCGACATCAGCCATTCGTTTTCACGCAGGTATTGGCCGAAACGGCCGACAATGTCGAGCAGCCGGCTGGACGTGGCTTCGATCTCGGTCAGCACCGATTCAAGCGCATCTTCAGCGATCTGAGGGTTGTGGCGCAATCCCTCGAGAATTTGCTTCTGCCGCTCCAGTTCCTGTATCAGCTCCGATTTCAGGTCAGCGCGGCTGGCAACATCGACGATTTCGAACAGTGCCAGCAAGGCAGAATGATGATCTTGTGGGTCGGTTTTGGCGACGAAATACCCGAAGCGGGAAAATAGATCTTCCAGCCGTAGCAAGGTACGGATACGTTCGTTGAGGGGGAATTCGTAACTGATCACGACAAATGACGGTTCGCTGCCGGGTTTGATCGGCTATTTTGCGTGATTGGGCGTCATTTTACAAATGTTCTACCCATTGTCATGAATTTGAATGCTCTCCGGAGAGTGACAGATAGCGTTGATGCAGGGCATTGACCAATGTCTGAAGCTCATCCGGGCTGCCCAGATTGCAGACTACATCATCGGCTGCAGCGAGCCGCGCAGCCCTGGTGGCCTGGCTGGCCATGATGGCATCGACGGTGCTGGCGGACAATCCGCTGCGCTGCATGGTGCGCTGTTTCTGGACGGCTTCTGGCACATCGACCACCAGTATCCGGCTGATCAAATCCCGATAGGCGCCGGTTTCAAGCAGCAACGGCACCACCAGCAAGATGTATGGCCCATGTGCCCGCTGCATGGCCTGCAATACCGTGTTCCGGATCATCGGATGCAGGATGGCTTCCAGCTGCCGTCGGGCGGCCTCGTCGGCAAATACCCTCTCCCGCATGCGTGGCCTGTCCATTGCCCCATCTGCGGAGAGGCTGGCCTCACCGAAAGTTTGCCGGATGGCAGGAATCGCAGTACCTCCCGGTGCGGTCAGTAGATGGGCGATCTGGTCGGTATCCACCACCGTGGCACCTTGGGCCGCCAGCATATTTGCAACGGTCGACTTGCCCGAGCCGATACCCCCCGTCAGGCCGATGACCGCCTTCATTGCGCCGGGCCGAGATAAAGCGCCATCAGTGTTTCGCCCCAGAGCATGGCGATCATGCCTGCTATTGCCAGGTAGGGGCCAAAGGCGAACGGAGCGCTCAACCCCTTGCTGGCGCGGAGGTTGACCACAATGCCTGCAATTACGCCAATGACTGATGACAGCAGGATGATCAGTGGCAGCATCTGCCAGCCTAGCCATGCGCCCATCGCCGCCAGCAGCTTGAAGTCGCCGTAACCCATGCCTTCTTTGCCTCGAATCAGCTTGAAAAGCCAGAAAACACTCCACAACAACAGATATCCCACCATGGCGCCAATGACTGCCTGGTGCAAGCTGACAAAGGTGTGTCGCAGATTGAATGCCAGCCCAAGCCAAAGCAGGGGCAGGGTGAGGTCGTCGGGCAACAGCTGGGTGTCGAAATCAATGAAGGTCAGCGCGATTAGTGTCCAGGTGAACAGCAGTGCGCCGGCCAGTGGAATGCCAAATCCGAAATGCCACGCCAGTGCCGCACTGGCCAGTCCGGTCAGTAGCTCGACCAAGGGGTAGCGTGCGCTGATCGGGGTCTTGCATTGCCGGCACTTTCCCCCCAGTAGCAGATAGCTGACCACCGGGATGTTTTCCGCGGCACTGATTGCATGGCCACACTGAGGGCATGCCGATCTGGGGGCGACCAGGTTGTATGCCTCCTGTGGCATCGGCTCTTCGCCCCTGGCATAGGCACATTCCGCCTGCCAAGCCCGCTCCAGCATGATGGGTAGTCGATGGATCACGACATTGAGAAAACTGCCGATGAGCAGGCCTGCAACGAGGCAGGTGCCGATCAGTAGCGGCAAGTGAGTTTGAAGTGCGGTCAAGATGTCCATGATGGGGCAGTAAGTGGTGGCGTGGCTCGACAAGATGCCGTGCCGATGATGTCACGACGCAAGAGATGATCCAGCGGTGATCAGGAGAGGCTGGTTACTTCTGGTGTTGGCATCAGCCTGCTTGTAGCAGATTCTGAATCCGTTCATGTCGTGCGTATCCATGGCATGAACGGATTCAGGCTGCTTCAAACCGCGGCAGGAGAATCAGCCGCCGACTGCCTGGCCCATTTTGAAGATGGGCAGGTACATGGCTACAACCAAGCCGCCAATCAGCGTGCCGAGTATGACCATGATGATTGGCTCCATCAGGCTGGACAGCGATTCCACTGCATTGTCAACTTCTTCTTCAAAAAAATCAGCCACCTTGCTTAACATAGAATCCAATGCGCCAGATTCTTCGCCGATGGCCACCATCTGTAACACCATGTTGGGGAACACTTCACCGTTCTGCATCGCAACCGTGAGACTGGTGCCTGTGCTGACCTCGGACTGGATTTTCTTTGTGGCGTTGTAGTACACGATATTGCCCGAGGCTCCTGCAACCGAGTCAAGCGCTTCAACCAGTGGTACGCCTGCAGCAAACATGGTCGAGAGCGTTCTGGCCCAGCGGGCTATCGTTGCCTTACGGATGATGTCGCCAAAGACGGGGGCTTTCAGCATGAAGCGATCAAAGCTGGCTTGTAGGTTGCGTGAACGCTTTTTGGCCTCAATGAAGCTGTATACGGTTCCAAATAACACCCCGAAAATCGCCCACCAATAAGACACAAATGTATCGGACATGCTGATGACAATCTGTGTAGGAGCGGGAAGGTCTGCGCCAAAGTTGGAAAACAGATCCTTGAACGCCGGGATGACAAAAATCATGATGACTGCGGTAATGACAAATGCAGCCACAATAACCGCGGTGGGGTAGAACATTGCCGATTTGATTTTCGCCTTGACGGATAGGATTTTTTCCTTGTACGTCGCCAGCCTGTCCAAGAGTGTATCCAGAATCCCTGCCTGTTCGCCCGCTTGCACCAGGTTGCAGAATAGTGCGTCGAAATACAATGGGTGCTTGCGGAATGCGTTGGTCAGGCTGCTACCGGTTTCCACCTCGGCTTTGATGTCGAACAGCAGCTTGGTTACGGCGGGGTTGCTGTGTCCTTTGGCTACGATGTCAAAGGCCTGCAGCAGCGGGACGCCTGACTGCATCATGGTGGCTAGTTGCCGGGTAAACAAGGCAATATCCTTTTCGGTGATCTTGCCGCCCATGGCCATGCGCTGCTTCCTGACCTTGGTGACTTTCACCCCCTGGCGTCGCAGCATGGCGTTGACCTGTGCTTCGCCGCCCGCACTGATTTCCCCCTTGACCTTCTTGCCGCTCTTGTCGGTGCCTTCCCAGGAATATACCTGTTGCTTGGCTGCGTTTTTTTTCGGTGCGACTGCCATCGGCTACCTCATTTCATTCGTTGGTGACTGCCTCGACCTCTTCCAATGAGGTCAGGCCTTGGCGTACCTTCAACAGCCCGGACTGACGCAGGTCTCTGACGCCTTCGCGCTGGGCCTGATCCGCAATGTCAATGGCTGTGCCGTTGTTCATGATGATGCGTTGCATTTCTTCACTGATCGGCATGACCTGATAGATCCCGACACGCCCCTTGTAGCCGGAGCCTTTGCATGTGTCGCATCCTACTGGCCCATGCGGCTTCCAACTGCCATCCAGGTCCTCTTCGGAAAAGCCTGCCCGCAACAAGGCGTCCGGCGGCAGGTCAATGGGCCGTTTACACTGGCTGCACAGCCGTCGCGCCAGTCGCTGCGCCGTAATCATGATGACCGAGCTGGCGATGTTGAAAGGCGCAACGCCCATGTTCATCATGCGCGTCAGAGTGGTCGGGGCATCGTTGGTGTGCAGGGTGGAAAACACCATGTGGCCAGTCTGTGCTGCCTTGATGGAAATGTCCGCTGTTTCCAGGTCACGGATCTCGCCCACCATGATGATATCCGGATCTTGACGCAGGAATGCCTTGAGCGCGGCAGCGAAGGTCAGTCCGGCCTTGTCGTTGACATTGACCTGGTTGATCCCCGGCAAGTTGATTTCGGCGGGGTCTTCGGCAGTGGAGATGTTGATTCCCGGCTGGTTGAGGATGTTCAGGCAGGTATACAGCGAAACAGTTTTGCCAGACCCGGTCGGCCCGGTTACCAGTACCATGCCATACGGGCGGTTGATGGCTTTCATCAACACCGCTCTTTGATCCGGCTCGTAACCCAGTGCGTCAATCCCCAGTGTTGCCGAAGATGGATCGAGAATACGCATACAGATTTTTTCGCCAAACAGGGTTGGCAGGGTGCTGACGCGGAAATCGATCGCCCGGTTTGCCGAAAGGCGAAGCTTCATTCGCCCATCTTGCGGCACCCGTCGTTCGGATATGTCTAGCCCGGAAATGACCTTGATGCGTGCAGCAATCTTTTCCTTGATCGCAAGCGGTGGCTGGCCAACCTCCTGCAGTACGCCATCTGTCCGGTAGCGAACCCGGTAGAATTTCTCGTAGGGCTCGAGATGGATGTCCGACGCCCCGCCGTTGATCGCATCCAGCAGCAGCTTCTGAACATAACGAACAATCGGTGCGTCATCGACGTCGGCATTGGCTTCCACGCCACCACCGCCGGAGCCCTCCGACTCTTCTCCTGCCATGTCATCCAGCGCGATATCGTCGCCAGTGAGTTTTTGCAGATTGGCGCCCGAGGCCTCGACTGCCCTTTCGATGTACTGCCCAATGCGTTGATCGTCTACGACTACCGGGTCGATGGCAAGGCTGGTCTGGAATTTCGCTTCTTCCAGTGCGGCCAGATTGGTCGGGTCGGACATGGCTACATACAGCTTGTTGCCACGTTTGAAAAGCGGCAGGATCCGCCGCCCGATCATCAGTTTGTGGTCCAGTAGCTTGTGCGGGATGTTGGCCGGGTCGATTACCGAAAGATCAAGTAGCGGAAAGCCAAATGTCTGCGCAGCAAACTCGGCGATCTGCACCGAAGTGAGTTTTTTGCTCACTACCAGTTGCTGGATAAAGGTAATGCCGGCATTGCCCGCCTGCTGGGCGACGGCGTCAGCGTCTGCTTGCTGTAGCAGTTTGTTCTGGACCAGAGACCGGGCCAGCCCGGTAAGATTGGATGAGTTCACTTCTGCAACCTGTATGCAGTCTGAATGGAGTTCAGGGTCAAGGGCTACGGGCTGTCGGCCGTGAAATGCGCTGCTGGCTTGGCCGACACCTGTTTGGATTCTCAAACGGTTCAGTTTAGGAAGCTTTTTCCGGAAAGTAAATTTTGACCGGTTGAGCCCGTTGCTTCTGATGTTGCCTTGCCTGAAGCGGCTGGCCATTGATCATCGTGGGCTTGCCGTGTCCGGATTGCCTTGATGTGCCAGGTGTGTGTGCTGAAGTCAGGTCGGCAGGGTTATCGATTCAGCATGACTTCAAGCACGAATTTGGAGCCGGCGTAGGCCAGTAGCAGAATGCTGAAGCCGCTCAGCGTCCAGCGGACAGCGGTCCGGCCGCGCCAGCCGAGCAAGCGGCGCCCTGCCAGCAGTGCGGCAAATACCAGCCAGGCGATCAGGGTAAAGACAGTTTTGTGGGTCAGCTGAAACGGGTGGTGAAAGATCTGCTCCGAGAACAGTACGCCACTGCCCAGTGTCGCAGATAGCAATATGAACCCGACTCCCAAGGTCTTGAATAGCAGTGACTCCAATCCAAGCAAGGGCGGGAGGTTGGCGCTCAGGCTGGCTTGAGTGTGTTGGTGCAAGCGCTTGTCGGCAATCGACATCAGCGCGGCGAGGAGTGCTGCAATGGTGAGCAGGCTGTAGGCAAGCATGGCAGCCATGATGTGAGCCCGGAACGCAGGAGAATCCACGCCCTGAAACGCGTGGCGAATCGGGCTGAATGCTCCTGCCAGCGTTGCCACGGCTGCGGCCGCCAACAACATCGGTTGAATGCCGTCGACGCGATAGAAGAAGCTGCCCAGCCAGAATATTGCCACCGATAGCCAGAGGGTCAGAGACAGAGCGCCACCCGCAGAAAAGCCCATAACCGGGCTCTGGATGAAACTGGTCGACAGTACGACGCAGTGGCCGCAGAGCAGTGCCAGCAGTGCGGCTTGTTCTTGTCGGGGGCGGGCGGCAGCTGACGGGCGCCATCGGGTGCGCCAGAAGTGCCAGGCCAATCCAGCATAAGCCAGAGCGATGATCAGGGACAGGGCTATCACGGTTATTTGTTGTAAAATCGCGACTTTCGGGCCCAAGTCTACACCAAAGCCGCCTGTTGTGGCGTGCCGGTCACCGGGGCTGTCCGTTATTCAGCGAAAGCCAGTCATGTTCGAGAATCTGTCCAATCGTTTGTCACATGTCGTAAAAACCCTGCGTGGCCATGCCCGGCTAACCGAATCCAATATTCAGGACGCGATGCGTGAAGTCCGCATGGCACTGCTGGAGGCGGATGTCGCTTTGCCGGTTGTAAAGACTTTCGTCAGCCAGGTGAAGGAGCGTGCCCTGGGGCAGGATGTGCTGGGTAGCCTTACCCCCGGGCAGGCGGTGATCGGGGTGGTGTTCGACGAACTGAAAAAGCTGATGGGGGAGCAGAACGACGCCCTCAATCTGGCTGCAGTGCCGCCGGCGGTTGTACTGATGGCCGGCCTGCAGGGGGCTGGAAAGACCACTACCACCGGCAAGCTGGCCAAATTCCTGAAGGAATCCAGCCGAAAGAAGGTAATGGTGGTCAGTTGTGATGTCTATCGTCCGGCCGCTATCGAGCAGTTGCGCCTGCTGGCCAGGCAGCTGGAGATCGAATGGTTTCCGTCGCAGTCCAGCGAGCAGCCGATTGAGATCGCCCTGGCAGCAATCGACCATGCGAAGCGGCATTTTTTTGATGTGGTGATTGTCGATACGGCCGGTCGGCTGGCAATCGATGAAGCCATGATGGCTGAAATCAAGGCGCTGCACGCCGCAGTCAATCCGATCGAAACCCTGTTTGTTGTAGATGCCATGCAGGGGCAGGATGCGGTAAACGTTGCGCAGGCCTTCAACGAGGCGCTTCCTCTGACCGGGGTGGTGCTGACCAAGCTCGATGGCGATGCGCGGGGCGGAGCTGCCTTGTCGGTTCGTCAGGTCACCGGCAAGCCGATCAAGTTTGTCGGGGTCGGAGAAAAGCTCAACGGCCTGGAGCCGTTTCACCCTGAACGGATGGCTTCGCGCATTCTGGGTATGGGGGATGTCCTGTCATTGATCGAAGACGCGCAGCGTACGGTTGACATGGAGCAGGCCCAGCAGATGGTCAGGAAGATGAAATCCGGCAAGGGTTTCGATCTGGAGGATTTCAAGCTGCAGATTCAGCAGATGAAAAAGATGGGGGGGCTGGGGTCGTTGCTGGACAAGCTACCGGGCAATATCAGCCAGATGGCGCAGGGACAGATCGACGACAAGATGGTGAACAGGATAGAAGGCATTATTAATTCAATGACTTATGAGGAGCGATCGCACCCCGATCTAATCAAGGCCTCGCGCAAGCGTCGCATTGCTGCGGGGGCTGGTGTGTCGGTGCAAGAGGTCAACAAACTGCTTAATCAGTTCGAGCAGACGCAGAAAGTCATGAAACAATTTTCCAAGGGCGGCATGGCCAAAATGATGCGGGGCATGAAGGGCATGTTCCCCGGCATGTGATGCTATTTCGCAAGCGGTTATTTTTTCTTGTCAATTTTTAGGTGGCTGGCGTAAAATTGCGGTCTTTTTTCTGAATTTGTACAGGTAGGCATAATCATGGTCGTTATTCGTCTTTCGCGTGGTGGTTCGAAAAACCGTCCTTTTTTCAATGTGGTCGTGGCAGATTCCCGTTGCCGTCGTGACGGTCGCTTCCTTGAGCGTATCGGTTTTTATAATCCGGTTGCCAAAGAAGGTGCCGAGTCAGTGCGTATCGCTCAGGATCGCCTGAATCACTGGGTGGGCAATGGCGCTCAGCTGTCTGCTTCAGTGGCTCGCCTGCTGAAGGGCAGCAAGGCTGCGTGATCAGACAAGGTGTCTGACGACGTTGTAGTCATGGGGCAGATCGGCGCCCCCTTTGGTGTCAAGGGTTGGGTCAAGGTTTTTGCTGATACCGAATACCCCGACAGTCTGCTTGATTACCCGGTCTGGTATGTGATGACTCCTGCTGGCTGGCAGCCGTTCGAGGTCGAGTCTGCTGAATTGCACACCAAATGCATGGTCGCCAAACTGGCCGGCGTTGCTGATCGTGATATTGCCGAAACCTTTCGCGGCCGAAAGCTGGGCGTGCCGCGCAGCGAATTGCCCAAGCCGGAGGACGGCGAGTATTACTGGTCTGACCTGATCGGCTTGCGGGTCGTCAATCTCGCGGGTGAGTCGCTGGGTTTGGTTCGTGAGTTACTCGAAACCGGTGCCAACGATGTGCTGGTGGTACACGATGGCGCAACCGAGCGTTTGTTGCCATTTGTGGATGCTGTTGTGCGTTCGGTTGATATCGCTGCCGGGATGGTCGTGGTCGACTGGGGGCTGGATTATTGATGCATTTTGATGTGGTGACGTTGTTCGCGCCGATGTTTGACGCCGTCACCCAGCATGGTGTGTCGCGCCGGGCAGTTGAGCGTGGCCTGGTCAGCCTGCAGTGCTGGAACCCGCGGGATTTTGCCGTCGACCATTACCGGACGGTTGATGATCGCCCGTATGGCGGTGGTCCGGGCATGGTGATGCTGCCCGGCCCGCTGGAGCAAGCCCTTCTTGCCGCGCGCGAGCGGCAACAGCAATCGGGGGTTGCGCGGCCGAAAGTCGTGTATCTGTCGCCACAAGGCAAGCGACTGGATCATCAGTTGGTTATGCAGTTGGCTGCCGAGCCTGGGCTGGTGTTGCTTGCCGGGAGGTACGAGGGGGTCGACGAGCGGCTCATCGAGCGGCAGGTCGACTTCGAACTATCGATTGGTGATTATGTGCTGTCAGGTGGTGAGCTGGCTGCGATGGTCGTTATCGACGCTGTAGTTAGACAATTGCCTGGGGTGCTGAACGACGCAGGATCCGCTGAGCAGGATTCGTTTGTCGATGGCTTGCTGGATTGTCCACATTACACCCGACCGGAAGTGTATCAAGGCATGAAAGTGCCGGATGTGTTGTTGTCCGGCAATCATGCAGAAATCAACCGCTGGCGGTTGAAACAGGCGCTGGGCCGAACCTGGCTGCGGCGCCCTGAGTTGCTGGCAAATCGCCAGCTTACAAAAGAGGAGTCTCGGCTTCTGGCTCAGTTCCAGAAGGAACAAGGCTTCGTAGAAAAGGAGTAGTAAGCATGAATCTGATCCAGCAACTGGAACAGGAAGAAATCGCCCGCTTGGGCAAGACCATTCCCGATTTCGCTCCGGGTGACACCGTAGTGGTTCAGGTAAAGGTGAAGGAAGGCAACCGTGAACGTCTGCAGGCATATGAAGGCGTGGTGATTGCCAAGCGTAACCGTGGCTTGAACAGTTCGTTCATTGTGCGCAAGATTTCGTCGGGGGAAGGCGTTGAGCGTACTTTCCAGACATACTCGCCGCTGGTGGCTGCGATTGAGATCAAGCGCCGTGGCGATGTCCGCCGCGCCAAGCTGTACTATCTGCGTGAGCGTTCCGGCAAGTCGGCACGAATCAAGGAAAAGCTGCCAACCCGCAAGCCGGCTGCCGTTTAAGCCTCTTGTTTTGCAGCCCTGCAAACAGCCCTGCCCGATATGGCAGGGCTGTTTGTTTTGGTGCGGCAACGGGTCGCGGTGGCCAATGGGATTCGTGGGCTATACTGCATGTTCGACCAAGGCGAGTGATCTTGCCGGTGGTGTATTGCTCAGACTCGATCTGGTCGCCAATCGGCGGCTGGATCAACGACCAGGCCGGAGGGGGCATGAAACAGTTTCCGCAGATGGTGTTGCTGGCTGCGACGGCGTTCGCGGCCAATACAGCGTGGGCAGAGTGGGTGGTGGCTGTCAGCGCGCAGAACCCCGTTAATATGCTGACCCAACAGCAGGTTGCAGATATCTATTTGGCTAGAGTGGCGGGCTTTCCGGATGGCGCACTGGCGCTTCCTGTCGATCTGCCGGCTGGCACGGCCGTGCGCAAGGACTTCTATCGGCAAGTGCTGCATATGAATCACCGGCAACTGCGTCAATACTGGACGCGGCTGTTGCGTCAAGGAGGTGGGCAGCCGCCCAAGGAGATTGGCACGGAGACGGATGTCAAGACGCTGATCGCGGACAATCCAAACATCATTGGCTATCTGGATCGCAGCCAGGTGGATTCTCGCGTGAAAGTGGTGTTCTCTTTGCCAAATTGAGCATCAGGCCGGAATCGACGTAGGGCCGAACTGGCTAGATACCACAGCACCAGCCAGGCGCTGCAGAGTTGTGCCGGCGGTAGATCCAGCCAGTGCGCCAACGCGCTGCCGCTGACGCTGGCTGCCATCGCACATAACGGAGTCAGCAGTGACAGTTGGCGCAAGGAGTGGCTCCAGGGGCGTGCGATCAGTGCCGGCAGCAGCAGGCAGGCAAACACATACAACATCCCGGTCGTGCGCAGGGCCAGCGCAATGCCGATGCCGCTCAGTAACACGGTTTGCCAGTGCCAGCGCCTTACAGGCAGCCCTTGCGCCTGGGCGCACGCAGGGTCGAAGGTGGCCAGCAACCAGCTGTTTTGCTGACGCAACCAGAGCGCCAGCAGGGTGCTGACCCAGCCCAGATGCAGCCAGACGTCGTTGCGGCTGGCACCGATCAGGCTGGAAGTCAGTAATTGCTGTACTTCAGCCAGCCCGTGCGGGCTGTGTGCCAGCAGTAACATGCTGCCACTGCTGGCGCCGATAAACAGTACGCCGATATGTGCTTCGTTGAGCAAGGGCTGACGCTGGCCTCCCAGCAGGCCGGCCAGTGTGGCTGCAAGCACGGTGGCCAGGGTGGTGGCTGTTGTGCCGGCCAGCCATGCCCAGCCAAAAGTAAACGCTAGCCAGAAGCACAGTGCCAGCGCCAGCATGGCGCTTTGCGCGGTGGCTGCGGCAAGAAACACCTGGCGCCGCCCCAGCAGCAGGATGCCGAGCAGCGACAGGCCGCCGGCAATCAGCCAGGCACTCAGGTGGCTGTCGCCAAACAGTGCCCAGTGGGTTTGCCAGTCAGCCCACATGGGCAGGCTCCTGATTGACGTGCAGGGTGCCGTTGCAGAGTGTGGCGCAGTAGCTGCCGGGCAGCCCGGTGCGTTGCAGGTCGTGGCTGACACATATGATGGTTTGCCCTGCATCGCGATTGAGTCGGGCCAGATCGGCAAACAGGCTTTCGCTGCCATGCGGATCGAGATGGGCGGTGGGCTCATCCAGCAACAGTAGTGGTGCCTGGCGCACCAGTGCCCGTGCAATGCGGGCGCGCTGGCGTTGCCCGCCAGACAACTGCTGTACCGGCAGCCAGCGACAGTGTTGCAATCCGGTTTGCTGTAGTGCCTGGTCCAGCCGGTTGCGCCGCTCGCTGCGCGACAGGGGCAGGCCGGCAAAGCCAAAACCGGCAAATTCTTCCACACTGCAGGCGAAAATCGGCGTAAAGCTGTCGTCTTGCCCGACAAAGCCGATGTGATCGTTGTTTTTTTCGTCGCACCAGCTGAGCCGGCCGCGCTGGCTGGGCAACAGGCCGAGCAGGGTGTGCATCAGCGTGGTTTTGCCCGAGCCGTTGGCGCCGAGCAGCCACCAGAATTCACCGCGCCTGATTTGCCAGTGGATACCGCGCAGCACCGGCTTGCCGGCACGGGCAACATGCAGATCGTCGATCTGCAGCAGACAATCAGCGGGCAAGCGCTTGCTCCAGTGTTTTCACGTTAAATTCCATCCAGTCGAGATACGTGTCGGTGCCCGGCGTGGCACCGGCCAGATGCGCCAGCCGGGCGATATCGGCGCCGCTGGCGCGTGCCAGAAACTCCGCATGGCGCGGATCATAATACATTGCGCTGATGATCAGGCGGATCGATTCGCTGCGCATTTGCTGCGCCAGCGTAGCCAGATGGCGGCTGGTTGGCAGAATGCCGGGTTTCGGCTCCATGTGGCCACGAATGTCGATGCCAAAGCGGGCCGCCAGGTACACCCACATTTCGTGATCATCAATTGCCTTGCTGCCGTAGTGTTTTGCCAGACGGCCAAGCCAGCCGCCCAGTTGCGCCTGTTGCCCTTGTTGTTGCAGAAAGCCGACCAGTTTGCCGTGCTCGTGCAATTGCGCCAGCTTGTGCCAGTCGCGCTCGGGGTAGAGGCGTGCCAGGGGACCAAACAGTGCCTGGCCAAGGCCTTCGGCAAACTGACGGTAGCGCGCATTGAATTGCGCGGCGACTGCCGGCCTTTGTGCGGCAAAACGTTGACGCAGCAGATCGGCCACCAGCAGGCCGTTGAGCGGGTCGAGCAGGTAGTGTGGATTGCCTGCGGCGTGTACGTCACCCAAGCTGCGGCTAATGTCTCCGGCAGGTTTGCCTCGGGCGCGGATTGCCTGCGAGGCGTCGATCAGGCCGGGTTGGCCGTCGAGTATGGCCCGGTTGCCGGCACGTTGCTGCAGCAGCGGTATCCAGCCGACCTCCAGCTCCATGCCATTGATCAGCAGCAGGTCGGCGCTGGCTGTGCTTTTGACAAAGCCGGGGCGCAACTCGACAAAATGGGGATCTTCGCCGGGGCGCGCCAGCACGGTCAGATCGATATCTTCACCTCCGATGGCTTTGGCAATGCTGCCCAGATCGGGCACGCTGGCCACCACTTTCAGGCGTGGTGCAGCCTGAGTGGCAAGGCTGGCCAGCAGGAGGCTGGCGATGAGCAGAAAACGTTTCATGGCAATATTCCGTATAAACCTGCCGCCAGCTGGTGGCTGGGTGGCTGGGCGTTATTCGTGTGCCGGATGTGATCCGATCAGGAACTCGACACCCAGCCAGACAGTGTGCGCGCGGCCCGAGAGGCTGTCGGCATCATCATGGTTGTATTGCAATCGAAGGCGCGAAAAGTGGGTGGGGGCCCAGGTCAGCAAAGGTGAAATGCGGGTGCGATCATTACGTTGCCAGTCGGCGCTGCGCGGCTGACCCGGTTGCTCGCCGCTGCCGCTGGCGTGTTCGTAACGCAAGCCAGCTGCCCATTGCGGGTGAAAGCGGTATTGCAACTGGGTGTAGTAACCGCTGTCCTTGAGTGTGTTGCCCGGCACATCGCCGGCCTCGCTCTGGTAGGCAGCAACTGCGTAGTAGCGCTGCATCCATTCGCTATCCCACAACACTGCCGGTGCTCCGCGGAAGTTGTTGCCGGGCAGCCATTTCAGGCGTAGATCAGCGCCCAAGATACGGGTGCTGGCATTGTTGCCGCTGCTGTTGGGGCCATACATGCCGGACAGGCCAAAGCGCCACTGGCTGCTGCTGCCGAGTGTGCCAGTGGTTTCCATGCGCCCGTGCCACAAGAGATCGCGCCCTCCGCTGACTTCCCGTTCTACCACCGGCGCCCCCCCCATGCCGGTTTCGGCCTCATCCGCTGCGTGATCGTGCTCCTCTTCGCCGTGGTGGCCGGCGCCGAGAAAGCTGCTCATGCTGTCGTCGTCGGCATTCTGCGCGCCGATGATCAGGCGACTTTCGGTGCTGCCCGGCAGCATCCAGCTGATGCTGGCGCCCGCACCACGTGTGCCGTCGCTACCGAGGATGCGGCTGGCAATCACCGGCTGATCCATCCATGCCCAGTTGTGCGGGTGGCTGGCGTTGATTGCGCCAAATGGCGACAGAAAATAGCCCCCCTTGATCTGCAGGCCCCACGGCAGCGATGAGGTTGTGGCAAAGGCTTCTTCCAGCTCGACATGCTCATCGGAATAAAGGACGTTGGCGTTCATGCTGAAATACGGGTCTACCGCGCCACTCAGGCTCAATTCTGTCGATTGCAGGCTGAAGCCGCACTTCTTCGGGTCGTGGGCGCCGCTCTGCAGCATGGCCTCGGTGGTGTCGGTCTGGTTGCTGCAGCCTGCTGCAGCATTGAGCACCAGTGCCGCATCCATCAGTCGTGGACTGGGGGTGGGCTGGGCGCTGCTGGCGGGTGCGACGAGCAGACTTGCCACGGCCTGATCCAGCGAGGATGAGTGCGTATCAGCGGCCCATGCCGGGGCTGCCCGTCGTGGTAGCAGGCTGATCACTGGTGTTTTCACGATGAACGATCCTGTTTCGGGTAGTCAATGTAGTGAGATGCGAAAATGAAATGATATAACATTGCAAAATGGAGGCAAAGCCTAACGGTAGCGTTGTTTGCTCGAAGAAGAGTGCTACCCGATCAGGCTGGCCTGAAGTGGTGTCGAAGAATAGTCGAGTGGGCGACGGTGCCGCTGTTTACGGCTGCCGGATGGTGTGCGGGAGGAGATGTGTGTAACTGCCTGCTTGTCGGGTTTGGGGTTGATCTGCTAGGGCAGTGGCAAAAACA
This sequence comes from uncultured Burkholderiales bacterium, assembly GCA_964495595.1. Lineage (GTDB taxonomy): Bacteria > Pseudomonadota > Gammaproteobacteria > Burkholderiales > SCOH01 > CALMFQ01. The sequence goes on along the minus strand of CAZBWH010000012.1, from coordinate 35,637 downwards.
AACGGCTCACTGTTGCCCGTTTTCTTGTTGCATGGGCTATCCATGCGCCTTGAAAACGGGCAAATCCGGCCGCAGAGCTACGGTGGCCAGAGGGGGTTACAGCCCGCTGGCCATCTGGGCGATGGCGCCGGCTGCTGCGGCACCATTCGTGACGATGGTTACGATATCACCGGTGGTGGGGTTTGCACCGTTAACCAGATTGTTCACGACGGGCGCCAGGTTGGCGGCCGAATTGACGATGGTTACGGCAGGCTTGAATTTGGAAGGCAGCAGCGGAGATACCTTGGTCAACAGGCCAGAGGCTTGCTGCAGGCCAGTAATGATTTGCTGGGTCTGTGCTGCGCTCAACTGCAAGCCAGCCTGGCCGGAAATCTCGGCCAGATCGGCGTCGCTCATTTCATTGGCTGTGCCGGCCAATGCGGTCATTGGGGCCAAGGCGAACAGCGTTGCAATCAGTATTTTTTTCATGATGGTTTGTCCTCGTTCGAATGATGTTTTTTGGTTCAATGGGCGTTTTGTATTTATGTTACGTATCGTAACGTTGTTATTGTGTAATGGGCATATGCCGAATGCAAGCATGTTGATGGCTTAAATTTTTTGAAAAAACAGTGTGTTGTTATTTTTGTTTGGTTGGGTTTGTTTGTGTGTTTTTGTTTTCGTAAACGAGTGTTTGCAGAGGGGTGTTCCGCTTCGCATGCTGCCTAAGACAGGGCGGAGGGTAAGGCGAACTTAAGCGCTGTCGGCGATAATGCGCCCTATTCGGATCTGCTCATCTGGCTAAAACATGCTCGACCACGAAAACGATACCCCGGAGCGTCATCAGGCTACGCAGCGCAGCACATTGGTCAGCGTGTTGGTCAACCTGCTGCTGACCGTGATTCAGGTCGTTGTCGGTACGCTGGCAGCGTCGCAGGCGCTGGTGGCTGATGGTTTGCACTCGCTGTCCGATCTGGTGGCCGATGGGGTTGTGCTGTTTGCTGCGCATCACAGCAAGAAAGCGGCTGACGCAGACCATCACTACGGTCATCATCGATTCGAAACGGCGGCGTCACTGGTGCTCGGTGGATTGTTGCTGGCTGTCGGGGTGGGTATGCTGTGGGCCGCAGCCGGAAAGCTGCAACACCCTGACGCCATCGGCCGGGTGCATCAGGCTGCGCTGTGGGTGGCACTGGCGACCTTGCTGGCCAAGGAGTTGCTGTTCCGCTACCTGTTGGCCATCGCCCAGCGGGTACGATCACGCATGTTGATCGCTAATGCCTGGCATGCCCGTTCCGACGCAGCTTCGTCGCTGGTGGTGGCGTTCGGCATTGGCGGCAATCTGCTGGGGGTGCCGTTGCTGGATCCCGTCGCGGCATTGATTGTCGGCTTTCTGGTTGGGCGCATGGGTTGGGCGTTTGCGTGGGAGGCGTTGCACGACCTGATGGATCGTGCCGTATCAGAGGAAGAAATCAGCCAGATCCGCGATGCCTTGCTGGCCACCCCCGGTGTGCATGGCATTCACGATCTGCGTACTCGCAGGATGGGCGATCTGGTTTCGGTGGATGTGCATCTGGAAATCGATGCGACGCTTACCGTGGCTCAGGGGCATGATATTGCGGCGGCCGCGGCGCTGCGGGTGACGGAGTGCTTGCCGGTGTTGAATGTCATGACCCACGTTGACCCGGTGCATCCTCCGTTGAGCGGTTGAGGCTGGCTGTCCCGCACCCTGGCGGCGTAAACGTCATGGCTTGGTGGTGGTCGGTAGGTAGGTCTGCCAGATGCGCTGGATAGCGCCTTGTTGCTGTAGCGTTTCCACCGCTGTTTTAAGTCGGTCCGCAATGGCAGGATCGCCCACCCGGCGCGATAGATGCAGCCAGAAGTATTGTTGTTCCAGCGGCAAGGTCGGGCCGAGATCTTCCGGTTTGCGTTGCAGATGCCGTATGGCGCCCAGAACGCCGAAGTCAGAGCCGATGAGCGCGTCGACACGGCCTGCAAACAGCATGCGTACGCCGTGCTCGTTATTGTCGACCAGATACAGTCGGATCGCTGGCTCGGCACTGATCCGCCGATCCAGCGGAAAGCTGCGTGCCACGGCAACCGTCTTGCCGCGCAGGGCTGCGATGCTGTTGACTTCACGTCCGGCAAGCGTGAATACCTGAACCGGCATCGCCACTACCGGTGCGACCTGAGTCGCAACCTGGGTGAGCTCAGGGTTGCCAAACCGCAGCACCATGTCTGCGTGGCCGTCGCGCAGGTTGGCAACGGTGCGCGCATAGGGGACAACCCGGTTCTGGTACGGTATCCCGGCTGTTTCGGCGATCAGATTGCCGATTTCGTACATCATGCCGCCCGTGCCGCGCTGGTCGCGGTAGCCGAACGGCTCAGACTGGATGGTGTCAATGCGCAATAGCGGCAAGCCGGCAGCCCATACTGGCCAGCAGATCAGATAGGCAGCCAGTAGCGCGGCAAATCGGAGCATCCTCATGGTATCGGTCGGGCGTGGTGTCAGGGTGACTGAAGCATAGCCCTTATCCGGGCGATTCGCCGGGAGGGCACCTTGCCGGGCGTAAAAAGGACTGTCGCCTGTGTCGAAACATGTTAAAAGCAGACTGGCTATGTCTGTCGGTGAGAGACCGTTGCAGTGCGGTTTTGCGATTGCGAAGCCAGCCTCCACCAGGCCAGGAATTCATCTGTGATTGTAAAACCATGACTACGGCGTACCCGGAACACGAGAAAACGGTCGCAATCGGCTGGGTGCTGGCGATTGTCGCTGCAGCGTTGCGCGCCGGTGCGATGGCTGAACCATTGGTGGCCGAGGCAGGTCTGGGCCTCTTGCCATCTGATCCGATGGCGCGGGTGCCGCTGGATGGCGTAGTCCGGCTATGGCGGGCTGCGGTGGCGCAGACGGGGGATCGCAGTTTCGGTCTGCATATGGGTGAGCAGGTCGAGCCCGGCTCCTTCAACGTGGTCGCTTACACCTTGCTCTCCAGTCACAGCCTGCGCGAAGCCATTGGCCACATGCAGCGCTTCCAGCGGTTGATCAGTGACGGTGCCCGTCTGCAGCTGGTCGAACAAAACGGGTTCGCCTGGCTGGTGTATCACCCGGTCGAAGCCACCTTGCCATTCTCGCCGCAGCAGGTCGAGGCGGTGCTGGCATGTGCGGTCAGGCTGGGAAAATGGGTGGCCGGCGAGGCTTTCAGCCCGCAGCGGATTTGCCTGACCCATCAGCCGATCGGTTCGATTACCGAATACCGCCGGGTGCTCGATGGGGAGCCGGAGTTTGGCGCGGCCTTTAACGCGCTGGGCTTGCCGTCAGATTTGATCGACAGGCCGCTGCCGGCTCGTAATCCTGAGTTGTGCCAGCTGCACGAGTCACTGGCGCGTCGGCATCTTGCCTCGCTCGAGCAGTCGATCAGCTGGCAACAACGGGTGGCTACCGTTCTGCAGCACATGCTTGCACAAGGGGTGACCCACAAGGAGGCGATTGCCAGTGTGCTGGGCCTGAGCGCCCGTGCGCTGCAGAACCGCCTGGCCGAGGAGGGGTGCAGTTATGTGCGGATACTGGATCAGGTTCGCCACCGGCTGGCCCTGGACTACATGGCAGATCCTTTGCTGACGCTGGGGCAGATTGCCGTGCTGCTGAATTTTTCCGATGCCAGTGCATTCTATCGTGCCTTTCGCCGCTGGACTGGCATGGTGCCGGGTGAGTACCGGCAGCATTTGCAGGCGCAGCAGAGGAGCTGAATTGCAGATCGAACCGGTTGGGGTCATTGAGTCCTGCTTCAAGGAAAAATTTGGCATTCCGCGCCAGCCCGGGCTGGTTGAGGCCGCTTGTGCCAGCCTCCGGTTGCTGCCGCCATATGACCGGGCCGAGGCGGTGCGCGGGCTGGAAGGGTTTTCACATGTGTGGCTTATTTTCGGTTTTCATGCTACCGCCGCACAGGGATGGCGGCCAACAGTGCGCCCGCCCAGGTTAGGTGGCAATGCCCGGCTGGGAGTGTTTGCCACCCGCTCGACTTTTCGCCCCAATCCGCTGGGGTTGTCGGTGGTCAGGCTGCTGGACATCGATACCCGGCGCGGGGTGCAACTGCAACTGGCCGGGGGTGATCTGCTCAATGGTACGCCCGTCTACGACATCAAGCCCTATCTGCCATACGCCGATGCACTATCCGAGGCAGTCGGTGGTTTTGCGCCGGACGGCCCGGCGCGTCCGCTGCCGGTGCGCTTCAGTGCCGAGGCCGAATTGCAGTTGCGGAAATGGCAGTCCGATGACCGCCCCGGCCTGCGTGAACTGATCTGTGGGGTTCTGGCCGCCGACCCCCGGCCTGCCTACCGTGGAGAGGAGGCTGGGGGCCGGGAATACGGCGTCAGGTTGTTTGACCTGGATGTCCGTTGGCGGATGTTGCATGGCGAGGTAGAAGTGATCGCGCTGGTTCGTGTTGCAGGCTGCCAAGCGGGAAAGGGCACATGAGTCGGCCGGGGTTGGGGGCGTTGTGTGCCATGACGAAAGCGGGGCAAAACCTCAGCGAGGTGTTTTTCGCCGGTCGGGGTGCTTGCGCCGTTCGCTCTTGGTGTAAATTACGGTCGGCCAAGGACTGCGGCGTTCCCCGCTGCGCCGGTCGGTAGCTGGCTGGTGACTGGTGCTGTGCCCGTTGGGCAGTTCCCAAGTGTGTGTCATGGCATCCTCCACAGTGGCTGGTGACTGTTTTCTTTATAGATCATGTTGTTGTGGCCCGCGTAGCTTGTTTTGGGCCTGTTTGTCCCCATTATTGCTGCACTGTCTGGCGATCTCTGCTGCTTTGTGGCCGGATCGTACTCATTACCGAGGAGTTTTCATGCACAAGCCCGCTTTATCCCTGATCGCAATGTGTGCCGCATCCGCTGCCATGCTGGCAAGCCCTCTGGCAGAAGCCGGCCGGCTCGGCTCTGGCCGCAGCAGTGGCATGAGCCGCAGCTACAGTCGTCCGGCGCCCACACCTGGTTACAGTCGCCCGCAGCAAGCTGCACCTCAGCCTTACGCTCCGCAACCGTACCGGGCTCCGGCCGCTCAGCCGCAGCAGCGAAGCGGGCCGGGCTGGGGAGGCGTGGCCGCTGGCGCCGCCGCCGGGGCAGCCGCTGGCTACCTGCTTGGGCAATCGGGCAGCAGCAGCCCGGCTCCTGCTGCCGCACCCGCGCCAGCCGCACCGGCTACCGCCAGCGATGCCGCATTGGGTGGTGCTCCGGCGCAGCCGTCGTCGTTCCCGTGGGGAATGCTGTTTCTGTTGGGGGGGGTCGGGCTGGCCGGGTTTTATTTCCTGCGCCGCAAGTCGGCTACCGCAGCGGCTCCGGCCGCCGGCAATTACGCTGGCCGGGGCGGAGTGGCCGGTGCCGGCGATGGCGGGCGGGTGTTCAGGATCGGGGAAGGGGCCGTTGATGCCGGCTCGTCGGCGCCATCCGGTTTTGCATCAGCCGCGCCGTCGCGGGGCGAGCGTTTGCCAGACGGTACCGACGTGCCGGCTTTCCTGCGCCAGGCCAAGGCCTCGTTCATGCACCTGCAGACGATGAATTCGCCGGACAATATCGACGAATTGCGCAAATACCTGACTCCTGAATTGTACGAGTCGATCAAGGCCGACGTGCTGGCTAACCAGGACACCGCAGAGTTTCCATCGCTGCAGGCCGAAGTGGTCGAAACGGGCATTGAGGGTGGGCACTACATCGCAACCGTGAGGTTCTCCGGGATGGTCAGTGAGTCGGTCAATGCGCCGGAGCAGCCGTTCGAAGAGCTTTGGCATTTCATCAAGCCGACGGCCAGTGGCAGCCCCAAGTGGCTGGTAGCGGGCATCCAGCAGATCTGACCGTTCAAGGTGCGGGCGGGTGTCGTTCAAGCCGCCCGCAGGCCGGATGCCTTTATTCCAACGCCGCTTCTGGTGGCTGTTCATCATTCTGATTGCCGGTAGTGCGGGGCTTGCCTGGCTGTTCTGTCGCGATGCAGACTCTCTGCGCCCGCAGGCCAGCCAGGCGGTGTCGCAGGCTTTGCAGCGCCCGGTGCTGATTCGCGGGCCGTTGCGCTTTTCGCTTTGGCCCATCGGGCTGCAGGCTGCCGACATTCTGGTTTGCGACCCGGCCTGTGCGTCGCCTTTGCTGCAGGTAGGAGAGGTGACGGTCGGTATTGATGTCTGGCAGGCGCTGCATGGCCGTTGGGTGGTAACCCGGATCGACGCAGACAGCATCCGCCTGCGTTTGCAACGGGAAAACGATGGCAGCAGCAACATCGATGACCTGTTGCGGGTGCCGGATGTACCGGGCAGGCTGGGCTGGGATGTGCAGCGCATGCGGGTGCGCGATGTCGGGGTAGTGATCGATGATCGCCTGGCTGGCCAGCGTTCCCGCATCCAGCGGGCTGCATTCGAGGCACAGCGCGCCAAGCCCGGATTGCCCTTGCAATGGCTGTTGAGCGGCAGCATTGAACACCCGCACGCAACCGGCAGCTTGAAGCTGTCCGGCGACATGGCGTTTGACCGGCCGCAGCAGCGGCTGAATCTGCCCAATCTGACCCTGGCCTGGCTCGGGCAAGCCGAGGGCGCCCGCACCGTGCTGGAGGTTCGTGGCGACTTTGCGTATCGGCAGCGGTTGGCCCAGCTGCAACATGGCAAGATTCGCTTTGACGCCACCCGTGGCGAAACCCGGCTGCAGATCAACGGCGAATTGCCCGAGGCGTTCTGGCACGCCGGCCGGCTCGCCGCGCCGCAACTGGTTTTGCGCGGAAGCCTGGCGCGACCCCGGCACACCGGCACCCTGCAGATCGACTGGCGCAATCTGGCTGCCGCCGAACAGGGGGTGCGGGCTGACAGCACGATCCGTTTCGCCGCTACCCAGGACAGCCGCGAACTGCAATTGCAGCTACGCGGGCCGATGTACTGGCTGACCGACCAGCAGCGGTTCCAATTGGCCGGCAACGAACTGCAGGCCGTATTACGCCATCTGGGGCAGGCCCAGCCAGCGGCACAGCTGCAGCTGACCGGCGATGCAGCACTGGATTGGCCCCGGCAGCAAATGAATGCCACGCTGGCTGGTATGCTCGACCGGGCACCCATGCGGATCACTGCCGATCTGAGCGATTTTGGCGCGCCCCACTTGCGGCTGGATGCCGACATTGCCCGCCTGAACCTGACCCCTTTCCTGTTTGCTGCCGACCCACTGCCAGCCGCCGACCCTCAGGCGCCGGCATCTTCAGCATTGCGGCTTGATGTGTCCTGGCTGGAAGGGTGGCGTGCTCAAGGGGCTTTGCGGGTAGGGCAGATGCAGATCGGCCGCTTGCAGCTGCAACAGGTGCAACTTGGCCTGCGCGCTGGCGATGGCAGGCTCTCGCTCGATCCGCTGATGGCCAGACTGTATGAAGGCACCCTGCTGGGGGCGGCCAGCCTGCGTTTTGCGCCCCAGCCGGTGATCCACGTGCGCCAGTCGCTCGCCCGGATGAATGTTGCCCCGCTGTTTCGTGATCTGATCGGCACGGACCGGCTGGAGGGGAGTGGCGATCTGAAGCTCGATCTCACGGTGCAGGGTGGCGACCTCGATTCGATCAAGCGCGGTCTTGATGGCAAGGTGGAGCTGATTCTGCATCATGGCGCGCTGCGTGGCATCAACCTGGGGCTGGCGGTCGGTCTGGCTGGCGCGGGCCGTGCCCGCACCGAGCAATCCGCCGATCCGTCAGCGCGCACCGAGTTCACCAGTCTGCAGGCCAGTTTTGCCATTGCGCAAGGGGTGGCGAAAACCGACGATCTGCAGTTGAATGCGCCGTTGCTGCAGCTGACCGGCGAGGGGCGGATTGACTGGCCGGCTGACCGGCTGGATTACCGGCTGCTGGCGCGGCTTCAGGCCGGCCAGGGCAAGGTTGATCTGCGGGGTGTACAGATTCCTGTCTCCATTTCCGGCCCGCTGGCCAGGCCCCGCTATTCTGCCGACTTGCGTCCATTGGTCGAGCGGCTTGCCCGTCTGGCCAGTCGGCCGGCCCGCTGACGAAGGGCTGCCGCAGCCCCTCGTCTGGGCGATGGCTATCGCGATCAGCGCATCAGCTCGCCGTTGGCGCCGATTACGGTGACATCGACGTATCTGGAGGCGCGGCGCTCCTTGGGGCCGAAGTTGACATAATAGCCGCCCGCGTCAAAACCCTGCAGCGTCTCCAGTCCGCTGATCATTCCGGCACGGCCACCGCTGCCACGGCGGGCGGCTTCGGCGATGATCTTGGCGACGATGTGGCCTTCCATGGTCAGGTAGCTGATCTGGGTCTTGGGCGCATATTCCGCCATGACTTTCAGGTGTTCTTTCGATAGCGAGGAGAGTGAGTTGGTCGGCATCGGCACTACCTGTGAGATGCCAACTCCGTGAGCCATGCCCTGGACGCCGATCGCCTTGACCAGTGAGCGGGCCGACACGGTGGACAGGGCGAACAGCTGGGCGCCGGGGTCCATTTGCCGGTACTGCTTGATGAAATTGCCGGCCGGGGTGGTGTTGGCCAGCAGGATGACTGCTTGCGGATGGGCGGCGGAAATGTTTTTTACCGCATCGGTGACATCGCCGGTTTTCGCCGAGTAAATGCCTTTCGATGCCAGTTGCAGCTTGTGTTCTTTCAGCGCGCCGTTGATCGCGACCAGACCGGTTTTGCCGAAGGCATCGTCGGAGTAGAGCACGCCGATTTTCTGCATCCCCAGGCTGACTGCCTGCTTGACGATCTTGCGCGCCTCGTCGCCGTAGCCGGCACGCACGTGGAACAGTTGCGGGATGTGGCCTTCGGTCATCGTGTCGGCGCTGAGCTGGTAGTTTCCCTGTTCTGCCTTGTGTTCTTCTTCGCCGAACGGCTTGCGCAGCGAATCGGCGCCGGTGAGCGGGCCGACCAGTGCGATGTTGTTTTTCTGCAGGGTTTTGGTGCGGGCCAGCAGTGCCACATTCGGGGTGCCGGTGAAGCCAGCCAGCAGGTCGACGTTCTGATTGATCAGCGCCTGGGCATTCTGGAATGTTTTGGCCGGTACACTGGCGTCGTCTTTCACGATCAGCCGGATCCTCTTGCCATTGGCACCGCCTTTGGCGTTGATGTAGTCAAAATAGGCTTTCATGGCGGCCGAGAAGTCGTTGCCGACTTCGGCCAGCGGGCCGGTCAGTGCGACGGACTGGCCGACGACAATTTCATTGTCTGCTGCCAGCACGCACATGCTGGCGCTACCCAGCGCCAATGCGGCCGCCGTTGCGGTCAGCCGGAACAATTGTTTATTCATGCAATGGACTCCACCTTGAATTATGCCGGTACGGCAGCGGGCTGCCGTAAACGGTGCGCAATGCGCCCGGACGGGGTTTTTTTGACTTCCATATGTTATAGCATACGCGCTTGCCTTCGCTAACCAGCGCCAGTCGCGGCGTTGCTGACCCTGATGAATCCTGATCCTGATCTTTCCGCTGATTTTGCCCGCCGCCTGATCGACTGGCAGCAGCAACACGGCCGCCACGACTTGCCCTGGCAGGCCAGCCGCGATCCTTACCGGGTTTGGCTGTCCGAAATCATGCTGCAGCAGACCCAGGTGGTGACGGTGATTCCGTATTACCAGCGCTTTCTCGCAAGGTTCCCGACCCTGGCCGATCTGGCTGCGGCGCAGCAGGACGAGGTGCTGGCGCTGTGGAGCGGGCTGGGCTACTACAGCCGGGCGCGTAATCTGCACCGAGCGGCCCGGATCGTTGCGGCCGAGCATGGCGGAGTGTTTCCGCGCCACCGCGAGCAGGTGGCGGCCTTGCCCGGCATCGGCCCGTCGACTGCCGCGGCGATTTGCGCGTTTGCGTTCGGCCAGCGCCACGCCATTCTGGATGGCAACGTGAAACGGGTACTGTGCCGCTTTTTCGGGATCGACGGCTACCCCGGAGACAGGCCAGTGGAAGCCCGGCTGTGGCAGATTGCCGACGCCTTGGCCCCGGCCAGTGGCATCGAGGCGTATACCCAGGCGCAGATGGATCTCGGTGCCACGGTTTGCAGCCGCAGCAAGCCGCAATGCCGGCTGTGCCCGCTGCAGCAGGGTTGCGTGGCGCGGATTGAGGGGCGGGCGGCCAGCCTGCCGACGCCGAAGCCGAAAAAAGCTAATCCGGAGCGCGAAACAGTAATGTTGCTGGTGCGCCAGCACGATCGGCTGTTGCTGCAGAAGCGCCCGCCGACGGGGATCTGGGCGGGGTTGTGGAGCTTGCCCGAAATCGACTCGACGCTGCAGGCGGAGGCGTGGTGCCAGACGGCGCTGGGCTGTCGCGGCGACATTGAGCCACCGCTGGCACCATTTCGTCATGCGTTTACCCATTTTCGCTTGCACATCACGCCGTTGCCGGTGTGGGTGGCGCCCGTTCTGCAAGCGCAGCAGCCGGGCTTGCAGTGGCTGACACTCACCCAGGCACTGCAGGCCGGCATTCCGGCGCCGGTGCGCAGGATATTGCTTGGGCTCCGTTGACATAGCGGATTCAATCAATTCCATTACAATTCCCTCTTTGTCTGACCCATCCACCAAGGAATCCTGCCATGCCTGTCAATCTGCCCCTGCCTGATCCGACCAAACTGTTTCCCGTTGCCGGCGTCGAACTCGGCTTTGCCGAAGCCGGGGTGCGCAAGGCTGATCGCAAGGACTTGCTGGTGATTCGCCTGACCGACAAGGCGACGGTGGCCGGCGTCTTCACCCAGAACCGCTTCTGCGCCGCGCCGGTGCTGCTGTCGAAAGATCATCTGGCCGCGGGGCAGGGTATTCGTGCGCTGGTGATCAACACTGGCAACGCCAACGCCGGCACCGGCGAAAAAGGCCTGCTCGATGCGCGTGCAGTGTGCGAGGCGGTGGCAGCCAAGCTCGGCATCAAATCCAGCCAGGTACTGCCGTTTTCCACCGGCGTGATTCTCGAACCGCTGCCGGTCGACCGCATTGTCGCCGGCCTGCCTGCCGCGATGGCCAACCTCAAGCCGGACAACTGGGGCAATGCCGCCGAAGCGATCATGACCACCGATACCCAGCCGAAAGCCTGTTCGCGCAAGCTGGATATTGGAGGTAAAACCCTCACCATTACCGGCATCAGCAAGGGCGCCGGCATGATCCGCCCGAACATGGCGACCATGCTCGGTTATGTCGCCACCGATGCCGCCGTGCCGCAGGCGCTGCTGCAGCAACTGGTCAGCGATGCCGCCAACCGCTCGTTCAACCGCATCACCATCGACGGCGATACGTCGACCAACGATTCGTTCATGCTGATCGCTTCCGGCGAGGTGGCGCTGCCGGGCTTGGCCAATGCCGAGAGCCGCGAGTTCGCCGCGCTGCGCGAAGCGGTGATCGAGGTGTCGATCGAGCTGGCGCAAGCGATCGTGCGTGACGGCGAAGGGGCCACCAAGTTCATCAGCGTCAACGTGCAAGGAGGCAAGGACGAAGCCGAGTGCCGCGCCGTTGCCTACGCCATTGCCCATTCGCCACTGGTGAAAACCGCTTTCTTCGCTTGCGACCCGAATCTTGGCCGTCTGCTGGCTGCCATCGGTTACGCTGGTATTGCCGATCTGGATGTCAGCCGTGTCAACATGTGGCTCGACGATGTGTGGGTGGCCAAAAACGGCGGTCGCAATCCGGATTACAAGGAAGAAGACGGCCAGCGGGTGATGAAACAGGCGGAAATCACCGTCAAGGTCGATCTCGCGCGTGGCGGTGCCGAAACCACGCTCTGGACCTGCGATTTTTCCTACGATTATGTGCGGATCAATGCCGATTACCGTAGTTGAACGGACCGGTCTTTGATGTCTGTTTTGTTACCTTGGTTCGGGAGTGAGCGATGAAAACAGCAATTCCCGCTCTGTCTGCCCTGGCGCTGTGTGCGGCCGCGCCGGCATGGTCGCAGGCTTTGCCGGCCTGTCCGTTCAAGGCGGCAGAGTTGAGCAAGTCCCTTGGCGCAGGCTTTCAGGAGGGCAAGGTCGGCATGGAGATTCCGGCCGCCGGCATGGTCATGCGCGATTGCCGTTATCAAAGCCGGGATATCACGCTGATGGTCAAGAGCACGGTGTTTACCCAGCCGGCTGATGCCAGGAAATCGCTGGCCATTATGGCGGGCAAGTTGACGCCGTTGCCCAATGATCCGGATGGCGCCGTGGTGCAGAGCGATCAAGGCGATCTGACCTCGCCGGCGCTGCACTATGCCCGGCAAGGGGTGGCTATCGAATTACGCATCCTCGGCATTTACTACAAAGGGCTGAAATCCACCCCGCAAGAGTTGCGCGACATGCAGGCCCGCCTGGCCGGGCTGCGCCGGGTTCCCTGATCTTGGGGTCAGCCTGCAAGGCAATAGGGACGGGGCTTGCAGCCTTGCCTGCAAGCCTTTCCCAGAGCGGCCTGCAGGCCATGCGGTGATTTGATGCCTGATACCCGGCGCCCCGGTCGTGGCTACCTGTTTACCCTGCTGGCCGGCATCGCCGCGCTGATCATCGTGCATGGCATCGGCCGCTTTGCCTACACGCCGATCCTGCCGCTGATGCGCGAGAGCGGATTGTCGCTGCAGCATGGTGGCTGGCTGGCGGCGGCCAATTACATCGGCTACCTGCTCGGGGCGCTGTTTACCGTGTTCACCGCAGGCGACCGCATCCGCCGCCTGCGGCTGGGCCTGCTGGTCAGTGTGGCCACCACGGCGGCGATGGGCTGGCTGCCGGGGCTGGATGCCTGGTTGGCGCTACGTTTTATCTCCGGGCTGAGCAACGGCGTCGTGTTCGTCTATTCTGCCAATCTGGTGCTGCAGCATCTGCTGCTGGCGCGCAAGGCGGAATGGGGAGGCTTACTGTATTCCGGTGTCGGGGCCGGCATCTGTTTGTCCGGGGTGCTGGTGCTGCTGATCGATCACGCTGGCTGGGGTTGGCAGGTGGCGTGGCAGTGGCTGGCGGCCATTTGCCTGTTGCTGCTGTGGCCTGCGTGGCAGATGCGCGAGCCGGCCTTGCCGCAGGCGTCCGGCCCGCTGGCCGACGGCCACGGCCGGTCGCGCGGTTTTGCGCTGGTAGTGGCCGGCTACGGCTGCGCCGGGCTGGGCTACATTGTCAGCATGACGTTCCTGCCAGCGATCATCCGCGCCACCCCGGGGCTGGAGGGCTTTGCCGCCTGGAGCTGGGTGATTCTCGGCCTGGCGGTGATTCCATCCAGCCTGTGCTGGAGCTGGCTGGCGCAGCATCGCGGCGCAGTGCCGGCACTGCTGTGGGCCTACGGCCTGCAGGGGATTGGCGTGATGGCCCCGCTGTGGTGGCCGGATCGCGTGGGAGCCACCGCCAGCGCGCTTCTGCTGGGTGGCACGTTTCTGGGGATTGTGGTGATGGCGATGATGCTGGCACGCCAGCACGATCCGCACGGCGGCAGCCGCACCGTGGGCGTGATGACTTCCGCCTACGGGCTGGCGCAGGTCATCGGGCCGCTGATTGCTGCCGCGCTGGCCGCCCGCCCCGATGCCATCGGCGTAGCGCTGGAAATCGCCGCTGCCACGCTGCTGCTGGGGGCTGCCTGTCTGATCGGCGCCGCTTTGCCACATTTTCAACCCCGTTTCGAGGAGTAACCCACCATGCCTTACGTCAACATCAAGATTACCCGCGAGGGCGCCACGGCCGAACAGAAGGCCCGCCTGATCGAGGGTGTGACCCGGTTGCTGGTCGAGGTGCTGGACAAGAATCCGCAGACCACCGTGGTCGTGATCGACGAGGTGGACACCGACAACTGGGGCATTGGTGGCGAAAGCGTCACCCTCCGCCGCCAGGCGGGCAAATAACGGCAACGCGCCGGCCATTCGATCCCCCGCATTTTCTTCAAGGACTTGCCCATCATGCTCGACCTGTTCCGCCCGCTGGTTTTTCGCGACCACCCCTTGCGCCAGGCGCAGCGCACCATCGAGCAGATCAAATCGGCCGGGGTGTTGCCGCGCATCGAGCAGTTGGGGGCGACGCTGGCCCACTGTACCGAGCGGCTGGAAAGCATGGCTGACAAGGCCCGCCTGCTCGATCTGCTCGACGAGCCGGCGCAGCTCACCATTGGCCTGCTCAAAGAGGCGCTGGCCGAGACCGAACCAGGCTCGGCACGGGTCGGCCTGCTGTTGCGCCACGGCCAGCAGCTGGCCAATGCGATGCTGTACCAGTCGGCGGATGTGGTGGTTGACCGGCCGGATGACCGGGATCTGGTTGCACTGTTTCTGCGCTGGGCGGCCACGGCGCTGTTTTTGCAACGGATGTTGCAGGGCAGTGCCGAGACACTCAACTGGCGGCGGCTGATTGCGCCACTGTGCGAAAAAACCGAAGCCGGCGACGATTTCCGTATCGAGCTGGCGCGGATCCATCCCGAAACCGGCCAGCAACTGGGCCGGCTGGCCTTGCTGAGCATGGTGTTGCCGCTGGCACTCGATGTCCGCCAGTTGCTGATTGCCGAACAGCTCACCGCGTATCTGGGCGGCAAGGTGCTGCTGTCGCCGGTGTTCTTGCCCAGCGCGCCGTATGTGGTAACGCTGCTGTCCCAGGGGAGGCCGGAGCAGTTGGAGGGCTGGGAACGCGCCGGCGATGATCTGCGCGCCCTGTTTCTTGGTTTTGACGAGGTTGACAAGACCGCCGCCGACTGGCGTGCAGCGCTGGTGGCCGGCTCGCCGCTGGACAAGGTGCTGCGGCCCTTGCCCGGCCAGAGCATCGCCGAAACGCTGGCCATGATCGATCTGTTGCGCACCGCCTGGAGCAGCCGCCAGCGCACTCGCAGCGAGCCGCGCACGGCGATTGAAGGCACGTTGTGGGCCTGCTGCGACACCCTGCGCATCCGCAGCCTGCTGGCGCAGCCGGTCAAGAAACATCCGGTGGCCGATTCACTGGTGTGCGAGACCAGCCTGTTCAACATCAGCCGGCGTGGCGTTGGCGTGTTGTTTCCGGCCGATTACCTGCATGCCCGCATCGGCGGCCTGATTGCGCTGTATCAGCCACAGCGCGACACCTGGGCGCTGGGCATCATTCGCCGCGCCTGTGCCGAGGCAGATGGCCAGCGTTTCGTCGGCGTCGAGCTGCTGAGTGAAACGGCCAGCGCCGCCAGCGTGGTCGACGATACCGGCCAGCGCCAGCCGGGGCTGCTGTTGCCCGCCTGTGGCGATCGTGGCCTGCCGGCGCTGCTGCTGCCGGCTCCAACGCTCAGCACCGGCCAGTCTTACCGGATCAACTGCGACAAACAGGATCGTAACGCCACCGTTGAATCATTCCTGCTGGCGGGCAACGATTTTGCCCTGTATCAGATGCTTAAACCGACCGAGGCTTGACCGGCAAACCCGGCTTGCCGCCCCCTTTGCTACCCGGTCTGGACGCCGCTCTGGGCTTGCCTTGCAGACCAGCCCTGGACGCCGCGCCAGGCTTGCCGTGTGGCGATGCCTTTGATTGACGCTCGATCGCCTGCAGCGGTGGCACCAGATGATGCGGCGCCATGCCGATCAGGTCGCGCCGGCCCATTTTCAGCAGCGCCTCGCGCAGCAATGCCCAGTTTTCCGGATCGTGATAACGCAAAAACGCTTTGTGCAGCGTGCGGCGTTTGGCTTCGCGTACTGCATCTACCTGTTCCGAATCCTGGGTCACTTTACGCAGCGGGTTGCGTTGGGTGTGCCACATTGTGGTAGCCATCGCCATCGGCGTCGGCGTGAACGCCTGCACCTGATCCGGCTTGAAGTGATTCGCCTTCAGCCACAGCGCCAGATTCAGCATGTCCTCGTCCGACGTGCCGGGGTGGGCGGCGATGAAGTAGGGGATCAGATACTGCTTTTTGCCCGCCTGCGCCGAGAACTTCTCGAACAACTGCTTGAAGCGCTCGAAGCTGTCGATGCCCGGCTTCATCATTTTCGACAGCGGGCCTGCTTCGGTGTGCTCCGGCGCGATTTTCAGATAGCCGCTGACGTGGTGCGTCACCAGCTCCTTGATGTATTCCGGCGACTCGACCGCCAGATCGTACCGCACCCCCGAGCCAATACTGACACGCTTCACCCCCGGCACGGCCCGCGCCTTGCGGTACAGCTCGATCAGCGATGAGTGATCGGTCTGCATGTTCTCGCAGATGCCGGGATACACACACGACAGCCGGCGGCACGATGATTCGATTTTCGGGTCTTTGCACGCCAGCCGGTACATGTTCGCTGTTGGCCCGCCCAGATCGGTGATGTGGCCGGTGAAGCCCTTGGTCTTGTCGCGGATTTCCTCGATCTCGTGCACGATCGATTCGTGCGAACGGCTCTGGATGATGCGTCCCTCGTGCTCCGTGATCGAGCAGAAAGTGCAGCCGCCAAAACAGCCGCGCATGATGTTGACCGAAAACCTGATCATGTCCCACGCCGGAATCCGCGCGTCGCCGTAGCTCGGGTGCGGGTTGCGGGCGAAATACTGGCCGTAGACGTAGTCCATTTCCTCGGTGGTCAGCGGCACCGGCGGCGGGTTCAGCCACACATCGCGCTCACCGTGGCCCTGCACCAAGGCGCGGGCGTTGCCGGGGTTGGATTCCAGGTGCAGCGTACGGCTGGCGTGGGCGTACAACACCGGGTCGCGCACTACATCTTCGTACGACGGAATCCGCACCACGGTTTTGGCCCGTTGAGCCCTGCGTGCCGCCACCCGCTCGGCAGCCGGAACGACGCGCACCACTTGCGCCCCATCGGCACAGGGCGCCGGTCGGCCTGGCTCCATTGCATACGGATCGGGAAGCGGATCGACGCGGCCGGGCATGTCCACGGTGCTCGAATCCATTTCCTGCCACTCATCACTCGGCTGCCAGCCACGCGGCACCAGAAACGCTGTGCCGCGCACATCGCGGATTTGCGCCAGGCGCTCACCGGCATGGGCACGGTGGGCGATTTCCACCAGCGCACGCTCGGCGTTGCCAAACAGCAGAATGTCGGCCTTGGAATAGATCAGCGCCGACTGGCGCACCTTGTCGCTCCAGTAGTCATACTGGGCAATCCGGCGCAGCGAGGCCTCGATGCTGCCGATCATCACATCCACACCGGGGTAGGCCTCGCGGCAGCGCTGCGAATACACCGCCGTAGCGCGATCCGGGCGCTTGCCGGCGACTGCGCCGGGAGTGTAGGCATCGTCGCTGCGCGGTTTCTTCTCCGCCGTGTAGCGGTTGATCATCGAATCCATGTTGCCGGCGGTCACGCCGAAAAACAGCCGTGGCCGGCCCAGCGCCCGAAACGGCTCGGCCGACAGCCAGTCCGGCTGGCTGATGATACCGACGCGAAAGCCCTGCGATTCCAGCAGACGGCCAATCAGCGCCATGCCGAAGCTTGGATGGTCGAGATAGGCATCGCCGGTCACCAGAATGATGTCGCATTCATCCCAGCCGAGCCGGTTCATCTCGGCGCGCGACATCGGCAGGAACGGCGCCGGCTGGCGTGTGCGGCCGGCCTTGGCATGACTGAAAATCGGCGGCGCTGTGTGGATGGCTGGTGTCATGAAGACAATCCCCGCTGCAGAATCGGCTATTGTCGCAGATTTGCTCCCCGCCCATGTCATGCACGCTGGCAATCAGGCCATGCCTGATGATCGTGTCCGGCTTTGGCACGTGCCACTACAGCAAAGCCGGGCAAAATTTCCTATAAACCATGAGAGTCAAAAACCAGACTTGGCCGGATTGACCCGGTACGAGCTTTCCCTGCGGAAGCGCTGATGGATTGGCTGCGCGGACTCCTTGCCCTTTATCCCGCTCGCCAAACAAGCCAGCGCATCCTTGCGTGACGATATGGTTCTTCAAGGAAGGAAATTCATGAAAAAGTTTGTGCTTGCTGCGGCCATGGCGCTGCTTGCCAGTTCGGTTTCGGCGCTCGATGTGCAAGGGGTACAGCTGGAAGATACCGTCAAAGTGGCCGGCGTCGAGCTGAAGATCAATGGCGCCGGCGTGCGTAGCGCAGGTGCCGGCAAGGAGGTCTACGTGGCGGGCCTGTATTTGCCGGCCCGCTCGCAAAGTGCCGAAAAGACCCTTGCCTCCCGGCAACCCAAGCGGGTGCTGCTGGTGCTCAATCGCGATCTGAAAATTAGTGTGCTTAATGCGGCGTTTCGTGACGGCATCGGCCTGAACGTGACCGGCGCTGAAATGGAGCGGCTCGGCCCGTCGATTGCCAAACTGGAACAGGTGATGAAAAACGTACCCGAGGCACGCGCTGGCGAGCGGCTGGTGCTGGATATCCTGCCGGATGGCTCGGTCGTACTCAATTACAAGGGGCAGGATCTGGACACCATTCCCGGCCCGGATATCGGCCCGGCAATGCTGAAAATCTGGCTCGGCGACGTGCCCGTTTCGGATGACCTGAAGAATGCTCTGCTGGCCGGCGCCCGATACGGTGCCAAGGCCTTGCGCCGCAAATCGGCTTTTGACGAAGTGTTCGACAACATCTCGCCTTAACTGCCTCAGCCGATCGGCCTGACGACGGGGGCTGTCTACGGGCCGCCCTTTTCATTGCCCGGCTGGCTGGTCACGGCCGCTCAAGTCCGGTTGGCGGCCAACCACTGAACCACGCCATGCCCGGCGGCACGCCCGGTCGCCAGGCAGCCGGTGAGCAGATAGCCGCCGGTAGGGGCTTCCCAGTCCAGCATTTCTCCTGCACAAAACACGCCCGGCCGGTCGCGCAGCATCAATCGCTCGTCCAGCGATCCGAAACAGACCCCGCCGGCCGTGCTGATGGCCTCGTCGATCGGGCGCGGCGCTCGTAGCTGCAGCGGCAACTGCTTGATGCCGGCAGCCAGTTGCAGCGGGTCAGACAGGGCCGGTGCCGACAGGGCTTCCCGCAACAGCCCGGCCTTGACCCCTTTGATGCCGACCCGGCTCTGCAAATGGCTCGACAGAGAGCGGGAGCCACGCGGGTGCGCAAGTTCGCCGGCCAGCCAGGAGAGATCCCGGTCAGGGGCCAGGTCAAGCCAGATGGTCGCTGCCCCGCTTTGCCGGATCGTCTCCCGCAACTCGCGGGCAAATGCGTAGATCAGGCTACCCTCGATGCCATCAGCGGTCACCACGCACTCCCCGATCCGTCGCATCCGTCCGGTGTCAGCCGCCTGGGTAAACGACAGGGCGACCGTTTTCAGTGGCTGCCCGGCAAAGCGCTGGCGAAAATGTTCGCTCCAGTCGATCTCGAATCCGCAGTTGGCAGGCTGCAGCTCAGCGATGGCAACGCCTTTTTCCTGCAGTAATGACACCCACTGTCCGTCAGAGCCCAGCCGAGGCCAGCTGGCTCCGCCGAGCGCCAGAACCGTGGCAGAGGGGCTAAGGCAACGCTCGCCATCGGCCGTCGCAAGACGCAGCTCGCCTAGCGCATTCCACCCTAGCCAGCGATGTCGCACATGCAGGCGTACACCGGCTTGCCGCAAGCGGTGCAGCCAAGCCCGCAACAGCGGAGCCGCTTTCATGCCGGTTGGAAACACCCGCCCAGAGCTGCCAACAAAGGTGTCGATGCCCAGTTGCCTGGCCCACAGGCGAAGCTGGTCGGGGGTAAAGGTCTGCAGGCAGGCGTGCAGGATCGGCTGCTGCGGGCCGAAGCGGGTGATAAAACGCTCGAATGGTTCGGAATGGGTGAGGTTAAGCCCGCCGATGCCGGCAAGCAGGAATTTGCGGCCGACGGAAGGCATGCTGTCGAACAGGTCGACCGGATGGCCGGCTGCGCTGATGATTTCTGCTGCCATCAGCCCGGCCGGCCCGCCGCCGATGATGGCGACGGCAGGTCGGTCAGGGTGAAAAACCATCAAAAATCGATTCGAAGGCAGATTTGCGCTTGGGAGCCCGTGCGGCGTAGTTGGCGCCGGCCAGCATGTTGTTTTTCAGTTCGTCGGCAACCGGCACGTTGCCCAGCCAGATTTTCAGCATCGCCGGGCCGACATGCGGACCAGGAATCGACTCTTCCAGCTTGTCGTTGTAAACGATGTCGACCGAGCCATCCATCGCGAAGTCGATTGCCAGCCGGTCGTCTTCTTTTGCTTCGCCCAGCTTGGCAATTGCTCTTTCCAGTTGTTCGATCCGTGGCTGCAGGATCAGTAGGTCGGCTTCGTCTGCATTGTTGCGAATGCCGTCACGAAATGCGTTGGATATCACCCTTGATTTCAGGTCACGTCGGAAAACCAGCAGGATCCGCTTTGGCAACTTCGAGCCAATGACTTCGTCGGCATCCTTGCTGCGCTGTTGCAGGTACAGCGCGGCCACATAAATTTTCATGGTCATCGCGGTGCGCACCCCGGCGCCGTTGAGCTGCAAGTCCCGCTCGAACACTCTGGCCCGCTCGTCAATCTGCACACCTGCCACTTCGACCGCGCACACACTGCCGGCCAGCAGGGGTAACAGGAAAGCAATGATCCATGATTTCATCGGTAGTCCTTTGATAACAGGAATAACAGCAGGGAAGGCAGACAATCGCT
Organism: uncultured Burkholderiales bacterium; assembly: GCA_964495595.1. Classification (GTDB taxonomy): domain Bacteria; phylum Pseudomonadota; class Gammaproteobacteria; order Burkholderiales; family SCOH01; genus CALMFQ01. The sequence goes on along the minus strand of CAZBWH010000012.1, from coordinate 15,263 downwards.
GGTTTGCCGGCCACGAAAACGACAAAGCCGGCAACACAGTCAAGCCTCACTATGGTTATAAGGCACAAAACAGGCTTTGCCGACACTTGCAGGAGGTTTTTTTGCTGATTGGCCAGTATCGGTAAATTCGATCATCCGGTTAAGAAAACGACATTCGATCTGGTGATTGTAATAGTTATTCACTATATTGGTAAGTCATTATTTTGTGATCAAGGTTTTCTCAGGCGTTTATTTCGTCAGTCCATTTCTGCCAGGCTGATTCTGTCGGCAACCGGACAGGTTGCACTGGTGATCGGTGTGGCCATGCTGGTGATCGGATTGCAGGTGCATCGGTCGATGGAAGCCAGGATGCGCCAGGATCTGCAGCAAACCGTGGCGTTGGTGGCGTCGATGCTTGATGGTTTCGGGAGCCAGCTGGAGCAGACTGCGCGGCAACTGGGCAGTAGCTGGCTGCTGGCCCTGCCTGGGCCCCTGGTCGTGGAAAGCCGTGTAGCAGATTCGGTGAGCGCCACTGATGAGCCGCTGGTGCGGGCGGGTTCGCAGGTATTGAATCAGGATGTCGAGTGGGTCGATCGGTTTTCCTCGGCCACGGGTGCCGTGGCCACCATTCTGGTCAGGCGGCAGGATGACCTGATCCGGGTCAGTACATCGGTCAAAGGCAAGGATGGCCAGCGTGAGCTGGGCACTTCGCTGGATCGCCATTCGCCGGCCTACCAGCGATTGATGCAAGGCAAACCGTATACCGGCCGGGTCATGCTGTTCGGCAGGCATTACATGGCCGACTATCGGCCGATTCTGGACGGCACCGGGCAGCTGGTGGGGGCAACGTTTGTCGGACTTGATTTCACTTCATCTTTCCAGACGTTCAAGCAACAGGTGTTGCAGATCAAAATCGGTGAAACGGGCTACGTCTATGCTTTCGAGGCGTCATCCGGCGCCGATCAGGGGCGATTGACCATCCATCCGGTCAAGGAGGGGGTTTCGATCCTGGATACCAGGGATATCAACGGATTTGCCTTCACTCGTGAAATGCTCGCGCACAAGCAGGGCATGGTGAGTTACTGGTGGGCCAATGGCGAGCGTGGCGAATCGCAGGCACGGGAAAAGGTGGCTGCCTACCAGCACCAGCCTCGCTGGAACTGGGTCGTGGGCGCCGGGAGTTACCGGGATGAGTTCGAGCGTGATCTCCGCCCTTTGATGCTCACCATTGGCGCAGCAGGCGTGATTGGCGTGGGCGTCCTGGCCCTTGTGCTGGCATGGGTGATCCGCAGTGGCGTCACCCGGCCGTTGCAGCAAGTGATCGCCAGCCTGCGCACCATGTCTGGCGGCGATTACCGGCAGGCGATCAGGGTCAACCGGCAGGACGAACTGGGTCAGGTTCAACAGGCTCTGGCCGATATGCGTCAGCAAATGTGTTCCGTGGTGGGCCAGATTGCCTCCGGTGCACAGCGAGTCACCGCAGCATCCACCCAATTGTCGACTTCTGCAGCTGATGTGGCGCATGGCAGCCAGCAGCAGAATGCTGCCGCCGGTTCGATGGCTGCAGCCATGGAGCAGCTGAGTGTCAGCATCGATCAAGTCAGTGAAAACGCACGCGAAGCCCATCATCTGTCGGGCGAATCCGGCGAGCTGTCCGCAGAAGGAGCACGGCTGATCCAGCGCACCGCAGCCACCATTCGTCGCGTCGAAGCCGATGTCACTGCGCTGGCGAACAATGTCCTGCATCTGGGGCGGCGGGCTGACGCCATTTCGTCGATTGTCAGCACGATCAAGGAAATCGCCGATCAGACCAACCTGCTGGCATTGAATGCGTCAATCGAATCGGCCCGGGCGGGCGAGCAGGGCAGGGGGTTTGCCGTGGTAGCCGATGAAGTACGTAAGCTGGCTGAGCGCACCGCGGTGTCGACGCAGGAGATCGCCGAGGTGATCCGGCAGATTCAGTCGGGTACTCGCGAGGTGACCGCCGAGATTACCGCCAGCGTCGACAAGGTTAGCGAAGGCGCCCAACTGGCTGCCGACGCTGAGGCCGCCATGGCTCGCATCCGGTCCGGCGCCGATCGGGTGGGCTTGGTGGTCAACGACATCTCGGCTGCGCTGGCCGAACAAACGACAGCCGGAGCCGATATCGCCCGCAATGTCGAGCAGATCGCCGGCATGGCTGAAAACAACGAGCGGGCCGTTAGCCAGGTGGCCCACGCTGCAAGCGATCTGCAGCAATTGGCAGGGGAGCTGGCTCGATCGGTTGACCAGATCAGGTTGTAGCCGGCCCGGCCAGCCGGCAAATGGCCTCGACGGCCGGATGGCGGATGCGCCGCTCGGTGGAAATGGCGTAAACACTCTCCCGCACGGCACGGATTTCACCAATCGCCTCGGCATCGTAATGCGAGGCGATGGTGCCTGCCAGCGATGTGGTCGATGGAAACACCCCCAGGCCTGCGCGCCCAAAGGTCATCAGCAGCGCACTGTCTTCAAATTCGCCGACGATCAGTGGCCGGATGCTCTGGGCTTCGAACCATTGCTCCAGTCGGCCGCGCAGCGCGTTGTTGCGGGTCGGCAACAGCATCGGCGCACCATCCAGACTGTGCGGAAATCCTGTCCGGTAGCGTTCGGCCAGTGCCCGGCCGGCATACAGCGTGACGCTGTCGTCCCCCAGGGCATGACTGTAGACCCGCAGCCCGGTGCCTGATGTGGCCGGCCGGTCGGTCAGCACGACATCCAGCTTGTGCAATGCCAGGTCACCCAGCAGCGATTCGAATTTGCCTTCGTAGCAGACCAGCCGGACCTGTTCCGGCAAATGCAGCACGTTTTCCAGTAAACGGTAGGCAATCAGCTTTGGAAGCGCGTCAGAGAGTCCGACGGTCAGTCGCAGCGTGCGGTCGATATCACTGGCCTGCAGCGCATCCTGCAATTGTTCTCCCAGCAGGAAAATCTGGTCGGCGTGGCTTAACGCAACCCGCCCGGCTTCGGTCAGCGACAGGCGACGTCCTTGCAGGGTAAACAGGCTCTTGCCCAGCGCCTGTTCCAGTTGGCCGATCTGGCCGCTGACCGTTTGCGGGGACATCTGCAGGCGCTCGGCCGCACGCATGATGCCGCCTTCCTTGGCGGCAACCCAGAAATAGTACAGATGCTTGTAATTGAGCCGGTCGGGTTTCATGGTTCGGTAATCTCGGATGTTTTATCAATTTTAACTCGATTTATTCGAAATTTGCACTGCGTTATCTTTGCCTACTGGATGCATCCCTGTCGCGAGGTGCCGTTGCGGTACGGCGGCAGGACCGAGAGACGCCGCGACGGGGGATTCATCCTGGTGCCTCACTGGAGGCGGTTGGGCGGTTTGTTGAGAGGAAATGTGCGATGAAACGGGTTTTTCTGCTGATTGCCACCAACGTGGCCATCATGGTGGTGCTGGGAATTTCGGCCAGCTTGCTGGGTGTGAACAAGTTTCTGACAGCCAACGGTCTGAATCTGGGGTTGCTGCTG
>CAZBWH010000012.1:0-11773 GCA_964495595.1 uncultured Burkholderiales bacterium | reverse complement strand
GGGTTTTTCGGCACTGATCGGTTTTGGTGGCGCTTTCATTTCGTTGCTGATGTCCAAAGCCATTGCCAAGTGGTCGACTGGAGCCCAGGTGATCGAGTCGCCCGCGACCCCGGCCGAGAGCTGGCTGGTCAACACGGTGGCCCGCCTGGCCAAGGATGCGGGGCTGCCGATGCCAGAAGTGGCGATTTACGAAGGTGAGCCGAACGCTTTTGCCACCGGGCCGAGCAAGGGCCATTCACTGGTGGCAGTCTCAACCGGCCTGCTGCACAGCATGAACGAACGGGAAGTCGAGGCCGTGCTAGCGCATGAGATCGCCCACATTGCCAATGGCGACATGGTGACCCTTACGCTGATTCAGGGCGTGGTCAACACTTTTGTTACTTTCCTGGCTCGGGTGGTTGGCTATGCGGTGGATCAGTTCCTGCGCAAGGACGACGAACAGAGCGCCGGGCCGGGGCTGGCTTATACGGTAACGGTGATCGTGTGCGACATCGTGTTCGGCATTCTGGCCAGTGTGATCGTGATGTATTTTTCGCGGCAGCGCGAATTCCGTGCCGATGCCGGGGCGGCACGGCTACTGCGTGGCCCGCAGCCGATGATTGCGGCGTTGCAGCGGCTGGGCGGCATGGAGCCGGGTGCATTGCCGCAAAACATGGCTGCGTCGGGCATTGCCGGGGGCAAGGGATTACTGGGGTTGTTTGCCACCCACCCGAGCCTGGAAGAGCGTATTGCTGCCCTAGGGGTGTTGCACTGAACAACGGGCCGATCGGTCTGAACGGTCGGCCCTGGATGGACAAGCTGGTTTTCCCTGTTGCGGGCCGCGAGAGCGGCCCTTTTTTTCAGGGTCAGCCGATGGTGACGGCTGCCGTGCCGCTGGTGACGGTGGCGGTGGTCGTGCCGGCAATCACTGTTGCGCTTGACGGGGCACTGCTGCCTACCAGCTTGTTTACCTGTTTGAAGGTGCAGCTCAGTTGCGTCGGAGTGACGGTGACCACCGAATAGCCTTGGGCATCGGTATTGACGTATTTCAGCCACGGATTTGAATTCAGTGCAGCCAGTTGCTGGGCGAGCCCCAGCAGGCTGGTGTTGAATTCGCTACTGGCTTTCAGCGCCGTCAGGATGGCATCGGTCATACCATTGAGTTGCGCTTCCGGCACCCCTTTTTGTGCCAGCGCCCCGCGTAGCTGTACCCTGGCTTGTTGTGCCAGCGCGTCGAGGTTGGGGGCCGCACGGCCGAGTGTATAGTCGAGCAGGTTGAATTTGAGTGTAACGGTACCTACCGGGGTGCCGGGAATCGGGATCTCGCGATAGATCAGGGTCGCCAGATCGGCCGAAACACTGCCTACCGTATCTCGCAGGTAGGAGAAAAACGAATCGGAGCTGGCCCCGGCGCTTACCAGGTCGACCATTACCGGGGTGCCGCCGCTGCCGGCATCGTAATCGTCATTTACCGTGCCGGCGAAGAAGGCGTGAATGTCGCCCGTCAGCGCGACCACGTTCTTGATATTGTTGTTTTTCAGATGTTTCATCAGATCCTTGCGCTCGGCATTGTAGCCATCCCACTGGTCGGCATTGAGCAGGAACTTGGTGAAGTAGGGGGCCAGTGTGGCCTGTTTGCCCGCGGCGATCACGAAGGGCGAGTTCTGCTTGTTTTCCTGGATATCCGGTTTGATATGGCCAAAGGCAATTACCTGGGCGCCGGCGGCAGCCTGTGCGGGGGCACCGGCGGCGCTGGCTGCCTTGGCTGCCTGATAAACCTTGGTGGCCAGGCCGGCCTGCTTGGTGGTGGCTCCGGCGCCAACTGCGGCGTTGATGCCATCAGTGAGGCTCAGGTTGCCTCCTGCGCTTGCATCGGCTGCTGCAATCGCTGTGGCTGCGTTCACGCCAACGGTCTGGCTGGCGCCGGCGGTGACTGCTGCGACGACGGCTCCGGCGATGTTCATGTTACCCCCGGTGGCGGCTGCCGTGGTGCCGATCTTGCCGGCCAGCGAGCTGATCGAGCCCAGTGCCAGCAAGGTTGCAATGGCATCGGTGCCGCTCAGACCCATGCGTAGCAGTGAAACTTCGTTACCCCATAGTTTCCAGGTGGCACTGGCGCTGGACATTCTGGCTTTCCACCATTCACGCTGGGTGGCGCCCAGGATGGTGGCCATGCTCAGTGGCTCGGTGCCCAGCAACGCGGTGCCGGCTATCTTGCGCTGCTCGATGCTGGCCAGCGTATCGGCCGGCACCATGTAGCGGCTGCCGATTGAGCCCAGCTCCTGGCCGGTGGACGGGTTGGGTGCGGCTTCAGGGATGATGTGATCGCTGCGGTACAGGCGTTCGTCGGTCATGATCAGGTGCGCCAGGTTGCCAAACTGGAAATCGCGGTAAATCTTGATGGTTTGCGCTCCGCTGACCGATTCGTCGTAACTGATGTCGGCCGGCATGAATTCATACCAGGCACGATTGGCATTGCGGCGGCGGTCGGTCTTGTGGTTGTTGTCACCGCCCGAGCTGCTGTAGCTGCCATTGCTGTAGGTTTCGGCATCCTGCCAGCAGTCGTCAGAGAATTCGTGGTCGTCCCACACGGCAATCATGGCAAAGCGTTCATGCACCGCCTGCAAACGCTTGTCGCTGCGGTATTGCTTGTACAGGTAACGATAATCGGCCAGGGTCGAGGCATATTTCGCACCGCTGGTGCCGCTTTTGTATTCGCCATTGGGCAGGCTGAGCGCGGTATGCAGGCTTTCGACAGCGCCGGTCTGAAAGGCCTCACCGACGGTTTCGTAGATGTAGTCACCCAGATGCAGGAAGAAATCGAGTTGCTCGTTTTTGGCCAGGTAGTCGTAGCCGCCCCAGTGGTTGATGCTCCAGTCCTGGCAGCTGAGGAAGGCGAATTTGAGCTGCGCCACCTCGGTATTGCTGGCCGGCGCGGTTTTGAAGCGGCCGACGTTCGAGCGTACTTCCCCGGCAACGAACTGGTAATAATAGGTCTTGCCGGCGGACAGCCCGGTCAGCTTGTGGCGAACGCTGCCATCGAAGGTCGCCAGTGCCGGAATCGACTTGTCGAGCAGTAGTGTGCCTTCCAGCGCGGTATTGCTACCCAGCTTGCTATCGTTGTCGTTGTCGGTAACCAGTAGCCGGATGCTGATGTTCTGGTTCGGGGTGGCGGTATCCGCCAGTGTCGCCGGAATGACCCGGGTCCAGAGAACGATGCTGTCGGCTTTCGGGTCGGCTGAGGCAATGCTCTGCGGGAACTTCCAGCCGCTACCGCTGGCGGCGGAGGGCGCTGCCGGGTCGGTTACCTGCTCGTCAAAACAGCCGGTCAGCCCGGTGGTCAGCGCGGTAGTGGTGACGAAACCACCCCATTTCAGAAATTGCCTGCGATCCATCTGCTTTCTCCCGTTGTTAACCATGGTGGACAAAAGTCCATCATAGTCAATTCTGACGGCGTTAACGTGACAGGGAGATGATCAACCGCGGTAGCGGGTCGGATCGGGCAGGGTTGCCGCTGCAAATCCGGCGTGACGCAAGCGGCATGAGTCGCACACGCCGCACGCCAGTCCGGCCAGATCGGCCTGGTAGCAGGACACGGTCAGCGCGTAATCGACGCCAAGACGGTGGCCCTCGGCAATGATCGCGGCCTTGCCCAGGTTGATCAGCGGGGCGCGGATGTGAAAAGGCTTGCCTTCAACCGCTACCTTGGTCGCCAGGTTGGCCATTTGCTCGAATGCGGCGATGTATTCCGGGCGGCAGTCAGGATAGCCGGAATAATCCACGGCATTGACCCCGACGAAAATGTCCTGTGCGCCCAGGACTTCAGCCCAGCCGAGAGCGTAAGACAACATGATCGTGTTGCGGGCCGGCACATACGTGACCGGGATGCCGGCGCCGACGCCATCGACCGGAACCTCGATACGCGTATCGGTCAGTGCGGAGCCTCCCAGCGCACCTATGTCGATGCGGGCAACCCGGTGTTCTGCCGCACACTGCGCCGCCGCTACCCGTGCCGCGGCGGCGAGTTCGGCGCTGTGGCGCTGTCCGTAATCGAAGCTCAGGCAATAGCAGCGAAACCCTTGTTCACGGGCAATCGCCAGTACCGTGGCGGAATCCAGTCCGCCGGACAAGAGGATGACTGCGCGTGGATTCATTTTTTCATTTTCCTGCAATATTCCCCCACAGTGCCTTGTGCAATTGCATCTGGAACCGCACCGGTAACCGGTCGGCCAGGATCCGGTCGGCCAGATCGGCGGCGGCCATGCCACCCATCACCGGAGAAAAAAGTACCGGGCAGCGTTGATAAAGCTTGTTGTCCATCACCACGCTGCGAGCCCACAGGTAATCTCCTTCGTGGCAGATCACCAGCTTGAGTTCGTCATGTGCCGTGAGCCACGACAGATTTTCCCAGTGGTTCCGTTCGACTTCGCCCGAGCCGGGGGTTTTGATGTCGACGATTCGGGAAACCCGCGGGTCGACGCCGTCGATCGGTAGCGCGCCGCTGGTTTCCAGTGATACTGAATAGCCGGCGTCGCACAAGGCCGTCAGCAGAGCCGGGCAGGATTTCTGTGCCAGTGGTTCTCCGCCGGTCACGCAGACCAGCGGGCAGTCGTACTCCTGCACGGCTTGCAGTATCTCGGCGACGGGCATGCCGACCCCGCCATGAAAGGCGTACTCGCTATCGCAATAGCCGCAGCGCAATGGGCAGCCGGTCAGCCGGATGAATACCGTCGGCCAGCCGGCACGGCTGGTCTCGCCTTGCAAAGAATAGAATATCTCGGTGACGCGAAGCACAGGGGCAGCCAAGGGCAGTGCTTACTTGAGTGTGTTGACCAGCCGGCGAGCCTTGTCGGCGGCCGGGGCAATCGGGAACCGGGTGATCAGCTCGCTGAAGGTTTTCCGGGCTGCTTTCTTGTCGCCCAGCTCCAGCTGGTTCTGTCCGATATTGAACAGTGCATCCGGCGCCTTGCTGCCGTCTGGGAACAGGTTGAGCAGTTTTTGCTGGGTGCTGATGGCGGTTTTGTAGTCGCGCAGTGCCGATTGGGACATGGCGATCCAGTACAGTGCGTTGGCGGCGAGCTTGCTTTCTGGATACTGCTTCAGGAATGCAGAAAAGCTGCGGATGGCCTCTTCGTACTTGCCGGTCTTGTAGCCGGCGAGTGCCACGTCGTAGCTGGCGACTTCGCCGGCAGTCTGCGGATCGCTGACGGGAGGCTTGTCCGTGCCGGCGCCTGGATTGGCCGAGGTCGGCCCGCTAGCCGGCTCGGCTGCCTTGTCGGTTGTGCTGCTGGTCTCCAGTTGGCGCAAGCGACCATCCAGATCGACGTAGAAGTCCTTCTGCCGTTTCTGGGTGGTGTCGATCTGGTGGGTCTGGACTTCCAGCTGGCCCCGCAACTTGTTGACATCGTCGCGGGTGGCCTCCAGCTGGTTGAACAGGTCAATCAGGCGCAGATTCTTGAACTGCGCTTCCAGCTTGACCAGGCGCTCTTGTAGCGCCTGGTAGCGGGCATCCTGCTCCTGATTCTGCTTTTGCAATTCGAGAATCATCTTGCGCGCTTCGGTATCGTCAAAGATGCCGGCGTGCGCAGTGCTGCCGGCCAGGCCGGCAAGCAGCATCAGGCAGATGCGTTTCACTTGTTTTCACCTGCGTAGATGATGTCAGCGCGGCGATTCTGAGCCCAGGCTTCTTCGGTCGAACCAGTGGCCTTGGGCTTTTCTTCGCCATTGCTGGTGGTTTCGATCTGGGCTTCGGTGACGCCCAGCGTCTGCATCGAGCGCTTGACTGCATCGGCACGCTTCTGGCCCAGCGCCAGGTTGTATTCGCGGCTACCGCGTTCGTCGGCGTTGCCTTCGATCTTGATTTTCAGCTCACGCTTTTCAGTCAGGTATTTGGCGTGGCTTTCGACGGTATTGCGGAACTCATCTTTTACAACGTACTGGTCGAAATCGAAATAGACCGAACGGTCGGTGGACAGCTTGTTGGCTGGGTCCAGATGCGGAGCCAGTGCCGATGCAGTCGGCGCCGAGGGCGACACAGGGGCCGTCTGGCTTGCCGGGGCGCTCAGGTCGGCAGTCGTGCTGCTGGCGGTCGGTGTTGCGGTGCGGGATTCGACCGGAGCCGGTTCCTTGGTGCTGGAGCAGGCGGCAAGCAGGCTGGCGGTCAGGCCGGCAATAATCAGTTTTTGCATGGTGTCATCCTTGAGTGGGATCGGTGGTCAAAAAAAGAAAGAAATCCACGGAGCAGAATCACGAGCCCCAGGCTGGTTCGCGTACTTCGCCATTCAGTACCCGCAGGCGCTGCCGGATGCGTCCGTCACTGGAAACCACGGCCAGCGCGCCGCGTCCACCCAGTTCTGTCGCATAGAGGATCATTTTGCCGTTGGGCGAAAATGACGGCGATTCATCGTTGGCCGTTTCGGAAAGTGTCGTACTCACTCCGGAAGCCAGGTCCATTATAGCAACCTGGAAGCGGCCGTTGTCGCGCCGGATGTAGGTAATGCTGCGTCCATCGGGGCTGAAACGGGGCGAGACACAGTAACTGCAGTCGAATGTCAGTCGTCTGGCTTCGCCGCCGCTGGCCGGCATCAGGTAAATCTGCGGGCTGCCGCCGCGGTCGGACAGGAAGACGATCTGGCGTCCGTCGGGCGAGTAATCCGGCTCGGTATCGATCCCGCTGCTGCGGGTCAGCCGGGTAGCGTCGCCGGTGGCCAGGTCGATGCGGTATATCTGTGACTGGCCGTCCTTGGTCAGCACGACCGCCATGCCGCTGCCATCGGGTGCCCACGCAGGTGCGCTGTTGCTACCTTTGAAGCCGGCTACCACCCGTCGTTTGTTGGTGGCGACTTCGTGTGCGTAAACAATCGGCTTTTTCTGCTCGTACGATACATAGGCCAGCTTGCGTCCGTCCCGCGACCAGCGCGGTGAAATGATCGGTTCGTTCGAGGTGACGATCGACTGGGCGTTTTCGCCATCAGCATCGGATACCTGCAATTGATAACGCTTGCCCTGCTTCAGCACATACGCCAGCCGGGTAGAGAAAATGCCCTTGTCGCCGGTCAGCTTTTCGTAGATTACATCGGCGATCCGGTGGGCGGTGGCGCGCAGTTGTGACGGGCGAACCGCGTAACTCAGCCCGGCCAACTGGGATTTGCGTACCGGGTCGTAGAGCCGGAAATGGATCTTGAGCGTGCCATCCGGCTGCGGATTGACCGAGCCGACGGCCAGGGCATCGGCACCACGCTCCTGCCATTCGGCATGATTAACCAGGGTGGCATCGGTCGGCTGTGGCCGTACGTCGCTGGTTTCGATCAGACGGAACAATCCGCTGCGCAGCAGGTCGGCCTTGATGACCGGAGACAGGTCCGGGGTGTCGTTGGCGAACTGCGCGACCGCGATCGGGATCGGTTTGCTGCCGCTGGTGACGATTTCGATGCTCATCTGGGCCTGCGCTGTCATGCCAAGCAGCATCACGGCCAGCAGGGTCAGGTATCTCTGTAGGGTTTGCATAGGTCTTGTCAGTGATTCAAAAAACCGGAAAAAGGTTCCCCGGCGATTACTCCGGTCGGAATTCCATCACGATGCTTCTGAAGTCGCGAAACGCCAGCCCTTCAGGCAATGGCGGGAATGGCGACGTTTTCAGGATGGCCCGTTCCACTGCATCGTCGTAGGCCGGGTTGCCGCTGCTGCGGCGTTTCACCGCCCGCAGGACTTCCATGCTGGGCAGCAGGGTCACTTCGAATACCGCGCTGTGATTCACCTTGGAGTCGGCCGGCGGCACGACATTGCGCTGGATGCGATCGACCAGTACTCCCGTGTAGTCTGCTGCCGCCTTGGCTGCTGCGTTGGCTGCGGCCTGGCCGGGCTTGACGGTCGGAGCAGGGCTGACACTGCTGCTGAATTCTTCGGCCAGTCTGGCCAGTTCGGCAGCGCGGTTTACCGGCTTGGGCCTGGCTTCAGGTTTCGGTTCGGCTGGCGCTGTTGGCTCCGGCTCCAGTTTGGGTTTGGCTTTCGGCGGCTCAGGTTCGGCTTTGGGGTCGCGCCTGGGCTGCGGCTTCGGCTTGGCCTGCTGGACGGCAATGTCGGGTTGTTTGACCGGGGCCGGCTCCGGCTCCGGCTGCAGGCGAGGTTTGGGGGCCGGCCTGGAGGGCTGTTCGGGCTTAGCTATGGCGGGCCTGATTTCAGGCCGGCTGGGCTGCGGCAGCGACGCCCACAGCTCAACGGCAACCGGTTCGTCGGGCTTGACCTGCCATTGCAGGCCGAATACCAGCAACAGCAGCAGTGCCAGATGAACGCCGCCGGCCAGCAGCAGTGCCAGTCCTCGTCGTTCACCTCGCTCTGGTTGCGACAACAGCAGCGTATTCATTTGCCCTGCGGCTTGACCAGCAGGCCGACCCGGGCGACCTGCTCGCGCTGCAACCGATCCATTACCAGCATAACTTTTTCGTACCGCACTGATTTATCAGCAGAAATTACCACCGGCCGATTGCTGTCGCCGGCCAGCGACTGCTTCACTTTTCCGATCAGCTCAGCCAGGCCCAGCCTGGCTTCGGTACGTTTGTCCTGCGGATCACGCAGGCTGTAGTCGCCAGCCGCGCTGATGGTGATTTCCAGCGGGCTGGCCGGGGCCGATTCGGCCTTGCCGACCTGCGGCAGGTTGACCACTCCCGGCTGCATCATCGGTGCGGCGACCATGAAAATCACCAGCAATACCAGCATCACGTCGATGTACGGCACCACGTTCATCTGTGCCATGGCACGGCGGCGGTTGCGCATCAGTGCGACCCCTGGCGTTGCAGGATGTTGGAAAACTCTTCGACGAAGGTGTCGAAGCGGCCCGAGAGGCGGTCGATGTCGCTGGCGAATCGGTTGTAGGCAATGACTGCCGGAATGGCGGCAAACAGGCCGATGGCAGTCGCCACCAAGGCTTCGGCGATGCCCGGCGCGACGTGCGCCAGCGTTGCCTGGCCGACATTGCCCAGTGCACGGAATGAATTCATGATCCCCCAGACAGTGCCGAACAGGCCGATATACGGGCTGACCGATCCGACCGTGGCCAGAAACGCCAGATGCGCATCCAGCTGATCCAGTTCGCGTTGCGACGCAGCCTTCATCGCCCGGCGGGTGCTTTCCATCACCATGCCATGATCGGCGTTGGGCTGCCGGCGCTGCTTCAGGTATTCGGCAAAACCGGATTCGAAAATCCGCTCCAGCGCAATGCTGCCGGTGCCGGCGATTTCATCGTACAGTCTGGCCAGGTCGCTGCCGCTCCAGAAGCGGCTTTCAAAGGCCAGCGTGTGTTGCACGGCCTTCTTGATGCTGAACACCTTGGTAAAGATGTGCCACCAGGAAATGAACGAAGCCAGCAGCAACACCAGCATGACCAGCTGGACGACGATGCTGGCGTTGGCAATCAGGCTCCACATGGAGAGGTCTTGGGCGTGGTTCACGGCAGGTCTGCAGAATCGGATCAGGCTGCATATGATACCGCTGCAGCGGCAAAAAGACCGCAATGGAAGCCAAAGCGAATATATGACCGGCGTTGGCCGGGCAGATTTACAACACCTTGAACAGAATGATCGGTAGCAGGATAAGTGCCGTGATCAGTTTGATGGTGTGCAGCATCAGCATCATCTGCCGGTGGCGTTCTTCCGGGGTGGGCTCTGGGGGCGGGGTGAGTTCGACGATGTCATCGGCCGGCTCGGGCAGCTCGCGAGCAGACGCGGGTTTGGCGTCGTAGGTGGGTTGAGCCATGATTCAATTTCTCAGGGCTGGCTGCCGCCCCACAGATCCGGTGTGCGGACTGCTTCCGGAGCGTTGAGGCCAAAATGCTGGTAGGTGGAAAAGGTCGCCATCCGGCCGCGCGGGGTGCGCTGCAGCAGGCCCTGCTGGATCAGGTAGGGCTCCAGTACGTCTTCGATGGTGTCGGTGCTTTCACCGATGGCTGCGCCGACGTTGTCCAGGCCGACCGGGCCGCCGCCGAATTTGTGCAGGATGGCGGACAGCAGTTTGCGATCCATCAGGTCGAGCCCGGCATGATCGACATCCAGCATCTGCAGCGCGGCATCGGCGATGGCTTTGCTGACCTTGCCATCGGCCTTGACTTCGGCGTAGTCGCGTACCCGGCGCAGCAGGCGGTTGGCGATGCGTGGGGTGCCGCGTGAGCGTTTGGCAACTTCGAACGCGCCATCGTCGTCGATATGCACATTCAGCAGGCTGGCCGATCGACTGACGATTTTCTGCAGCTCGGCCGGGGTGTAGAACTCCAGCCGGGCAACGATGCCGAAGCGGTCGCGCAGCGGGTTGGTGAGCATGCCGGCGCGGGTGGTGGCGCCGACCAGGGTGAACGGGGGCAGGTCGAGTTTGACCGAGCGCGCCGCCGGACCTTCGCCGATCATGATGTCGAGCTGGAAATCTTCCAGCGCCGGGTAGAGAATCTCCTCCACTACCGGGCTGAGTCGGTGGATTTCGTCGATGAACAGCACATCGTGCGGCTCCAGATTGGTCAGCAGCGCGGCCAGATCGCCAGCGCGCTCCAGTACCGGCCCGCTGGTCTGGCGCAGGTTGACCCCCAGCTCGCGGGCGATGATGTGCGCCAACGTGGTCTTGCCCAGGCCGGGCGGGCCGAACAGCAACACGTGGTCGAGCGCCTCGCTGCGTTTTTTGGCTGCTTCGATGAAAATCTGCAGCTGGCCGCGGGCTTTTTCCTGGCCGACGTACTCGTCGAGGATTTTCGGCCGCAGCGCACGCTCCAGCGCTTCTTCCTGCGCCGAGAGTTTCTGAGCGGTGACGACGCGCTCGGGGGCGCTGCCAGCGGTAAGGTTATCGGTATGGATCATGGTATGGATTGTAAACAAACGCGCTGCAAACCGGGCGGCAAATTGCGCGTCGCCCCGCTGCTGGTGCTGCTCTGGCCGGGCTTGGCGCTGGCCGAGCGCTGGCTGGAGCTGGGCTTGCAGCAGCAATGGTGGCGTGAAGAGCAGGGCCGGTTCGTTGCCGAAGATGGCCAGTTGCCGCTGCTGGGAGCTGGCTGGCGGGGCGCCGAGGTGTTGGCTGGCTGGGAAGGGGCGGCGTCGGTGTGGCTGGGTGAAGTGGGGTATCGTGGCATCAACCAGGCGAATACTGCGACGGTTTTTTCCCATTCCCGCTATCACGGCGGATCGGTCGGACTGGCCCGCTGGTGGCCGGCTGGCCGGGGATGGCAGACGGGCGTGGGCACCGAGCTGCTGCGTTGGCGACGGGATATTGCCAACCCGCTGTTGCGCCGTGATCAGGCCGAAGTGTACCGGACGGCCTTGCTGCAGGCAGGAGTGCGCCTGGCGATGGGGCCTGCGCTGGAATTGGCGCTAGGGGTCGATTATCCGGCCTGGACGCGAGTGGATGTGGCGCTGGGCGAGTTTGGCTTCGAACGCTCGCCGCAATTGCGCCCGCGAGGCCAGTGGTCGCCCCGGCTGGCGCTGGTGTCTTGGCTTGAGCCGGGGTTTCGCCTCCAGTTGGGCTGGTCGCGGCTGCGGTTTGCTGCCTCGCCGGCGCAACAAGTGGGCTCGGTGTCAGTCTGGCAACCCGATTCGGAGCTGGAGCGGGTGCATTTTTCGGTGGCACGGCTGTTTTGATTTTTCTGGGAGAGTGGCATGAAAACAGGTAAGGCATGGCTGGCAATGGTGGTGGTGCTCGGGGCGTGCAACAGTGACGATGGCGGTGACGGCAATGCCGCGTCGGCCAGCACTACGCCGGTGCAGTTGACTGAAACCAACCGCGAGCAGGTGGCGCACAGCGCGCTGGGGGCCGTGGATACTGC
>CAZBWH010000011.1:0-57608 GCA_964495595.1 uncultured Burkholderiales bacterium | reverse complement strand
CCTACCATGCCTTCAAATTCCGCAAATATGCGGCCCGTTATCTGGCGGATGTGCAGTACCGGTTCAACCGACGCAGTGACCTTGCTGCGATGCTGCCCAGACTGGCGGTGGCAGTCATGGAGACAAAGCCTTGTTCCAGAAGGGTTTTAATGGGTACAGCTGAGATAGGGACATAATCAGGAAAATTCTTACACCCTCATGCTGACGTTTGCCGCTACATTGCTGTGGTTGCGCTAATGGGCGGCAATACGTCAACAGAACCCAACTCTTCCCCTTGTCGGGCGAGCAGAGGACTTGCACCTCTAAGAAAGTGCGCCCTGCCGGGCCACCCACAAAAAAGCCCGTGATCATCACGGGCTTTTTTGTGCATCGATGACTAAACCAAACCGATTCAGAACAACTCGTCAGCCAGTTCCAGCGTGCTGTCAGCACCGTTAACCACTTCGTAGGCATACGCCAAGGTACGCGGCGCAATGTGCTCGGCGAAGAAGCGGGTGGTGGTGATCTTGGCAGTGTAGAAATCGGCATCGGCGTCGCCGGCAGCCAGTTTGGCTTTGGCGATCAGTGCCGATTTGGCCAGCAACCAGCCACCCAGAGTGATGCCCATCAACATCAGGAACGGTACCGAACCGGCAGCCGATTTCTTGGTGTTGTCAGCGAAGTTGGCGAGGATGTATTCCGCTGCCTCTTTGGCCGATTTGACCGACAGTTCCAGACCGGCTTTGATCGATGCGAATTCGGCGCCGGCAGCAGCCAGTTCGCCGATGGTTTTTTCCACTTCGCCCAATACCGCCTTCAGGGTAACCGCCTTTTCCGACGCCATCTTGCGGCCGATCAGATCCATGCCGTGGATACCGGTGGTGCCTTCGTAGATCGCGGTGATACGGGCATCGCGCATGTATTGCGCAGCGCCGGTTTCTTCGATGAACCCCATGCCACCGTGAACCTGCACGCCCAGCGAGGTCAGTTCGTTGGCGGTTTCGGTACACCAGCCCTTGATGATCGGGATCAGGAAATTGATCAGGTACTGGCTTTGCTGCTGTTCGGCGCCGGCCGGCAGGCTGGCAGCCTTGTCCAGAGCAGTACCGCCGAAGTAACACAGGGCGCGCATGGCTTCGATCTGCGAACGCATGGTCATCAGCATGCGGCGTACGTCCGGGTGGCGGATGATCGCTGCCGGATCCGGGTTGGTCGAACCCAGTTCACGCGACTGCAGACGATCCTTGGCGTAAGCCACGGCCTTCTGGTAAGCGCGCTCGGAAATTGACATGCCTTCGACGCCCACGCCCAGACGCGCGTGGTTCATCATGGTGAACATGTAGCCCAGACCCTTGTTGGCTTCGCCCACCAGGTAGCCGATTGCGCCACCTTCGTCGCCATAGCTCATGACGCAAGTCGGCGAGCCGTGGATACCCAGCTTGTGTTCCAGCGATACACATTTTACGTCGTTGCGCTTGCCCAGGCTGCCGTCGGCGTTCACCAGGAACTTCGGCACGATGAACAGCGAAATGCCTTTCACCCCGGCAGGTGCATCCGGCAGACGCGCCAGCACCAGGTGGACCAGATTGTCCGCCATGTCGTGCTCACCCCAGGTGATGAAAATCTTCTGGCCGGAGATCAGGTAGGTACCATCGCCATTCGGGTTCGGCACGGCTTTCGAGCGGACCAGCGCCAGATCGGAACCGGCTTGCGGTTCGGTCAGGTTCATGGTACCCGGCCATTCGCCCGAACTCATTTTCGGCAGGTAGATGGCTTTCAGTTCGTCCGAAGCATGGTGGTTGATGGCTTCCAGCGCGCCCAGCGTCAGCAGCGGGCACAGCGAGAATGCCAGATTGGCGGAACACCACATTTCTTCGGTAGCCATCGCCACCAAAGCAGGCAGGCCCTGGCCGCCGAACTCTGCTGGAGCACGCATGCCCACCCAGCCGGCATCGCGGAACTGGTGGTAAGCCTCTTTGAAACCTTTGCCGGTTGTCACAACGGCATTCGCCAGTTTGTGACCCTTGTCGCCTTCCCAGTTCAGCGGCGCCAGTACCTCACCGGCAAACTTGCTGGCTTCTTCGAGAATGGCGTCGACCAGATCGGTCGAGTGGTCTTCGTAACCGGGCAGCGCCAGTACGGAAGGCAGGTCGGCGATATTGTTCAGCACGAACTGCATTTCCTTGAGGGGGGCGGTGTAGCTCATTGTGACTCTCCTGCAAATCGGAATGAATATACGTAAAAAAGGCACAGAGACGAGATCAGTGACGCTGACTCTCTCTGTGCCCGGGCACCTTTCGACAGGCGCTTTTATTCTGATGTCGGGCTCGGGATCACCCTTGCCCGATCGAGCTTACTTGCTCAGTTCGGCAATCAGCTCCGGTACAGCGGTAAACAGGTCGGCAACCAGACCGTAATCGGCAACCTGGAAGATCGGGGCTTCTTCGTCCTTGTTGATGGCGACGATGATTTTCGAATCTTTCATGCCTGCCAGATGCTGGATCGCACCCGAGATACCGACTGCAACGTACAGTTGCGGTGCAACGATCTTACCGGTCTGACCAACCTGGTAATCGTTCGGTGCGTAGCCCGCATCCACCGCAGCGCGCGATGCGCCGACTGCGGCGCCGATCTTGTCGGCCAGTGGCTCGATCACGGCTTTGAACTGTTCCGACGAACCCAGTGCGCGACCACCGGAAACGATGATCTTGGCAGCGGTCAGCTCCGGACGGTCCGACTTGGTCAGTTCCTGGCCAACAAAGCTGGATTTGCCGGCATCGGCACCGGCCGTTACTGCCTCAACTGCGGCCGAACCACCTTCGGTAGCGGCAGCATCGAACGCAGTGGTGCGCACGGTAATGACCTTGACGCTGTCGCTCGACTGAACGGTAGCCAGAACGTTACCGGCATAGATCGGACGCACGAAGGTGTCAGCCGATTCAACCTTGATGATGTCGGATATCTGCGCAACGTCCAGCAATGCAGCAGCGCGCGGCAGGAAGTTCTTGCCGTAGGTGGTAGCCGGAGCCAGCACATGGCTGTAACCCTTGGCCAGACCGGCAACCAGGTCGCCCAGGTTTTCAGCCAGGCCGTGTGCGTATTGCGCCGCGTCGGCAACCAGAACCTTGGCAACACCGGCGATTTTCGCCGCAGCCTGAGCCGCAGCGGCACAACCGGAACCCGCAACCAGAACATGTACATCGCCGCCCAGCTTGGCTGCAGCGGAAACAGTGTTCAGGGTGCCAGACTTGATGCTGGCGTTATCGTGTTCAGCAATTACCAGTACGCTCATCTTAGATAACCTTTGCTTCGTTCTTCAGTTTTGCAACCAGCTCGACAACGCTGCCAACCTTGACGCCAGCCGAACGCTTGGCCGGCTCGGCAACTTTCGTGGTTTTCAGGCGGGCAGCAACGTCGACATCCAGATCGGCCGGGGAGACTTTTTCCAGCGGCTTTTTCTTGGCGGCCATGATGTTCGGCAGCTTGACGTAACGCGGCTCGTTCAGGCGCAGGTCGGTGGTCACCACAGCCGGCAGTGCCAGCTTGACAGTTTCCAGACCGCCGTCGATTTCACGGGTAACGGTCACGCCGTCAGCGGCAACGTCAACTTTCGATGCGAAAGTGCCTTGCGGCATGCCGGTCAGCGCACCCAGCATCTGGCCGGTCTGGTTGGAATCGTCATCGATTGCCTGTTTACCCAGGATCACCAGGCTCGGGCTCTCCTTGGCGACAATGGCTTTCAGCAGTTTGGCTACGGCCAACGGCTGCAGTTCGGCATCCGATTCAACCAGGATACCGCGATCCGCCCCCATTGCGAGCGCAGTGCGAATCTGCTCTTCGCATTTTGCTGTGCCCATCGACACAACAACGATTTCGGTAACCTTGCCTGCTTCTTTCAGACGTACCGCTTCTTCAACAGCGATTTCGTCGAACGGGTTCATCGACATCTTGACGTTGGCGATGTCCACATCGCTACCGTCGGCCTTGACTCTCACTTTGACGTTGTAATCAACAACGCGTTTTACAGCGACCAGAGCTTTCATATCTCTCCTGAACAAGAAGGGCAGATCAACCGCCATGACTCGTGACATCAGCCGGCATCAACATAAGCCAGCCAAAAACGGCAAACCGCAAGCGTAGCATGAGCTTACGGGGCTGTCACGATCGCAGGACCAAACTCTGCGGGGCAGTCCACGATTGCCGGGCAACAATCAAACAAGCGTTTGATTTATACACCAATCCGCCCCTCTGCGGCAAGCTTCATGTCGGATGAATAATTGATCTGGATCAACGCCGGCAAACCACCAAAACAGTTGCCTTTTCATCCAACTACCGCACAATATCGGCTCCGGAACTTTGACCCTACGCAGGACAATACATGACAACAGTATATTTCGAAGACATGACAATCGGCCAGACAGCCGAATACGGCAAGACGATCACCGAATCGGACATCATTCTGTTTGCGGGCATCACGGGCGACAACAATCCGGTGCATATCAATGAAGAGTATGCAGAGGCCACCCCATTCGAAGGCCGTATTGCGCACGGCATGCTGACTGCCAGTCTGATTTCGACCGTTCTGGGAACCCGGCTGCCAGGTTATGGCACCATCTACCTCAGCCAGTCGGCCAAGTTTCGTGCACCGGTTTCGATTCATGACACGGTCAACGTCAAGGCCACCATCAAGGCGCTCGACCCGGCCAAGAAGCGGGTGACACTGGACACCCACTGCTACGTCAAGGGCAAGCTGGTTCTGGAAGGCGAGGCCGTGGTGATCGCCCCCAGCCGCCAATCTGAAGCCTGAACAGGAAAGCCGGCCAGTGAACATGCCCGACGATCCGCTCTGGCACGCCATTCGAGCCGAAGCCGCCCAGGATGCACTCCATGAGCCCATCCTGGCCAGCTTCCTGCACATGACCGTATTGCGCCACCGTAGTCTGGACGACGTCCTCAGCTACCACCTGTCGAGCAAGCTGGCGAGCCCGACGATGGATTCCCGGACACTGATGGAACTGATCAGCGAAGCACTGGCAGCCGACCCGGCAATTGGCCATGCGACGCGTGCAGACATTCGCGCAGCGTACGAGCGCGACCCGGCCTGTCGCAGCCATGCCACGCCCTTGCTGTATTTCAAGGGATTTCACGCCTTGCAGTGCTACCGCATCACCCACTGGCTGTGGCAGCAAGGGCGGCATGCACTGGCTGCGTTCCTGCAGAACCGGATATCGGAGACCTTTGCCGTCGACATCCATCCGGCTGCCCGCATTGGACAGGGCATTCTGCTTGATCATGGCCATGGCTTCGTGGTGGGAGAAACCGCCGTGATCGAAGACGACGTATCGATCCTGCACAATGTCACCCTGGGTGGAACAGGCAAGGCTCAGGGCGACCGGCACCCAAAAATCCGCTACGGTGTGCTGATCGGCGCTGGCGCCAAGATCCTCGGTAATATCGAAGTCGGCAACGGCGCCAAGATCGGCGCTGGCAGCGTGGTTCTGGAGTCGGTGCCGCCTCACACTACGGTGGCGGGGGTTCCGGCCAGAATTGTCGGCATGGCGGAAACGGCCGTGCCGTCCATGAACATGGATCACCGCCTGAACTGCGACGCAGCCTCCTGACCAAGCGGGATTGAGCGGGCTGGCGGCTACAGCCCGCCCAGCGCTTTCAGATGCGCCACCACGCTGCGTGACAGCGCGGACAGATCATACCCCCCCTCCAGCGATGACACGACCCTGCCCTCGGCATGTCTGGCGGCTACCGCCAGGAGTTCTCGGGTGACCCAGGCATAATCGGCTTCGACAAGACCCAACGAACCCATGTCATCTTCCAGGTGGGCATCAAACCCCGCCGAGATGAACAACATCTGCGGACGGAAGGCTTCCAGTGCCGGCAACCAGCGTTCGGTTACTGCCTGCCGAAAGCCATCACCGCGGGTTCCGGCCTTGAGCGGGACATTCACCATGTTTTTGCCAAGTGGTTCGTCGCCACTGTACGGATAAAAAGGGTGTTGAAAAATCGAGGCCATCAACACCTTGTCGTTATCGTGAAAGATGTCCTCCGTACCGTTGCCGTGATGGACATCAAAATCAATCACGGCGACCCGCTCCAGACGATGGACAGCGATCGCATGCGCCACGCCGACGGCGATGTGGTTGTAAAAACAGAACCCCATTGCCCGTCGCGATTCGGCATGATGCCCCGGCGGGCGCACGGCACAGAAAGCGTTGGGTGCGTCACGGCGCATAACCATGTCCACTGCACGGATCACCGCTCCAGAGGCACGCCTGGCGGCTTGCAGCGTATGAGGGGTCATTGCGGTATCAGGGTCCAGGTGATGCAGTCCATACGCGGGGCTCGCCTGCTCCAGCATCTCCAGATAACGTGAAGCGTGTACTCGTGCCAGATGTTCATGCTCGGCCAAAGGCGCCTCTACCCGCAACAGGAAATCCATCAGCCCGTTGGCGATCAACTGATCGTCGATTGCCCGCAGCCGGTCAGGCGATTCGGGATGATGGCTTCCCATATCATGCAACAGGCAATCAGGATGAGTGATAAAAGCGGTCAGCAAGGGCTTCCTCCATTTTTTTTTCAGCCAACCAAGCATTCTCTTGTGCATAGATCTTATTATGAATCGTGTGGGAATGACGAAAAATGGAAATCCGCATATAAGCGGCCAATTCTACCGCCAATCCGGACGCTCTGTCCGGAATGCGCCGTAGCGGCGCATGCCCCCATCCGGGACACCACCCTACAGGCACTCTACATGAATGCGCTTGAACAAGCCTTGCAGCAAATCAACCAAGTCGTTCTTGGCAAGCCACATACCGTCAAACTGGCACTGACCTGCCTGCTGGCCGAAGGCCATTTGTTGCTGGAAGACATCCCCGGCGTTGGCAAGACCACTCTGGCGCACACCCTGGCGGCTACTCTGGGGCTCGGCTTCCAGCGAATCCAGTTCACGGCAGACCTGCTGCCGGCCGACATCATCGGCATATCGATCTACCAACGCGACACCCAGCGATTCGTTTTTCACCCCGGCCCACTGTTTTCACAATTGGTGCTGGCCGACGAAATCAACCGCGCCCCGCCCAAAACCCAAAGCGCCCTGCTTGAAGCAATGGAAGAACGGCAACTGACGCTGGATGGCCAGACTCGCCCGTTGCCCGATCCTTTCTTTGTTATTGCGACGCAAAACCCGGCCCAACAGATCGGAACCTACCCCTTGCCCGAGTCGCAACTGGATCGCTTTCTGATGCGGCTGTCGCTAGGTTATCCGCCACCTGCCGCCGAACGGGACCTGCTACGTGGCAGCGATCGGCAAGCCATGCTACGCACACTCCCCGCGCGGCTGCCACCTGACACTTTGCAACCGTTGCAGCAGGCCGCTCGTCAGATTCATGTCGCCGACGCTCTGCTTGATTACATCATGGCGCTCCTGCAGGCCTCGCGCCAGTCGCTTCACATCGCCAGCGGGCTATCTCCGCGCGCTGGGTTGGCGCTGCTGAAAGCGGCTCGCGCCTACGCCTTGCTGGAGCGGGCTCCGGCAGTCCTGCCCGACCACGTTCAGGCGGTGTTTCCTGCGGTCGCCAGTCATCGCCTGGTACTGCAGGCGGATCAGCCGGCTAGCGATGCCGATGCCCGCTCGTTACTGGCACAAGTTCCGATTCCCTGACATGGCTCGCACCACTCTGCGACAGAGGATCCATCATGGCTTTGTACGCTGGGCACTCCGGCGTCAAGGTCAGGCCCAGCCAACCCTGACCCTCACTCATCGACAGATTTACATCCTGCCGACCCGCGCCGGAATCGGCTTCGCGGTTCTGCTGCTGCTGATCTGGATCGGCTCACTGAACTATGCACTCAATCTAGGTTATCTGCTGGCTTTCTGGTTAGCCGGGGTCGGGCTGCAATCCATGCTGGACTGCTTTCGCAACCAATCTGGTCTGGCGATCCATTGCAGTCAGGCCGAAGCGGTTTTCGTCGGACAAACGGCACGATTTCCGATCCATATCCACAACCCGGGGAAACTGGCTCGTACTGGCATCGAGCTTGCCTGGCCAGATCACCCCGCCAACATCAGCGATCTACCTGCCTGCACCGTCACAACCCTCCTGCTCGACTATCCAGCCACACGTCGCGGCCAGCTCCGGCCGGGCCGGCTGACACTGGCAAACCGGCAACCACTCGGTTTGTTGCGCGCCTGGTCGTACGCGCCTCTTGACTGGCAGTGCCTGGTTTACCCGGCACCGGAACCGGCACCGCCGCCACTGCCTGGCGCTCCGGCTGACGGCCCGATCGGCGCTTCACAGCCAGGGCACGATGACTTCTTTGCCTTGCGCGAACACATCCCGGGTGATTCGCTTCGCCACGTCGCCTGGCGTCAGGCAGCCAGGGATGACATCTTGCGTACCAAGCAATTTGCAGGTGGCACCCCGGCAACACACTGGCTGGACTACACGGACTGCCCCCCCTCGCTGGACCTGGAGGCAAAACTGTCAAGGCTAACCGCCTGGGTACTGGCCGCCGAGGCAGCCGGGGACAACTGGGGCTTGCGCCTGCCCGGGCAAACCTTGCAACAAGGTCGTGGCCCCGGTCACCGCGATGCTGCACTGGTGATGCTGGCGCTATTTGAAACCGGGCTGACCAGCACATGATCGCAGCCCCCGTGATCCCTTGGCTGATCGCCAGTACTGCAGCCGCAATCATGCCCTTGCAGGCACATGTCAGTCTGTGGGCATGGCTGCTGGCCATCGGCATGCTGCTCTGGCGCACCGGTGAACTGACCGGCAGACTCCCCACCCTACGCCCATGGCAGCACCTGACCCTTGCCCTGCTGGCGACTGCAGGCGTCCTGGCCACCTATCGTTCGTTGCTGGGACAAAGCGCGGGTTCCAGCCTGATTGTAGTCCTCGCCACCCTCAAGCTGGCCGAATCAGCCAATCAGCGCGATGCAACCCTGTTGCTGTATCTGAATCTGTTCCTGTGCTTCGTGCGCTTCATCTTTACGCAGCAATTCCCCGAAGCCCTGTTGCTACTGCCGCAGCTGCTGGTCACTCTCGCCGCCCTGCACACGCTGCACGGCACACCCCATGCACATTGGCAGGCCCGGTTACGCCAATCTGGCCGGTTGCTTGGCCAGGCAATCCCGTTGGCCCTGCTGTTGTTCGTACTGTTCCCACGACTGGATGGCCCCCTTTGGCGACTGCCGAATGATGCCCATCACGCCCGGACAGGCCTGTCTGACAGCATGTCACCAGGCAATATCGCCTCACTCAGCCAGTCAACCGAAGTAGCATTTCGCGTCCAGTTTCACGGAACAACGCCGGCTCGCAGCAACCTCTACTGGCGCGGACCAGTTCTGAGCCACTTTGATGGGCGCAGCTGGCTACCGACCCATCGGCGCGAACCGTCAGTTCTGCCCGCCGCCGGCAAGGCCCCGATCCGCTACACAGTCATTCAGGAGCCACATCACAAACACTGGATTTTTGCACTGGAAGCACTGGCAGAACTGCCGGTCGAATCCAGGCTCAATGGCGAATACCAGTTACAGTCCATACGCCCACAGCACGACCTCAAGCGCTACACGCTCACGTCCTGGCAACGCTACCGACTACCCGACGACCCTGCCAGCTTGCAGGAGGCACTCCAACTTCCACCCGACACCAATCCAGAAGCCCTTGCACTGGCGCGGCAATGGCGCGCCAGCAGCCGCACCGCTTCCGATGTCGTCAATCAGGCATTGCAGCACTTTCACTTGCAGCCGTTTCACTACACGCTGCGCCCGCCGCTGCTCGGTGAACAGCCGATAGATGATTTTCTGTTCCGCAGCCAACGAGGATTTTGTGAGCACTACGCCAGCAGCTTTGTCTGGTTGATGCGCGCGGCAGGCATTCCGGCAAGAGTAGTTACCGGCTATCAGGGCGGGGAGCCCAACCCGGCCGGCGGCTACTGGATCATCAGGCAAAGCGACGCTCACGCCTGGGCAGAAGTCTGGCTGGGCGATCAAGGCTGGCAACGGGTAGACCCCACTGCAGCGGTGGCGCCCAACCGGATCGAGCAGGGACTTGCCACCGCCCTGCCGGAAACGGAGCCACTCCCGCTAATAATTCGCAATCACTCTGCCTGGCTGCGCGGGCTTCGCCTGGGGTGGGATGCGGCGATTCATCGCTGGAACCAGCAATTGCTCGGCTACGACAGCCAGCGGCAACTGACGTTGCTGAAAAGCCTGGGAATCCCCGATCTGGCCCCCTGGCAAACTGCCGCACTACTGACTGGCTGCATCGCCTTGCCCCTCTTGCCGGCGCTGCTCTGGCAGGCATGGCAACGCCAACGACAAGTCGACCCGCTCGCGGCCGCATGGCTGCGCTATTGCCGCACACTGGCCCGTCACGGGTTGGCCAGGCCACCCGCACAAACCGCCACCGAGTTCGCCAGCCAAGCGATTCACCGCTGGCCACTGCACGCACCGAGCATCCGCGAAATCACCCAGCTCTATCTGCAACTACGCTATTACCCTCACCCCGATCCGGCAAAACTGGCCCGGCTGCGCAAGTTGATCTCAACATTCAATCCATCTGATCTTTCCAAATGAATACGCCGGGGCTAGCCCGGCGCATACATGAACAACTCTCTCAGTTAGCCATCAAAGCAGATATTCCTTGGTCACGCCACGACGACGCAACAACCTGCGCAAGCCTTCCAGTGCCTCGATCTGGATTTGCCGCACCCGTTCACGGGTCAATGACAGACTCTCGGCCAGGTCTTCCAGGGTACACACATCATATCCGTTCAAACCATACCGCCGTTCAATGACCATTCGCTGCTTGTCATTCAACTGGCCCAGCCATTCACGAACATAGCGCTCCACCTCGGCATTGTGAAACACCGCCTCGGGGCCTTCTTGCTGTTCGTCGGGAATGGATTCGCCAATCGACAGCATCGGATCAATATCCAGTGGCGCATCCAGCGAGGCCATCCGCTCGTTCAGGTTCAGCACACGTCGAACATCGTCCACCTGTTTACCCAGCAGGTGCGCAATGTCTTCTGCCGTCGGCTCGCGCCCCATCTGGGCCTCCAGATGGCGCTGTGCACGCAGATAGACATTCAGCTCCTTGATCACGTGCACCGGCAAACGAATGGTGCGAGACTGATTCATGATCGCCCGCTCGATGCTCTGACGAATCCACCATGTCGCGTAGGTCGAGAACCGGAAACCACGCTCGGGATCAAATTTCTCCAGCGCATGCATCAAACCGATATTGCCCTCTTCGATCAGATCCAGCAGAGCCATGCCGCGGTTGATGTAGTGCTTGGCGATGTTCACAACCAGACGAAGATTATGCTCGATCATCTTTTGACGAGCCTCAAAATCCCCCATCACAACCCGACGCGCCAGCTCACGCTCCTGCTCTGACGTAAGCAGTGCATTGTGGCCAATATCGTTCAGATAGATCTGCGTGACATCACTCAACAATTCGCCGCTTGAGCTGGATTCTGCCTCTTGCTGCTCCTCTTCGGCTTCCTGCTCCTCGTTCAATTCAGGCTCGACAATGTCGTCCTCAATGACGTCTTCCTCATCCATAGTCATCAGTGTTTTATTCATGATTTTTCTGCCGGCAAAAATTTTAACGGGTCCACCGGTTTACCGAACCGGCGAATCTCGAAATGCAGCTTCACCTGAGTGGTGTCGCTGTCCCCCATCTCTGCAATCCTGTCTCCCTTTTTCACGACCTCCCCTTCGTTGACCAGCAACTTCTGATTGTGCGCATAAGCGGAAAGATATCTCTTGTTATGTTTTAAAATCAGCAGCCTGCCATAACCACGCAAACCACTTCCGCTATAAACCACCTTGCCGCCCGCCGCAGCCACCACTGGCTGCCCACGTCGTCCGGCGATATCGATTCCTTTGGCAGCATCGCCTGCGAACGACTGGATCACCTTTCCTGTCGTTGGCCACAGCCATGTATCGATGTCATCATCCCCATCAAGTGACGTTAACGTTGAAGTCAATCGACCACTTGTCTGTTTCCCGCGATCAACGGCATCAATTCCCTGCACCATCGGCACTGGTACCACAGCCTTAGGCGCATCCGTCTTAACGGCACCCTTTGCCAAGACTTTAATGGCTGGCAAGGGTTCTGCAGGCTCGGCCAAAGCCAGCAGACGTTGCCGGGTACTATCGCTGTAAGGCAGCTTGACCGCTCTCGGCCCACGAACGACCGGGATGACGGCCACGGGCGGATGCTCCAGCTGTCTGGCCGTCCATTTGCTGGGCTCTGTCAGTCGCAGCACCTGATCAACCAGAATCAGGTTCGGATCTGCCAAGCCGTTCCATTGCGCTAGATCCCGGTAGTACAGGCCGTGATCAAGTGCAATGCTATACAGCGTATCGCCCTGCTTGACGGTATAAGTTCCAGGCCGCCAGTCAGGCTCTTTTGATTTTGAGACAGAGGAAGAGGGAGAAACAATGGCGCCGCGGGCAGGGGCACGGCCGTCGATAACGGGCGCCCGACCAGGTGGTGCTGCGCAAGCCGCAAGAAAACACACCACACTACCGACATATACCATGCGCCCATGCTGGAGATATGGCACGGCGCACCCTTCCCTGGTTTCTGGAGCCGGTGTCGGCCCCTGACGTTGCTGGCAATTCAGCACTTCTTTATATTGTGGTGGATACAATATTCAGGGTTTTCACCGATGTCAAGCAGTACCTGCAAGAAGGGGAACAAACCGCACGGATTCGAGCTTGGTTTCGACAAAACCATCGGCATGGCGCTCGATCAACCAGAGAAACTGCGCTGACGTTCCCAGCGGCAAGACCATGCGCCCGCCGATCGCGAGCTGCTGCAGTAAGGCCTGTGGAACGTGAGAGGCCGCAGCGGTCAACATGATCGCATCGAATGGCGCTGCTTCCGGTATGCCCGCGTGACCATCTCCATGACGCAACCTGACATTCAACACCCGCAACTCGCGCAAATGCTGGCGGGCCTTGTCGAGCAAGGGAGCAATACGTTCAATGGAATAGACCTCCCGAGCCAGACGTGCCAGCACGGAGGTCTGATAGGCGCATCCGGTCCCCACCTCCAGCACCTTGTTCAATGAACCACCCGCACGCAGCAGCTCGGACATCCGGGCCA
Source organism: uncultured Burkholderiales bacterium (assembly GCA_964495595.1). Classification (GTDB taxonomy): domain Bacteria; phylum Pseudomonadota; class Gammaproteobacteria; order Burkholderiales; family SCOH01; genus CALMFQ01. The sequence goes on along the minus strand of CAZBWH010000011.1, from coordinate 44,490 downwards.
CCACATAAGGTTGCGAGATCGTCTGACCATGCATCAACGGCAGCGCAACATCCTCATAGGCCCGATGAGCCAACGCCTCATCGACAAAAATATGTCTAGGCACCGAAGCTAGAACTCCGAGTACAACCTCATCCCGAATGCCTTCCCGGCGCAAGCGCTCAACCATTCGTTCACGGGTGCGCTGAGATGTCATGCCTATACCGGCCAGTTGCGTATTCATCGGGCGAGCCAATCCTTGACCAAGTCGGACTGAGTATAGGCAGTCAGGTCTATCTGTAAAGGTGTAATGGAAACCTGATTTGACGCCACGGCATGGAAGTCGGTTCCCTCACCCGCGTCCTGGGCGGCACCTGCGGCACCGATCCAGTAAACAGTCTCACCCCGGGGGTTACAGTCCTTGATCATTCCCTCTGCACGGTGTCGTTTGCCCAAACGGGTCAGCCGACACCCGGCCAGTTGCTCAGGGCTCACGTCCGGCACATTCACATTCAACAGGGTCGATACAGGTAAGGGTGCTCGCAAATGGCGGCTGACCAGTTCGACAGCAACCTGAGCCGCCGTAAGGTAATGCTCGCTGCGCTTGCTGCCAAGCGATATGGCAATCGATGGAATGCCTAGCAGGAACCCTTCAGTGGCCGCGGCAACCGTACCAGAGTAAATGGTGTCTTCGCCCATGTTGGCGCCGTTGTTAATCCCGGAAAGCACCATATCCGGAGGCCGATCGAGTAGCGCCGTTACCGCCAGATGAACGCAGTCAGTCGGCGTACCATTGACGAAGAAATAGCCATTCACTGCCTGCCGCAGAATCAAGGGTCGGTCCAGTGTCAGGGAATTGCTAGCACCACTACGATCACGCTCCGGGGCCACCACAACCACATCAGCCAGTTCGGCAAGCGCCTGCGCCAGCACAGCAAGGCCTGGTGCAAAGTATCCATCGTCATTGCTCAATAGTATTTTCATGCCACTCACCAGCAGAAGCCATTCATCCTGTTTTGGTTCCCTGTTGATTATACGCCTTGCCTTCGGGCAACCGGGCAAGAACGGATGATGACCGACAGGCCTGTAGAACGGCGACCTCAGATCGCAACAAAGCAACAGCCAAAGCCAATCCGGCCGATGTCCTGAGACGAGGGGAAACATGCGTTTACCGAACCAAACGAATCAGCTATAGTCGCGCGACCGCAACGACCTGCCGAGACCTGCATGCACCACACCATATTCGATACGCCGATCATCCGGACACTGTTTGCCTGGCTCTCGTCGATCTGCCTCAAACTCAGCGGCTGGAAGCTGGAAGGGACTTTTCCTGATCTGCCCAAGTACGTCATGATTGCAGCACCACATACCAGCAACTGGGACTTTCCAATCACGCTGGCCATTTTCTTTGCTGCACGGGCAAAGGTCTACTGGATGGGTAAAGCATCCCTATTCAAGGGGCCTGCGGGACCGATCATGCGCTGGCTAGGGGGAGTACCGGTCGATCGCAGCAAGTCGAATAACATGGTGCAGCAAATGGTAGAAGTGTTTAACACCAATGATTACATGGTGCTCACTATTCCACCAGAAGGCACTCGGTCCAGGGTCAAACAATGGAAAACCGGCTTCTATCATATTGCGGTCGGAGCGGGCGTGCCGATCGCACTTGCCTATCTGGATTTCAGCCGTAAACGCGGTGGCTTTGGGCCGGTATTCTATCCAACCGGGAACACCGAACAGGACATTGCTGACATCCAGTCATTCTACAAAGACATCATTGGCAAAAACCCGCAACAACAATGAGTTGGTCTGATTTTTTGGATATAAACCAGCAGACAGCGGTTATGTTACAGCTACCCAGTGGGTCAGACTGAACATCAGCATCAAAACCAGCCACAAGACAACCGCCCGCCAGACCAGTCCGACTGCACTGGCCAGATAATCGGGATCGGCCTCCGCGCCGATTCCGAGTTCTGGCCGATACTTTACGGTGTGATCCTGATGCAGCGACTCACCGAGACGAATGCCGATAGCGCCTGCGCCACTGGCCAGCAATATCCCGTAATCGCGACTAAGCCAGGTTTGGGCCTGAGAACGCCAGCAATACACTGCATCCTCAAAATCGCCGACAACGGCAAAGCTAATCGAAGTCAACCGGATAGGCACCCAGTCCAGCGAGTGCTGCAACAATGTAGCGCAGCGACCGAAGCCATCAGGTTGATCAGCGTCCAGCAACTGCCACTTGGCCGATAACTGAGACGCAAGGCGATACAAGACAGCACCCAACGGCCCTGGCAGCAACAAGAACCAGAACACCGTGCCAAACACATAACGATACGAATCAATCAGACCCTGCTCGATTGCCAGGCGGGAAATCTCTGCCGACTCCAGCTCATCGGTCTGCTGCCCCGTCCACTCGGCAAGCAGCTGCCGCGCCCTGCCGATGTCCCCTGCCTGCAGCGCATCGGAGATGCCGCTGAAAGCATGGCTGAAATGCCTGAAGCCAATCATCAGATACAGCACCAGTACATTCCAAGCGAACGCCAAGAATGTGCTCAACGACAACAACAACAGATAGACCGCCCATACCAGCGCACACGGGAACAAGACCCCGATGCACCAGGCGAGCAAACCATGCCGGAAATGCCCGGCATTCAATTCACGCTCCAGCAGGCTGGCGTAACGCCCATACCAACTCATCAGGGCATTTCGAATCGGCAGGGGATTGAATTGCTCCAGCAACAGCGCGGCGATCAGGGAAAGCAGACTCATGTCGGACAAAGCAACCGCAATTCGGAATCGTTCAGGCAAGATAGCACAAATTGCTTGCAGCAACCCAGCCGATGGCAGCAATTGCCGGGCCTGGCAGCACACATGGAGCATGTTGCCGCGCCGCGAGGAAATTGGATACACTCAAACGGGTGTGATGCGCGCGAACATGCCATTCAGATTCGCCCACACACCCAACAACCACTACGGAGAAAAACATTATGGAACACAAGCTGCCCGAACTACCCTATGAACTGGATGCACTGGCGCCCAGCATGTCCAGAGAGACGCTCGAGTACCACTATGGAAAGCATCATCAAACCTACGTCTCCAACCTTAACAACCTGATCAAAGACACCGAATACGCCGATTTCCCTTTGGAAGAGATCGTAAAAAAGGCACCGGCAGGAGGCCTCTACAACAATGCGGCACAAGTCTGGAATCATACGTTCTTCTGGCTTGGTTTTTCCCCTAACCCATCAGCAGATGCTCGTGCGCCGACAGGGGCACTGGCCGACGCGATCAATGCAAAATGGGGATCGTTCGACGAATTCAAAAAAGCCTTCAATGCCAGCGCAGCCGGCAATTTCGGATCTGGCTGGACTTGGCTGGTTCGCAAGCCTGACGGCAGCCTTGATATCGTAAACACTGGAGCGGCCGGAACGCCACTCACGACGGACACCAAGGCACTGCTCACCGCCGATGTTTGGGAACATGCCTACTACATCGACTACCGCAACAGCCGCCCAAATTACCTGGAAGGTTTCTGGAAAATAGTTGACTGGTCTGTCGTTGCCTCACGGTTTGCCGCCTGACATCGCCCCCTGAAAGGCCCATCACTGAGTGGGCCTTTCCTGTCCAGTTCGATTCATGACGTCAGCCAGTCAGACTGCTATAACTCAGTCACGACACGCCGACCATAAGGGAGAACAGGATGCCAACATCCCCCGAACACTGGATGCGCCAAGCTATCGCACTGGCTCGGGAAAAAATGCTCGCCAACGAGGGAGGCCCTTTTGGTGCGGTCATCGTACGCAACGACGAGTTGATTGCGGAAGGCTGGAACATGGTGACATCACACAACGACCCGACTGCACACGCTGAGATCGTCGCCATTCGCCGAGCCTGCCACCATCTCGGTAGCTTCACGTTGCACGGCTGTGAACTCTACAGCAGTTGCGAACCCTGCCCGATGTGCCTGGCTGCTGCCTACTGGGCGCGGATTGATCGGATTTATTTCGCAGGCACCCGGATAGATGCCGCCAACGCAGGCTTTGACGATGAATGGCTGTACTGCGAAATCAATCGACCTCAACAGGAAAAGAGAACGCCAACCAGCCAGTTACTGCAAAGTGAAGCACAAGCGGTGTTTCAAGACTGGCTAAACAAACTAGACCGGATTCCCTATTAGCCCGCATCTAGCGATCTGCATTATTTTCAGCTCACAAGCCTGACTCATGATTATTCTCACCGAACGGCACCCGCCCGACCCAAAGGTTTCCCGATGCAAGTCATGATTGCCGATGACGATCACATTACCCGTTCAGTGTTACGCAGCATCCTGCAGGAAGCGGGGTTTGAGGTTTGCAACGAAGCGTCAAACGGACTGGATGTCCTGAACACCTGTAACCGGCAAAAGCTGGACGCCCTGTTTCTGGATATCAATATGCCAGCCATGAATGGATTTGAAGTCCTTGAACAGATACGCACCATCCAGCCGGATTTACATGTCGTAATGATCAGCGCATCGTCAACACTGGAAAATGTGCGACAGGCCGCACGTTACGGAGTCAAAGGCTTCATCGTCAAACCGTTTACCCCCAGCAATGTACTGAACAGCCTGAAAGCACTGAAGCGCTGACAAGAATTGGCTGCTAGAATGCGCCCGTGAAAATTCTTGCTTTTGACACCTCGAGTGAATGGCTGTCCGTCGCTTTATTGCACGATGGCGACCTGCACTACCTCGAATGCGACGCTCAGCAGCAGCATGCAGAGCATGCCCTGCCCATGATCCGGCAACTGCTGCAATCTGCGAACCTGCAACTGAATCAACTCGACGCCATTGCCTACAACCACGGCCCAGGTGCATTCACCGGGCTGCGTATTGGTTGCGGCATCGCACAGGGGCTGGCCTACGGAACTGGCCTCCCCCTCATTGGCGTCTGCTCCCTTGAGGCCATTGCCGAGCAAGTCGCCGCAGATCAGGTTTATGTGTGCCTTGACGCCCGCATGAACCAGGTATTCTACGCAGCCTACCGCCAGCGTTCTCAGCATTGGGAGGCCGTCGTCCCGCCGGCCCTGGCTACACCGGATAGGCTACCCACCTTCCCAGGCGAAAACTGGGTTGGCGCAGGAAGTGGCTTCGTCAGCCATCCAGCAGCGCTACGCGACCGCTTGGGCACCGCCATGACATCCGTTCATCCTGCGCGCCACGCCCATGCCAGAGAGATAGCGCGGCTGGCAGCAATCGAGCTGTCTGCCGGGCACACCGCACAACCAGAACAGGCCTCCTTGCTCTATCTACGTGACAAGGTGGCTCTCACACTGCTGGAACAGCCACGAAAATGAATGTCACGCTACGCAGAATGACCGAGGCCGATCTCGATACGGTAATGGACATTGAGCGAGGAGCCTACTCCCACCCCTGGCGCAGAGGTCATTTTTCCGATTCACTTCAGCATGGCCACGAGTGCTGGATTGCCGAACGTGATCGACGCATTGTCGGTTACGGAGTGGTCATGTGCATTGTTGATGAAGTGCATCTGCTCAACATATCTGTTCGCACAACAGAGCAGCGTCAAGGCTTGGGGCGACAGCTCATGCTGGATCTTTTGGCTCGCTACGCATCGCAAGGGGCCACGATGATGTTTCTGGAAGTGCGTGAATCGAACACACCTGCACGACGCCTTTATGAATCGGTAGGCTTCAACGACATGGCCATACGGCGCAATTACTATCCTGCGACCGCTGGCCGGGAAAACGCCATTTTAATGGGAAGGCAGTTGTGACCTTGCGAAGTCGTATCCTGACCGAACTGGAACTTACACCACTTTGGCAGCAGTGCACCCGGCAACATTCGGAAAAGGCCACGGCAAGCGTTTCACCGACACCCGTGCAGCACCCCCAAACTGAACGGGCCCAGAGCGCGCTGTCGCAGCCCGAGCAGAACATGATCGATGGCATTGGGAGTCTGACCAACTTGAGCGATCAAAGCGCGCAGAGTGAGAAAACGGGGGCTGACTTGCCTGCTTTGGGGGTACATAGCGGATCAGGGCTGAGCGAAACATGGCAAACAAGCACTGCCGATCCAACGGGTACAGCAGACCAACCTCTGGATCGACAGATCTACAGACCCTCCACCGTAACGCCCCTCCCCATTGACCGGCCTCTGCCTCCCAATGCCCGTGAGCAGTTGATTGCTGAGATGGACTGGCACAGCCTCTACCAGACCGTAGGGCAATGCACTGACTGTGGTCTGTGCAAGACGCGCACCCGGACCGTTTTTGGAGTCGGTAGCCAGCCGGCGAAATGGCTGATCATCGGCGAAGCCCCTGGCGCAGAGGAGGACAAACAGGGAGAGCCCTTCGTAGGCCAGGCAGGCAAGCTACTGGATAACATGCTGGCAGCGCTGAGCCTCTGCCGAGACAAAGAAGTCTTCATTGCCAACATTCTGAAATGCCGCCCTCCTGGCAACCGCGACCCGAATTCATCGGAGGTGCAGCAATGCAAACCATTCCTGCTACGTCAAATCGCCTTGATTCAACCGCGAATAATCATAGCCTTGGGGCGTATCGCGGCACAAAACCTACTGCAGACAGACGCTCGCATTGGCGACTTACGAGGTCGCGTCCATCACCTCCACGAAATACCGTTGATTATCACCTACCACCCCGCCTATCTATTGCGCAGCCCGCTGGACAAGGCAAAAGCCTGGCAAGATCTGTGTCTGGCGAAAAACACGTTTGATACTTTGGATCCGAGCTGATGCAGCGTGCAGTTCGAAAGCAATGGCGATTCTGTGGCGGCTAATTCTCAATCCGGGTCAGTCGATCAGCCACCATCTGGCTAATGCTCCCGCGAAGATCCTGACGGATGTCTTTAGCTGCTGCCTGCATGGCCAATTGCAGATTGGAGCGGTATGTCTCGGCCAGAACCAGAGCAAAGTGGCGCCGGACCATCGTGGCAATGGTGCCCTCCAGCCGCGCCTCGACATCGGCCAGGATTTCATCGGTCAGCAAGCGCGCCAGATCAACAACGTTAGTCGGTACCGCCTCATGTTCGGAATTCGACAGCATGAACTTCGGCAGATCCGGCAGAATATCAGCGCCATCCAGCGTCAATTCGACTACGGCGGGCGTGAACGCCGGCGCTATCAGCTCAGGCTCGCGAGGTGTCGGCGAGTCGAACTCCAGCACAATCTCGACCGAGTCTGATGACGAACTGGAAAACGCTGTAAGATCAGCCAGTTTGTCAGGCAGCGCTTCCTGAAGTACCGGAATACCATCCCCGCCAGCATCCGCAATAATCGGTGCCGCAGGCAATGACTCCAATGCAGCCTGCAGCAAAGGCAGGGAATCACCGTCTGCAGGTAGCGGAGCGTCAACAACAACCTCGGTCAGAACGGGGATGTCATCATCAAGCAGCAAACCATCCGGCCCGGCTTGCAAGATATCAGATTGAAAAGCCTCGGCCATATTCAAGTATTCCGTGCCTGTCCCATGGAAACGGTTTGTGGAGCGTGCCCCGCATCGCGATATGCTCGAAAACGCTGACGTGCAACTTGTTTTTCAGTCTCGTCGTCACTCACGATTTCCAGTACGCGCTCAAACTGCTGGAAAAACGGCGGGCACTCTGGATGCAGGTTAATCAGGATTTCCGTGTGCGGCAAGTTTTTATACTGGCAGTCGATCACAACTGGCGTAGAGGACACCAAGGTGTCGCCCGCCCGGCAATGTGGAACAAAACTGATTTGCTGGAAGGTCCACAACCGTTGATCGAGCTCCGCGGCAGAAGCGGGACCATCGGTATAAACCACAACCCGCTTGCCGTGCGACCTGGCTTTGACAATTAGCCGGATGGCTGTATGCAATCGGTCATCAGTGCCCGTGTCAGTATAGAAATCAATCCTGGTCATGAGCCGTATCATCGCCATCCAGGTCAGAAACCCTTCGTGGCCGACCTCTTAGCGGAACCCTGCCTTCAATCTGGTCCGCCCGACCGATCAGGAATCGGGTCAGCAAAGGCACCGGCCGCCCTGTCGCCCCCTTATCTTTCCCGGACTTCCAGGCAGTGCCAGCAATATCCAGATGCGCCCAGTCATAACTTCTGGTAAATCGAGACAGAAAGCACGCCGCAGTCACACTTCCACCTGGACGCCCACCGACATTGGCCATATCAGCAAAATTGCTCTTGAGCTGCTCCTGATATTCCTCCCATAGAGGCATGTGCCACCCCCGGTCTCCAGCCTCCTCGCCTGCAGCAATCAACTCGCGCGCCAAGCTGTCCTGATTGGCATAAACGCCAGTCGCCACATGCCCTAACGCAATCACACATGCGCCGGTCAGTGTTGCAACATCAACCACCGTATCCGGCTCAAAACGCTCGGCATATGTCAGTGCATCACACAGAATCAACCGGCCTTCTGCATCCGTATTCAGGATTTCTATGGTTTGGCCGGACAGCGAGGTCACCACATCACCCGGCTTCGAGGCATTACCCGCCGGCATGTTTTCGCAGGTAGGAATAATCGCCGTCACATTCAACGGCAACCTCAGCATTGCCACAGCCTGCATCGTACCCAGCACAGACGCAGCGCCGCACATGTCATACTTCATTTCGTCCATGCCTTCACCTGGCTTGATCGAAACCCCCCCCGAATCGAAGGTAATCCCCTTAACCACCAGCAAGACCGGCTTTTGCTTTTTGTCGCCCCCCGAATAACTGAGCACAATCAACCTGGGAGGCTCAGTACTTCCTTTGGCGACCGACAACAGCGCCCCCATTCCAAGCGTCTGCATCTCTTCACGCTCAAGAACACTAACCTGCATGCCAAATCGATCGGCCAACTCACCAGCTTGGCGCGCAAGATAGTCAGGCGTACAAATATTGCCCGGCAGATTACCCAACTCACGCGCCAGCATTGTCCCTGCGGCTGTCGCCTCGCCACGGTGCAATGCCTCTTCGCCTGCCGCCAGCTCACTGCGGCGCGACACAGATAGCGTCACCTTGCGTAACGGGCGCTTGTGTTCCTCGTGCTTGCTCTTGGTTCGGTCATACCGATACAAACTATCATGAATGATCTGTACTGCATGCTCGATGCGCCAGGTAATTTCACGCTTGCGTACCGGCACCTCAGTCAGGTACAGCACAGCATCCGGCGCCCCCGTCTCGGACAACGCCTTGGTAGCGGCCTTTACCGCTGTATGGAATTCGTTATCCCGGAACTCACGCTCCTTACCAAGGCCCACCAGCATGACACGGTCGCAGGGAGTGTGAGGGACATTGTGCAAAATGACGATTGAACCCAGTTTTCCCTCCATATCACCACGGCGGAGAATGTCTGCGATATAACCGTCCGAAATCCGATCCAGCAAATCAGCCGCCAACGTCAGCTTCCGCGATTCGAATACCCCGACGACAACGCAGGCACTTCGCTGCTTCTCCGGGCTGCCACTTTTTATGCTAAATTCCACGCTTGGCTCCTCAACGACTGACTCTCGACTCAGCGAACACCGACATTGTCCGTGACCTTGTTTTGCTGAACTCAGCCCAAGCCACATAAATTCTTGCCGGAATTCACTGCAAATGCAGATAAAAGCAGATTATCGGCACGATTCATATTCATTGTCAAAAATGCCGGGTTTCGCATGATTTATAAGCGCTTCCACCAGCGCGAACTGGCGACGCTAACTGCTGGAACGTTTATCGTTCTCCTTGCCGTGATTGCCACCACCCTGATCGTCCGGCTGCTGGGCATGGCGGCTACCGGAAAGATTGCCACTGAAGCCGTGCTGATCACACTGACTTTCTCGGCACTGCGCTACCTTCCCATTCTGCTCTCGCTTTCGCTGTACATTGCAGTATTGCTGGCGCTTTCACGAAGTTTCCGGGACCACGAAATGGAAGTGTGGATGAGCTCCGGATTGAGCATTGCTGACTGGGTCAAACCCACTCTTGCCTTTGCTGGCCCGTTGATCGCCGTGATCGCGGCGTTAAGCCTCGTGTTGAGTCCCTGGGCGGTACGCAAGAGCGCTGACTACCGCAACAAACTGATGGCCCAGGAAGAAACCGCGGCCATTTCTCCCGGCCTGTTCAAAGAGGCAAAGAATGACAATCGGGTGTATTTCATCGAAAACTTCAGTGGCGATCGAGGTGCAGCAACAAATATTTTTGTGCAGATGGAAAAAAATCAGAAACTGGGAATCATCAGCGCCCACCGTGGCAATATTGAAACCGACAACGCTGGCAACAAGCACCTGATCCTGCTGGACGGCCGGCGCTACGAAGGCGCTCCAGGGCAACGCGAGTATCGGATTGTCGAATTTGATCGATATCAACTACTCATTCAGCCCAAAGACCCCGAGCGGGAAAATACGCCCACCAATGGCAAAACCACGCCGCAACTGCTGTCTGAGCCGACAGCAGAAAATCTGGCAGAGTTCTCCTGGCGACTGGCTACCCCGATTGGCGCAACACTGATGACCTTGCTGGCCATCCCGTTAAGCTTTTCCCGACCTCGAGCCGGTCGGTCGGTCAATATGTTGATGGCACTACTGGCATACATGATCTACAGCAATTTCATCAGCATCGGCAACGCCTGGATGGCCCAGGGCAAACTATCACCAACGGTTGGCCTGTGGCCTGTCCATGCCACGCTGCTTGCAGTGGTAGTTCTTCTGCTAGCCAAACAAGCCGGCGCATTCCGTCGCCGCGACAAGTCCTGAGTCACGATGAACCAAACGCTGACACGCTTCATTTCCGGAGAGATCATCAAAAGCACGCTGTTCGTTTTTGTGCTGCTTCTGGCCCTGTTTGCATTTTTTGACATGCTTAACCAGCTCCAGGACCTCGGGAAGGGACGTTATCAGCTGTGGATGGTATTTACCTTCGTCGGACTGAGTCTGCCGGCCCGCATCTACGAACTCTTCCCGATAGCAGCGCTGATTGGCTCGCTGCATGCACTGAGTCAGATGTCAGCCAATTCGGAGTACACGGTTATGCGAGCATCAGGCGTATCGAACCTGGGGGTGATTGCCCGCCTACTGCCTGCCGGGCTGCTATTTGCCGGGCTGACCTATGCCTTCGGCGAATACATCGCCCCACCCGCAGAACGAACCGCCAACAACATGCGTCTACAGGCCACCAACTCGGTGGTGGCCCAGGAATTTCGCTCCGGCCTGTGGGTCAAAGAAGATAAATCGTTTATCAACGTAAGAGTTGTACAGCCCGACAATCAACTGGCAGATGTCCGGATATACCAGTTTGACAACAAATTCAACCTGAAGAAAATCATCCGGGCCGATAACGCCACCTTCATACATGGTAACGAATGGTCGCTACATGGCATCAGCGAAACGACCTTCGCCCCCCAGGGTGTCGCGCTGACCCGGCAACAGGACAAAGTCTGGCATACAGTCCTGAATCCAAGCATCCTCTCGGTATTGCTGGTTGCGCCAGAACACATGCCACTAAAAGATCTGTACACCTATATTCAGCATCTGAGTCGTAACAAGCAGAAAACATCGCGCTATGAGATCGCGCTTTGGAACAAACTGACGTATCCGTTTACTGCCCTATCGATGATGCTACTGGCGCTACCGTTTGCCCAATCCCAGCGACGCAGCACCAACGTCGGGCTTAAACTGTTTGTAGGTATTCTGCTTGGGCTGGCTTTCCATTTCATCAACAGCCTGTTCAAGCACCTTGGCCTGCTTTATGACTGGCCGCCAGTTATTTCAGCCACCATGACCACCGTAGTTGTTTTGACCCTGGGAGCGGTCATGACCTTTCATCAGGAGCGGCGTTAGCGGTCTGGCGGCAAGCCATAACGAGACGAGACCCCGCCAGCCTGTCATGCAGGAACTGTCCGTCGGCGCTGATGCACGCCCGCGCCCAGCTCACGCCGACCAGCAGCGCCGTGCCCAGAACGTATGGACTGGCCTGACCGGGACGGAAATATCCCCATACGCTGACTGCCACTAACGGGCAATACAAAGCCAGGCACAACGCGTACCGCACTGCCGCACGCCACGGGGTTACCAGACACCCCGCTTCCGACTCAAGCCGGATTCCCCACGTCTTCATTGGCAAAGTCTGGCCTGAACGCCGCCAGCACCATACAAAATAACAGCCAAGTACCCCCAACAGAAACAGGAACTGAATGTGGCTGGCGATTGCAGCGGGAAGAATGCGTACCAAAGGGTAAAAGGCTGCGCTGGAGACCAAAGCAAGAACTACAACGAGCAGAGACTCGTAAACAAAGCACATGAAACGGCGCCATAACGGAGCAACAGTCATTAGCGGCCCGGTTGTCCCACAGGCTGGTTGCCACTGGTCACTGTGGACTGCTGTATCTTGCGCTTCACCGCCAATCGCTCGGATTGGGGCAGGTCATGCAACTGGCGATAATTCTGACGTGCAAGCTTGCGCTGCTCAGGCGTCAGCAAAGCCCACTCCCGCAGGCGCGACTGCACACGCGCCTGCTCTACAGGCGTCATGCGCATGTACTTCTCGGCCACACCCTGAAGGCGGATCCGCTGCTGGTCGGAAAACCCGTCCCATTCACTGGCCAAGGGGGCAAGAATCTGTTGTTGCTGTGCGGACAATTGCGCCCAACGCAGAGGGGCCGGCACTGGATCAGCGAAGCTCCAGCCGGCCCACGCCAAACACAACACGAATACCGGAATCAGCGCCCTAGCCATCGATCAAACCGGTGATCCACATAGGCCTGAACAGGTAAATCATCCGCCAGCAAAATGGCATCAATGTCATCTTCCACATTATCGGCTGGCATCGACATCCATGCTCCGGCAAGGAAAAACGCCAGCACCAAACCTGAAAAAACATATCCCGGATGCCTGTCACGTCGAGCCAGCCAGCCATCCACCACAGCCAAGCCGGTTACCGTGCGGGCACCGGGCCGAATTGACAGCAGCGCCGTCTGACGTGCAGACGTCAACCTGGCCTTCACTCGTTCGTCAAGCCGATCCAATCCTGAATCAAGCTCCACCCTGATCCTGCGACCGAATTCCTGCTCATTCATCGCTCGACCCCCTTTTTTCTCAACCATTCCGCCAGTGCATGCGATGCACGGGAACAATGCGTCTTTACGCTTCCTTCAGTACACCCCATCGCCTCAGCCGTTTCGGCAACGTCCATATCTTCCCAATAACGCAGCAGGAACGCTTGCCGTTGACGTGCAGGCAAACATTCCAAGCCCTCCTCGATCACATCCAGCAATCGTTGCCGCTCAACCAGATCCTCGGGGCCGCTCTGACCATCAACGTGTTCGGTTACATCCAATCGATCCAGGGGATCCACATCACCATCGTGATCGTCTCCGGAAGACAGCGACGACAATAAGGTCGTCCAGAGCGACCGAACCTTCTGTCTGCGAAACTGATCCCTGATCCGGTTTTGCAAAATCCGCTGAAACAACGCCGGCAACTCATCAGGCGGACGGTCGGAGTAATGTTCGGCAAGCTTGAGCATGGCATCCTGCACCACATCCAGCGCAGCCTCTTCGTCACGCAACGCAAACAATGCATACTTGAACGCGCGGCGATCGGTTTCAGCCAAAAAAGCGGATAATTCCTGTCGAGAAGCCAGATGTATGCTCCGTTGTCATCATAGTGTGATTGTCGGCCATCCGAACCCTGTGCGCAATCAAGCCCAATCATGAGTCAGTCAAATGGTAACAAACCCCGCGCTGACAGTTCAAATGGAGACGTAGACACTTGACCGGCAGCACGGCTATCCATTACTGTTTAAGGTTCTGAACAGGGTTTCTGGCGCCGCGCACCCGCGGTCGCAAAACTTCACGCCCGGCGCTGTCTAAAACAGCAGAGTCAGGCAATAACAGCTGAGTTTACCAACAGTAACTGAGCCTGTTCCAGTTCCGATACAGCCACATCTGTTCGGAGACAATTACGGGAGCCCGTCCGGCCACCCCGAACATTTAGTTCGCACTCATCCAAAAGTTTGGCAGATATTTTAAGGGTTTGACATGGAACTAACAGGCGCAGAAATAGTAGCGCGCTGCCTGGCAGAGGAAGGCGTTGAATACGTCTTCGGCTATCCGGGCGGTGCCGTACTTGAAATCTACGATGCAATTTTCAAACAAAACAAATTCAAACACATCCTGGTAAGACACGAACAGGCCGCGGTTCACGCTGCTGACGCCTACTCCCGTTCCAGCAACCGCATCGGCGTGGCGCTGGTGACATCGGGACCTGGCGTAACCAATGCCGTCACAGGCATCGCAACAGCTCATCTCGACTCGATTCCGATGATCATCATTACCGGGCAGGTTGCAACGCCGGCTATCGGTCTGGACGCATTTCAGGAGGTTGACACAGTAGGCATTACCCGGCCCTGTGTGAAGCACAACTTTCTGGTCAAGGATATTGCGGATCTGGCTGAGACATTCAAGAAGGCGTTTTTCATAGCCACTACCGGCCGCCCTGGGCCTGTTGTGATCGACATTCCCAAGGATGTCACACAGAAAAAAATCGAGTTTAGCTATCCCGCTGCAGTCAACATGCGTTCATACACGCCGATCAACAAGGGACACCCAGGCCAGATCAAAAAAGCGGTTCAGGTTATATCGGAAGCCAAACGGCCACTGGTTTACGTGGGCGGCGGTGCCGTACTGTCTGATGCCAGCGCCCAGGTAGCCGAACTGGTTCGCACACTGGACTTCCCTTGCACAAATACGCTGATGGGGTTGGGTGCCTACCCAGGGGATGACGAGAAGTTTCTTGGCATGCTCGGCATGCATGGCACATACGAAGCCAATCTGGCCATGCAGTATTGTGACGTGCTGATTGCGATCGGCGCCCGGTTTGACGATCGGGTCATTTCGTTGCCAGGACACTTTCTGGCCTCCCCCAAAAAGATCATTCACATTGATGTCGACCCATCGTCGATTGCCAAGCGAGTCAAAGTGGACGTACCTATCGTCGGCAACTGCCGCGATGTACTCGACGAGATGCTGGCCCTGCTTCGGGCAACACCCGAGCGCCCGGATGCGTCTGCGCTACAGACATGGTGGAAACAGATTGACGAATGGCGTGCCCCGAACAGCCTCAAGTACGAGCAGGATGATCTCGTCATCAAACCGCAGTTTGTCGTGGAAACCCTGCACCGGTTAACCAATGGCGAAGCGATCATCACTTCCGATGTCGGCCAGCACCAGATGTTTGCCGCGCAGTACTACAAGTTCAAGGGTCCTCGCCAATGGATCAATTCGGGAGGACTGGGAACAATGGGCGTCGGCCTTCCCTACGCCATGGGGGCCAAGCTAGCCAATCCGGAGCGGGATGTAGTCTGTATTACCGGAGAGGCTTCGATCCAGATGAACATTCAGGAACTGTCGACCGCCAAGCAATACCATACACCGGTCAAGATCGTGAATCTGAACAACGGCTACCTGGGCATGGTGAGGCAGTGGCAGGAGATGTTCTATGAAAACAGGTATGCCGAATCCTATGTTGACGCACTACCGGATTTCGTAAAGCTGGCGGAAGCGTATGGCCATGTCGGCATGCGCATCAGCAAGCCAGCGGACGTCGAAGGCGCACTCAAGGAAGCGCTGGCACTGAAAGATCGTCTGGTATTCATGGACTTCATGATTGACCCGAAAACCAATGTATTCCCGATGGTAGGCAACGGAAAGGGACTCAACCAGATGGCACTTCCGCCACACATGCGTCACCTTCAGCAGACTCCGACGCTCAAAGAACGTGATTATGGCAATCTCAGCTAAGGTATGGACAGCATGCGACACATTCTCTCGATTCTGATTGAAAACGAAGCAGGTGCATTGTCCCGTGTGGCTGGCCTGTTCTCTGCACGCGGTTACAACATCGAATCCCTGTCGGTTGCCCCGACAGAAGATTCGACGCTGTCACGCATGACCATTGTGACCTCCGGCTCTGACGACATCATCGAACAGATCACCAAGCAGCTGAACAAGCTGATCGAAGTGGTCAAGGTGATTGACCTGAACGAGGCTGACCACATTGAGCGCGAGCTAATGCTGATCAAGGTTCGCGCAACCGGCAAGGAGCGCGAAGAGATGAAGCGGATGGCGGATATTTTCCGTGGCCGCATCATCGACGTCACCGAAAAGACCTACACCATCGAACTGACCGGTCCAGGCGCCAAGCTGGATGCATTCATCCAGGCCGTGGATCGCAGCGTGATTCTGGAAACCGTACGCACCGGCGCATCCGGCATTGGCCGCGGCGAGCGTATTCTGAAAATCTAGTGAGGGACGAGCCGCAGGCAGCGGGAGCATTCCCGCTGTTTGTGTGTTTACCTCACACCTCACTTGTCCTTAGGAGTTCAAATGAAAGTTTATTACGACAAAGACGCCGATCTGTCGCTGATCAAAGGCAAAAATGTAACCATCGTAGGCTACGGCTCGCAAGGCCACGCCCATGCACAAAACCTGCGTGACTCCGGAGTCAATGTAACCATCGGCCTGCGTCGCGACGGCGCATCGTGGAACAAGGCGGCTGGCGAAGGTTTGAAAGTGGCTGAAGTGGCCGAAGCAGTCAAGGCTGCCGACGTCGTGATGATCCTGTTGCCGGATGAATCGCAACCGGACGTCTACAAGCGCGAAGTTGAACCGAACATCAAACAAGGTGCAGTTCTGGCATTTGCCCATGGCTTCAACATCCACTACAACCAGATCGTGCCGCGCGCCGACCTGGACGTCATCATGGTTGCCCCGAAAGGCCCGGGCCACACCGTTCGCTCCGAATACAAAAAAGGCGGCGGCGTTCCGAGCCTGATAGCCGTTTATCAGGACAAATCCGGCAAAGCCCGTGACATCGCTCTGTCGTATGCAGCAGCCAACGGCGGCACCAAAGGCGGCGTGATTGAAACCAACTTCCGCGAAGAAACCGAAACCGACCTGTTCGGCGAACAGGCCGTGTTGTGCGGCGGCGCGGTCGAACTGGTGAAAATGGGCTTCGAAACCCTGACCGAAGCTGGCTACGCTCCGGAAATGGCTTATTTCGAGTGCCTGCACGAACTGAAACTGATTGTCGACCTGATGTACGAAGGCGGCATCGCCAACATGAACTACTCGATCTCCAACAATGCCGAATACGGTGAATACGTGACCGGCACCGAGGTGATCAACGAGAAATCGCGCGAAGCCATGCGCAACGCCCTGAAGCGTATCCAGACCGGCGAATACGCCAAGATGTTCATTCTGGAAGGCAAGACCAACTACCCGTCCATGACTGCACGTCGTCGCCTGAACGCAGTACATCCGATCGAAGTGGTCGGCGGCCAACTGCGCGACATGATGCCCTGGATCAAAGCCAACAAGCTGGTTGACCAAAGCAAGAACTGATCTGCTTGCGTGGGCCATCGACAGGCGTGCTGCTGGCACGCCTGTTTTTTTTGGTCGACACGCAACACCGCTTGATCGGCACTGCATGGCCACCGCGCAAACACTCCCCCCCGCTGAGCCATTCTGGCAGAATGGGCAGCCAATCCAATCCGTCGTTCATTCCCAGGAAGCAACATGAACCCTATGCACTCAGGGGAACCCAAGACCCTTCGCCAGCAAAGCATTTATCTTCTTCCCAACCTGTTCACAACCGCCGCGCTGTTTGGCGGCTTCTACGCAATCATCCAGGCGATGAACGGCAAATTCGAGCACGCCGCCGTCGCCATTTTCATCTCCATGGTTCTGGATGGACTGGATGGGCGGGTTGCCAGGCTCACTCACACACAAAGCGCATTTGGTGCCGAATACGATAGCTTGTCCGACATGGTGTCATTCGGCGTCGCGCCGGCACTGGTCTCTTACGTCTGGATGCTGCGCGGCCTGGGAAAGCTGGGCTGGATCGTTGCATTCATCTACGCAGTAGGGGCCGCACTGCGTCTGGCCCGGTTCAACACCATGCTGGAAGTGCAGGACAAGCGCTATTTTCAGGGACTCCCCAGCCCTGCCGCAGCATCGCTGGTGGCTGGCCTGGTATGGATCTGTGTTGAAAATGGCATCACCTCCGAAACGCACAGCTATTTGCCATGGATAACGATGGCTTTCACCCTGTTTGCCGGCATCACCATGGTCAGCAACATCCGCTACTACAGCTTCAAGGAATTCAACGCTCGCAAAAGCGTGCCATTCGTCGCATTGCTGGTCATCGTATTGGCCATAGTTCTGATCTCCAGCAACCCGCCCATGATGCTGTTCGGCGTCTTTGTCGGCTACGCCCTGTCTGGCTACGCCATGTGGCTACTGAGATTGCGTAAACCAGCCACTCCCCCGCCGTCAACATAGACAAAACGTCCAATACAATCCATTTACCATTAGACCGATTTGACACAACGTCCAGATCGCACTAAGCTCGATGCCATGATGTCAACTGCGGAGGGGGATCGTGGCTTTCGATATTGAACGTATCATTCGCGAGTTTGGCGGCCCAGCCAGACTCGCAGACCTCTATAACCAGCACTTCCCTGATGAACCACTGTCTCGTGCCGCAATATACAAGTGGCGGGAGCGCGGCAGCATTCCTCTGACGCAAGTTCATCGCCTGGCAGAGCTTGCTGCCAAAAGCGGCCGTATCTTCAACATCCATGAATACGGCATCAAACCTGTCAATGACACCCCACTCGCCAACAGGAGCCAGAACACCATGAGCGATCGTTTATTCATCTTCGACACCACCTTGCGCGATGGCGAACAGAGCCCCGGCGCTGCAATGACCAAGGATGAAAAAATCCGCATCGCCCGCCAACTGGAAAAGCTGGGTGTAGACGTGATCGAAGCCGGGTTTGCCGCCGCCAGCCCAGGGGATTTCGAAGCCATCCGGGCGATTGCGGAAGTTGTAAAGGAATCAACGGTGTGCTCGCTTTCCCGAGCTAACGAAAGTGACGTGCGCCGCGCAGGAGAAGCGATCAAACCGGCAGCCAAAGGCCGCATTCACACCTTCATTGCCACCAGCCCGATCCACATGGAGAAAAAGCTGCGCATGCAACCGGAGCAGGTTATCGAGGCAGCGGTGAAAGCGGTCAGGATTGCCCGCGAATACACCGACGATGTTGAATTTTCTGCTGAAGATGCCTTGCGCTCGGAGATTGATTTTCTGGTCAAGATTTTCGATGCCGTCATTCAGGCGGGCGCGAGAACGATCAATGTACCGGACACGGTTGGCTACGCCGTACCCTTTGCGACCGAGCAGTTCTTTCGCGAACTGATCGCCCGCACGCCCAACTCAGACCAAGTCATCTGGTCTGCCCATTGCCACAACGATCTCGGCATGGCCGTTGCCAACTCGCTGGCAGCCGTCCGCGGCGGCGCCCGGCAGGTTGAATGCACCATCAATGGGCTGGGTGAGCGGGCCGGCAACGCCAGTCTGGAAGAAGTCGTCATGGCGGTTCGCACGCGCCGCGACGTATTCAATGTTGAAACCCGTATCGACACACCACAAATCGTACCCGCATCCAAGCTGGTCTCAACCATTACCGGCTACCCGGTGCAACCGAACAAGGCTATTGTCGGCGCCAACGCCTTTGCCCATGAATCGGGAATTCATCAGGACGGCGTTTTGAAACACCGGGAAACCTACGAGATCATGCGCGCCGAAGACGTAGGCTGGACAGCCAACAAACTCAGCCTGGGCAAGCTTTCCGGACGCAACGCATTCCGCACCCGCCTGAAAGACCTGGGCATTGAGCTGGATAGCGAAGAATCGCTGAACGCTGCTTTTGCTCGATTTAAAGAATTGGCCGACAAAAAATCGGAAATCTTCGATGAAGATCTGTACGCACTGGTGGGGGGTGAAACCACCTCGCAAGAAGCTGACGCCTATAAGTTTGTGTCATTGTCCACACGCACCGAAACGGGCGAACAACCCCAAGCGGAAATTGTGCTGGTGGATCACGGCAAGGAAAAACGGAGCAGCGGCAACGGCTCCGGGCCGGTAGACGCCACGTTCAAGGCCATAGAAGCCATCATCAATAGCCAGGCAGAGCTGCAGCTGTATTCAGTCAACGCGATTACCAGCGGCACAGACAGCCAAGGCGAAGTCACCGTCCGCCTGGCCAAGGATGGCCGCGTGGTGAATGGCCAGGGTGCCGATACGGATATTATTGCCGCGTCAGCCAAAGCATACCTGTCCGCACTGAATCGCCTGACCGACAAAACGACCAGAATGCACCCGCAGGTTTAACCCTGAATCCGGCGATGGGCTGTTGATTTGCAGACTGCTGCCGGTATGGGTGCGCTGAACAAGCAGCGCCCGCCGTGCCATCTTGCGCAGGGCAAGCGGGCGGCAAACGCCGCCTGTCGGAGAATATCCTGTTGCCTGCGCTTAATCGGCGCTGACTGGCTTGCGCCGCCTGCGGCGATGGTTGGGGGGGCGGTGAGATCGGCTTGGGGCATGATGAAGGATGCCTTCCATGCGTCAGTGCAGGCAGGTTGCCACACCGGCTGGCTGCGGCGCGCTGGTCCAGTAATCCAGATTGAGCTGGCGCCACAGGTCGATCAACCGGGCGACGGTCGTGGCGCGGCTGCTCAGGGCAGAAACGGGAGGCGCTGGATCGTTGCCGGTCGCGGCGTAGTAGCGCAGCGATTGCCGCCAGGCGGCTGCCAGCGCGGTCAGTGACGGCTTGTACTGACTGGTGGGGGCTATGCGCTGCAGCAGCAGGTCGATCGGTAGATAGCCGCTGGACGGGTGTGTCAGCCAGCCGGCCTGTTCGAAGGGCCGGGCGGCGGCGCTCAGGTCGATCTCCCGACAGGCGCCTTCCAGGCAGGCGAACAGCACCCGGCGGGCACTCTGGCCGTTTTCAACGATCAGCTCGTCCTGCACCAGCACGGCAATCAGCTGCGGCGCGGGGTGTGGCGAGCTGTGTTGCCACAAGGGGCCGACCAGATGCAGCGCGGGCAGTATCCCGTCTGACAGGCCGGCAGGCCCCATGTCGGCGGGTGCCAGTTGCTGCAGCCGCCGCTGCACAGCCGGCGCGTCGCCCACCAGCAGGGCGTAGCTGCTGGCTTCGGGGCGGTGGCAGGCAGCCTGGCTTCTTGCCAGATCATGAGCCGTGCCGTACAGCGCTTTGCAGCTCAGATCAAGAAAGCGCATGGTCAGCCCACGCTGCAGCGGTGGAAACTGGTGATCGAAATACAGCATCAGCCACGACAGGCTGTCGAGCAATGGATCACGCGACAGGCCGCGAGCCTTGACGCTGGCCATCCGGCGCAGCACACAGGCGGCAAACGGGCCACTGTGGTTCAGCTCGACCGCCAGCGACAGCGATGCGACCAGCGCAGCGATGTCGTTGCGGCAGGCGCCGTAACCCGTATCGCCAAACGGGTTGACATATTCGCCGCGAGCCAGGCCGATGCGGTCGGCGACGTATTCACCGGCACGATCGGCGTGCTCGGCCAGCAGGCTGGCCAGCGGAGGGGGATGTTCAGTGTTCATGTTGCATGTGTTCCAGCAGATTGACTGACCGGCGAGGCATTGAAGTATTACCGTCCGGTTAATTCATTGTCGGCAGCGCGCCGGCTGGGTTCTATCAGAGAATTTCCGAGTGCTGGCGACGCAGGCATCAGGAAATCCCTGTAGCGGAGCCAGCCAGGGCAGCCTGCGCGCCGCTCTGGCATTGGCCTGCAGGCCGGCCTGGACGCCGCTCTGGTATTGGCTTGCAGGCCGATTGATCGACAAGCCCCACCGCCTTTCCCCCTCTCCCATCAAGGGGGATGGGCTGGATGCCGCGCTGGTATTGGCCAACAGAGCCTAATCGAGAGGAATGATGCCGCGCCGGATGGCGTAGCGGGTAAGGCTGGCGATGTCCTGCAGCCCGAGTTTTTTCATGATCTGGGCACGGTGGGTTTCGATGGTTTTAGTAGAAATATCCAGCTCGAAGGCGATTTCCTTGGTGCTGCGGCCCAGTGCCAGCAGGCGCAGCACTTCCCGTTGCCGCTCTGACAGCGGGTCGGGGCCGGGTTGCGGGCCGGCTTCGGGGCTGGTGGCCAGGCCGACCCGCGCCAGATAGCCGTCAACCACTTGGCGGGAAATTGGGGGCGACAGCCAGGTTTCGCCGTTCAGCACGCAGCGGATGGCCAGCTCCAGCTCGGCTGGCGCCGAATCTTTCAGCAAATAGCCGGTGGCGCCTTGACTGAGGGCCCGGATCACGTGCTCTTCGCTGGCCAGCATCGACAGGATGATGACGCGCACCGCCGGATATTGCGGCTGGATCTGCTGTAGCGCATCCAGGCCGTTGAGCACCGGCATGGCGATGTCCAGCAACACCACATCCGGCATTAGCGTGGCGCACAGTGCCAGCGCCTCGGCGCCGTTGCCGGCCTCGCCGACAATGGTCATGCCGGCCATGCCGTCGACCAGCATCCGCAGCCCGGCCCGCACCAGCTTGTGGTCGTCCACCAGAATGACGCGGATCGGGTTGGCCTGGACGGGATTCATGCGGGCTCCAGCGGAAAACGGGCGCGAACGGTAGCACCGGCACCGGGGGTGCTGTCAATGGAGAGGCTGCCGTTCAGGCTGGCGGCGCGCTCGCGCATTCCCAGCAGGCCCAGCGGAAAATAATCGGGACGGCGGGTTTTCAGCGCTTGCTGGTCAAAACCGCAGCCGTCGTCTCGGATCGCCAGATCGAGCCAGCCGGCCTGACACTGCAGGCTGACCGTTACCTGGCTGGCGCTGGCGTGGCGGATGACGTTGTTCACCGATTCCTGCACGATGCGAAAACAGGCCAGCTCCAGCTCGGCGGGCATTCGCTGCCCGGTGCAGTTGCCCTGCAGGCTGAACACCAGCGGGCTGATCTGCGCCAGATCGTCCAGATGGGTGCGCAGCGCCGGCAGCAGGCCCAGCTCGTCCAGCTGCGGCGGCCGCAGGCGGCGGGCCAGATCGCGCACATTGCCCACCAGCAGGTGGGTGATGTCGATCGCATGTTGCAGGACGCCGTCGCGCAGCTCGGTGCGCGATTGGCGGCAGGCTTCGAGGGTGATTTTCAGCGCGGTCAGCGTCTGGCCGATTTCATCGTGCAACTCGCGCGACAGCCGCTGGCGTTCTTGTTCCTGAATCGCCAGCACCTGCTGCGACAGCGCGGCCAGTTGCTGGCGGGTTTCCTGCAGCGCATCCTGGGTGGCCTTCAGCCGGGTGATGTCCTGGTTGGTTGCCACCGCGCAACGCGGCTGGCCGGCGGCATTGCGGATCAAGGTGGCCGAATTGAGAATGGTCTTGCGGGTGCCGTCAAAGCAGCGAATGTCGAC
This sequence comes from uncultured Burkholderiales bacterium, assembly GCA_964495595.1. GTDB lineage: Bacteria > Pseudomonadota > Gammaproteobacteria > Burkholderiales > SCOH01 > CALMFQ01. The sequence goes on along the minus strand of CAZBWH010000011.1, from coordinate 21,266 downwards.
CATCTCGTCACGCGAGCTTTCGCCGTACATCACCGCCCGCGCCAGCCCCCAGTCTTCCGGCTTTACCGGCTCGCCATTGTGCGACCACCAGCCCGGATATTCGGTGTACTGGTCAATGCCCACCCAGCGCTCGCCCTGCCAGATACTGCGCCCGGCAGGATTGTTCATCTTCAGGCGCCCCTGGGTGTCGGCAATCCACACCCCGACCGGCAGCGCGTCGATAATGCGCTGCAGCATGTCCAGATCGAGCTGCCAGTCATCCATGCCGGGCGCCTTCCTGGGTGCGTGGCAGCACGAGCCGCAAGCCGCTCCCCTGCCCGGCCGCTGCCGGCGGCGGTTCGGCAACCAACCCGGCCACCCGCGCCATGTGCCGGTCTTCACCCAGAATGTGGTACACCAGCCAGCCTTCCAGAAAGCTGTGCACGATCGCTGCATCGCGCTGCACGTTGGCAAACTGCTGCTGCAGGCGCTGCATCTGGCGCATGTAATTGTCATGCATCGTCGTGTGCGCCTGCAACTGCGATTCATCCACCCCCAGGCGGGCCCACACGCGGTCTTCAGCTACAAAATGGGTCGCCGCATAATTGAAGATGCCGTGCACGATGCCATCAAACGCCGCCTGCTCCGCCCCCTGCTCCACCAGCTCGCCCAGCCGGTTCACCATCTCCATCAACTGCCGATGCTGTGCATCGATCTCCGGCACCCCGATGACATATTCATCCGACCACTGAAACCCGCCCATTGCCGCCTCCGCTGCCTTGATCCACTATTTGCCATTGTTTTAGCCTAGCCCCTTGCCCCGGCGGGCGCATCAGGCAATTCCTGATCTCCTTTCGGCATTTACTGGCTGGCAAATCCGGCCGCGCAACACTACGCTAAAAAGCCAAGCCCCGCCAAAAAGCCGCATGCCCGCCACCGTTACCCAAGCCTCACCCCGCCGTTATCGCTGGCTGCTTTCCGGCGGGATGGCGCTCACGCTGCTGATTCAGTGGGCATCGCTGCTGTGGTGGGCCGATTTCGAACAGCAGCACGTCGTGCATGCCCACCGCGAGCGGCTGCAGGCGCTGGCCGGCATTGTGCGCGAACGTACCGGCGCGCTGCTGGCCGCTGCCAGCAGCCGGCTGCAGTTAATCGAACAGCGCATCAGCCAGCAGCCCGGCGCCAATCCGCTGGTCGACCGCGAGTTTGCCCGCCAATTGCGGGAACTGCCATCGATCAACGGCATCGACTTTCGGCTGCGACTGGTGGATCGCAAGGGGCAGCTACGCTCTGGCCACCCCGGCGAGACGATCGACCTGACACAACACCCGCTGCTGGCCGCCCAGCGGCAGCAGGCCATCCGGCAACTGCTGATTGCCCCGGTCGATGCTACCCGGCTTGCTGGCCAGCCGGTGCTGCCGCTGTCCTGGCCGATCCACCAGCCGGGCAGCCGCTGGATGGCCGCTGTGGCGCTGATCGACCTCGATGCGCTGCTGAAGCTGCTGGAGCCGTTGCGGGTGCAGCCCAATGGCAACATTGCCTTGTTGCACCAGGATGGCACCCTGCTGACCCGGTTGCCCTACGTTCGCGATTACATCGGCAAATCGGTTCGCAGCAACCCTAACTTCAGCCAAATTCTCTCCCGCACCCGCAGCGGTTTCTACCGCACCGACAGCCCGTCCACCGACCATGTGCCACGGCTGATGGCCTTTGAGCATCTGCCCGACCAGCCGCTGATCGTGCTGGCAGGCGCGGCCGAGCACGATTCGCTGCAAGCCTGGCAACAGCAAAAGCAGATGGTGTTCGTGCTCGGCGCGGTGTTTTCGCTGCTGCTGACCGGGCTGTACCTCGCGCTGCTGCTGGCGATGAACCGCATGCAGCAAGCCACCTGGCAACTGGCCCAGTTGGCCACCACCGACCCGCTCACTGGCCGGATGAACCGCCGGGCGTTCGATCAGCAGGCCGAACGCGAATTCCTGCGCGCCCAGCGCTACCACACGCCACTGACGGTGCTGATGCTGGATATCGATCATTTCAAGCGGGTGAACGACACCTACGGCCACGCCGTCGGCGACACGGTGCTGCGGCAGCTCTCAACCGCCTGGCACAACGCGCTGCGCCAGCTCGATTCGGTAGGCCGGCTGGGCGGCGAGGAGTTCGCCATCCTGCTACCGCAGACCGGGCTGGACGATGCCCGCATGCTGGCCGAGCGCCTGCGCCTGCTCACCGCCGGCATCGACATCCCGACCGCCAGCGGGCCGTTCCGGGTCACGGTCAGCATCGGCGTCAGTGTCGCCGGCGCGCACGACACCGAATTCAGCCAGATCCTGCAGCGCGCCGACATGGCGCTGTATCAAGCGAAACAGCAGGGGCGCAATCAGGTGCAAAGCGGCTAGCCGCCGCTTGCGTGCAATCAGGATTCAGGTAAATTCGGTGGCCCTTAATGCCTGATCTGACCGGAGCTGCCGTGAACATCACCTGTTTTGCCGATTTCCTGACCGCCGCCACCCAGCAGCCACAGCCACAACGCCTGTTGTTTGTGTTTGCCGCGGCCGAATTGCCAGACAACCCCAGCAAGGGACAGCAGATGCGCTTTGAAGCCGGCCAGGGCGGTGCGCTGGCGCCCGTGATGTGTGTCGACCGCCTGCCGGCCGAATTGCCTGGCTTTGAGGCGCTGCTGGCTGAATCGCAGCAGATGGGTAAACACTGGGATATCGTGTTTGCCTCCGGCATTGCCGGCAAGGGTGGCCAGGCGCCGAGCAGCCAGGATGCCGACCAGCCGCTGAACCAGATGGTCGAAATGATCCGCCAGGGACATATCGAGCGGTTCCTGACCTTTACCCGCCAGGGCGAACTGGTTCAGTTGCGCTGATCCGCCTTGCGAAGCGCTGATTGATTGGCTGCGCGGGCGGTGCTCGAAAGCTCGACTGTCTGCCGGATAAATCAGCGCTTTCCTTGCCGACTGCGCCGGCAGCAGCCAAGATGAATCAGGCCGTTGCTCGGCCCCGCAATGCCCGGTGCAGCGGGCTGCCAGTCATCCGGAAAAACCTGGCTGCCGCTGCGGTTTTCCCCTGTTTCAATCTCTGTGGAGTATCGTGAAGATGGATCGTCGCACACTGTTGCAAACCGCTACCCTGACTGCGCTGGCCGGCCTGGCCGGCACTGCCCAGGCGACATCGCCACCGGTCAGGGCACACCAGCACCACCATCACGGCGGTGATTCGCGGTTCGGCAAGCTGGCCAGCTCTGCCGGCCACTGCATCAGCACTGGCGAAACCTGTCTGGCGCACTGCCTGGTGCTGCTCGGCCAGGGTGACAAGGAAATGGCCGCCTGCGGCCAGTCGGTCAGTGAGCTGCTGGCGGTATGCACCGCCCTGCAGAAACTCGCGCTGCAGGAATCCAACCACACCGCCGCGCTGGCCAGAATGGCCCTGGCAGTGTGCGAGGAATGCGAGAAAGAATGCCGCAAGCACGAAAAGAAACACAAGCAGTGCAAGGATTGCGCCGACGCGTGCGCTGACTGCACCAGGCAGTGCAAGCAACTGGCCGCCTGATCCTGGCCGGCTTCATTCACCCCAGTCTTTGAAAGGCCGTCATGCCTGAATCCCAGCCTATCGACATCCTGATTCCCGACCTGGGCAACTTCAGCGAAGTAGACGTGATCGAGCTGCTGGTGCAGCCAGGGCAGCGGATCGCCAAAGACACGGCGCTGCTCACGCTGGAAACCGACAAGGCAACGATGGAAGTGCCCGCTCCGGCTGCCGGCGTCGTGCAGCAATGGTACGTGGCCGTGGGCGACAAGGTGTCGAGCGGCACGCGGGTACTGCAGTTGCAGCCAGAGGGCGCTGGCGACGCCCCGCCGGCGTCAGCCACCACCGGGCCCGCCACCCCGGCCGGCGAATTCGACACCGACCTGCTAGTGCTGGGGGGTGGGCCGGGCGGATACACGGCGGCGTTCCGGGCGGCTGATCTGGGCCTGTCGGTGACACTGGTCGAACGCTATCCGACCCTGGGCGGGGTCTGCCTGAATGTGGGATGCATCCCGTCCAAGGCGCTGCTGCACATTGCCCGGGTGATTACCGACGCCGGGCAGCTGCGCAGCCACGGCGTCGTGTTCGGCCCGCCGCAGATCGATCTGCCTGGTGTGCGCGGCTTTCGGGATGGCGTCGTGGGCCGGCTGACCAAGGGCCTGGCCGGGCTGGCCCGCCAGCGCAAGGTCAGTGTGCTGCAGGGCGTGGGCCGGTTCGATTCAGCGTACTCGCTGCAAGTGGCTGCTGCCGATGGCAGCAAACAGACCGTGCGCTTTCGGCACGCAATCATTGCAGCCGGCAGCCGTGCCACCACCCTGCCCGGCTACCCCTACGACGACCCCCGGCTGATCGACTCGACCGGTGCGCTGGCGCTGGCCGATATCCCGGAACGGCTGTTGGTGATCGGCGGCGGCATCATCGGGCTGGAAATGGCTTGCGTCTACGATGCGCTGGGCAGCAAGGTCAGCGTGGCAGAGCTGGGCGACGGCTTGATTCCGGGCGCCGACCGGGATCTGGTCAAGGTGCTGGAAGCCCGTTTGCGCCAACGCTACCAGGCCATCATGACCAGCACCCGGGTCAGCGCCGTCGGCAGCCGGCCGGATGGGCTGCGGGTGCATTTCGAGGGCCCGCAGGCGCCGGCAGAGCCACAGGTGTACGACCGGGTGCTGCTGGCAGTCGGCCGGCAACCCAACGGTCGGCTGATCGGCGCCGATGCCGCAGGTGTGGCCGTGGACGAGCGGGGATTCATTGCCGTTGACAGCCAGTGCCGGACCAATGTGCCGCATATCTTTGCCGTCGGCGATATCGTCGGCCAGCCGATGCTGGCCCACAAGGCTACCCACCAGGGCAAGGTGGCCGCCGAGGTGATTGCTGGCCACCGCCGTCATTTCGATGCGCGGACCATTCCCGGCATTGCCTACACCGACCCGGAAGTCGCCTGGATGGGGCTGACCGAAACTGAAGCCCGATCCAGGGGGATCGTGGTGGAAACGGCCCGGTTTCCGTGGGCAGCCTCGGGGCGCGCACTGGGCAACGGCCGCGAGGATGGTCTGACCAAGCTGGTGATCGACCCGCAGACCCGGCGCATCCTGGGTGCCGGCGTGGTCGGCGTCAATGCCGGCGAGTTGCTGGCCGAGGCAGTGCTGGCACTGGAAATGGATGCCGACGTCCACGATCTGGCTCTGTCGATCCATGCCCACCCAACCCTGTCGGAAACGCTGGCGCTGGCGGCGGAAATGGCGGAAGGCTCGATTACCGATCTGCTGCCTCCAGCCGCCCCGGCCAAGCGGCCCGGCCCCGCACACGGCGCATGACATGGCATTGGCGGTGCGGCGCGACTAGAATCGGTAAAGCTACTTTCCGGAACCACTCCGATGTCGGTCAAACCGCCCAATAATCCTGCCTGGCTCAAGATCCTGCGCGCCATTGGCGCACCCATTCCCGAATCCCCCGTTCTGCTGCGTGCCGCCGGCGCCTGGCAGGAAAACGAGCTGGCCGATCTGGCCTGCACCTATCTGGGTCAGGGCGGCTTTGTCGATCTGGCCATTCCCGGCACCTGCCAGCCCGCCACCGGCCAGCGAAACGGGCTGGTGGTGGATGTCACCGGCTGGACGGAGCTGCGTTCGCTCGATGGCTTGCTGTCATTGCTGCAGCCGCAGGTGTCCCGGCTGCGGGCCAACGACCGGATCGTGTTTCTCAGCGGCGCCACCACCGGCGTCGACTGGCCCCGTGCGGCCATCGCCGAAGCGATCACCGGCTTTGCCAAAAGCCTGGCCAAAGAGCTGGGCAGCAGCGGGGTTACCGTCAATCAACTGCAACTGGTCGAACGCGGCGAAGAGGCCACCCTGCCCTGGCTGGCGTTCCTGCTATCCCGCCGCTCGGCATTCATTACCGGGCAAACCATTACCGTCAGCCAGCCGCGCCGGCATCTGGGGCTGGCACCCGGCTCGCTCAAAGGCAAGCTGGTGGCCGTTACCGGCGCAGCCCAGGGCATCGGTCTGGCGATTGCCGAGCAATTCATCACGGAAGGCGCACAGCTGATCGGTATCGACCGGCCGGGCAATCCGGCGCTGGCGAGAGAGATGTCCCGTATCGGTGGCCACGCGCTGGCGCTGGACATCACCGCCATCGATGCCCCACACCAGCTGCGCCAACAGGCCCAACAGTTTGGGGAAGGGCTGGATGTACTGGTGAACAATGCCGGTATCACCCGCGACAAGCGTTTCAGGCGCATGCCGGCCGATGCCTGGCAAATGGCTCTGGATGTCAATCTGCACGCGCCCTATCACCTGGCCGAATCGCTGGCACAGAACGGCCTGAACGACGGTGGGCGGATCGTGTTTCTGTCGTCGATTTCCGGCATTGCCGGCAATGCGGGCCAGACCAACTACGCACTGGCCAAGTCGGGCCTGATCGGCCTGACCCATTCGCTGGCCACTGCACTGCAAAACCGCCGGATCACGGTCAACGCCGTAGCACCCGGCTTTATCGACACCCCGATGACTGCGGCGATTCCGTTCATGATTCGCGAGGTGGCGCGCCGCTTCAATGCCTTGTCGCAGGGCGGGCTGCCGCAGGATGTTGCCGAGCTGGTGGCGTTTCTTGCCCGCCCGGAGTCTGGCGGGGTCAACGGCGAAACCCTGCGCGTCTGCGGCATGAACCTGATCGGCCGCTAAACCCGCGCCGGGGATGTTCAGACTGGATTGAGTGCGGCGATCGCCTGGATTTCCAGCCGCCAGCCGGGGTTGGCCAGCCTCGCCTGCACGGTGGCACGGGCTGGCGCACAGCCGGCAGGCAGCCAGGCATCCCAGACCGCGTTCATCCCCTCGTAGTCGGCCAGATCGGCCAGGTAAATCGTGGCGCTGATCAGCCGGCGCCGGTCGCTGCCCGCTTCGGCCAGCCAGCGATCAATCGCATCGAGCACCTGTGTGGTCTGGCCAGCGATATCCAGCGCTGGGTCGTCCGGCACCTGGCCCGACAGGTAAACGGTCTGGTTATGAATCACATACTCGCAATAGCGAGTGCCAACATGAAAACGCTGTAAAGCCATACTGGCCACTTTCAGTAAGCGCCCGGACACGCCGGGCCGATTGATCGGACATGCTGCCCTGCAGACCGCATGGATATTGGCTCGCAGGCCGGCCTGCAGACCAGCAGGGATGCGGCTTGCAGGCCGGTGTCAGGAAACGGCGCGGACTTCGCGCTGCGGGTAGGGAATCTCGATGCCATCGCGGCGGAAGTTGTCCCAGATGCGGCGATTGATTTCCGAACGGAACGCGGCAATCCCGTTCTGTGGATCGGCCAGCCAGACCGCCAGCTCCAGATCGATCCCGCTCTCGCCGAACGATTTCAGCAACACCGCCGGCGCCGGCTCGGCCAACACCCGCGGATTGCCCTCGACCGCCTGCAGCAGCGAGGCCGTCACCCGGTCGATATCCGAGTGATAGCTGACCTGCACCGGCAGCACGATGCGCATGTCGTTGCTGGTGTACGACAGATTCAACACGGTCGAGGTCACCAGGGTTTCATTGGGAATGATTGCCTCGCTGCCGTCCCCCAGGCGCACCACGACGTAACGGGCAGTCAGCTTGGTAACCTCGCCGATGCGGTTGTCGATCTGCACCCGGTCGCCCAGACGGATCGAGCGATCGAGCAGGATAACGAAGCCGCTGACGTAGTTACTGGCGATCTTCTGCAACCCCAGCCCCAGCCCGACACCAAACGCCCCGCCAAACACCGACAGCATGGTCAGGTCGATGCCCACCAGTGGCAGCGCAATCAGCACCCCCACCACCAGCAACGCGGCGCGGATCACCTTGGTGATCACCACCCGCAGGCTCATGTCCAGTTCCGCCGTCCGCATGACCCGGTGCTCGATGACACTGCCGACCCACATCGCTGCAATCACCGTGCCGGCAAACGACACCAGGCCCGTAAGCAGCAACCACAGCGACACCCGGTGCTTGCCCAGCGTAAAGCCAAAGTCATCCAGCGCCTGCTGCACGTCGGGCAACACACCGGTCACATGCAGGGCAAAACCTGCCCAGATCAAGGCAGCAATGTAACGCTCGGAACGAGCCACCCAGGCCGCACGCGGAAAAACGTAGCGCAACAGGTAAACCGCAAGCCTGATCGCCGCCATTGCCAACAGCAGCCAGCCGGCCAGCCTGAGCACCGTCACCCGGTAAAACCAGCTCAGCACGCTGCCGCCCAGCCAGACAAACAGATAGCTGGACAGAGGAAACAGCAAGCGCTCCAGACTGGCAGTCCCCAACTCGCCCATCCACGCCACCAGCCCCGGACGGCGGCGCAGCAGCCGGTTCACCAGCCAGGCCAGCAGCAGCGATCCCAGCAGGACGGCCAGCTGCCAGAACACGTCGATACGCGCCAGATCGTCCAGCGACTCCAGCAACAAATTGTGCGACTCAAGCGATTTCATGTCGGTCGGGCTTCTCGTCATTCATGCCAAGCGACAAATTTTACCCGACCGCACCGGCCGCGGGGCAAGGCTCTGCTAAGATATCGCACACAATCAGGTATCTGGAAACGAAGGTCGGGGTCGGCAGTGAGCAAATGGTGGCAATACGGAATCGGCGGCGCGGCAGCCTTGCTGGCGGCCTACGGCGGCGCAAGCTGGTGGGCGGGCAAGGGCGCCGAACAAGCGCTGCAACAGCAACTTCAGCAGATCGGCAAACTCCCCTACTTCACCATCCGCAGCAGCCACTACCAGCGCGGCTGGCTCAGCGCCGAACAGACGGTCGAACTGGAGCTGACCGACAGCCTGACCTGGCCCTACCAGGCCTATCTCAAGTTCACCGACAAACCTTACCACCCCATCCGGGTTCGTTACCGCAATCATATCCAGCACGGCCCGCTGCCCTTGCTGGGCCGCTTCGACCTGCGCCCGGCCAAGGCGCATGTCGAAACCGAGCTGCTGCTGTCAACCGACGCCCGCAAGGCACTGCGACCGTTTTTCGGCGACCAGCCGCCCATCCGGATCGAAAACCGGATCGCCTTCAGCAACGATGGCCATATCCGGCTCAGCGTCCCATCGGTCGATTACCAGGAAGCCATCAGCGGCGTCAAGGTTCAGTGGCAAGGACTGCGCTCAGCCATCGACTACGCCGGCGACTACAACCGCTACCAGGTCGACGGCCTGCTGCCCGGCATCCTGCTGGACGCCGCGAGCAAAGGCAGCATCGGTATCGGCCGCATCGGCCTGCATACTGAATCGCAACGCGGCGTAGCCGGCCTGATGCTGGGCAAGGGCCAGGCCACCCTCGCATCCCTGACCGTCAAGGCGACCGAACCCACCCCGTTCCAGGGCGGCGTGCAACAACTGCGCTACGCCTACCAGACCCAGGCACGAGGCGATTTCCTCGACAGCGAAGTCCAGCTTGACCTGGCCAGCCTGCAGCTGGGTCGCCAACCCTACGGACCCGCCGCCATGGTGTTTGTCGCCCGCCACCTGCACGCCCCGACTGTGGCCCGGCTGGAACAGATGCTCTCCACCCTGCAGCGGCAGGGCCTGAGCAGCGCGGAAGGCGAAAACCAGGCATTTGCCCAGTTCCGCCGTACCGGACTGCCACTGCTGCGCCACGATCCGGAACTGGAACTGCGCAAGTTCGACCTGCGCCTGCCAGAAGGCGAAGTCAAGCTACGCGGCCGCCTGGCGCTGAAGGGCTTCGAAGATGCCGACATCGACCAGCCGCTCAAGCTGCTGGACAAGATCAGCGCCGACGCCGACCTGAAGCTGCCCAAGAAAGTCGTGGAAACTTACGTCCGCCTGCTGGTGCGCAACATCCTGATCGAACGCAGCGGGTCGGAGCTGACCGAAGAACAGGTAGAAAACATCGACTCGCTGGCCCAGCAACTGGTCGAAGGCCAGATTGCCAATCTGATCGACCAGCAACTGATCCGCAACGAAGGAGGCGTACTGGCCACCACCGCGGCCTGGCGGCAAGGCCGGCTGGCCGTCAATGGCATTGACGTACCACTACCCTGGCAGGCCCGGCCAGCCAGCCACGAGCCCACCCCACCCGCCCGATAGACCCGCCCCGGCTGATCGATACAATCAATCCCGCCACACCACCGGCAGGCGTAAAATATCGGCAGGGATCGACTGGCCGGTCTGCGCCGGTCGATGAAGGGGGTCGTGCAACAGAACGGGGGGAGGCCATGCTAAACATGATCGGCAGCAGCTTGGGCACGCCCTCGTCGGCAGGCTACCTGCGCAACCTCAGCACCCTGTACGGCCCCAACCGCCTGTACGGCGTGTCATCACTGTCCGGCGCCGACAACAGCCCGGCAGCAGCCGGCGGGCTCGGCATCAACAACCTCAGCCGCAACGAGGCCAGCACGCGGGTAAGGCTGTCCGATCTGGGCAAGCTCAAGTCCGGACTGACCGCATTGAGCGACGGGCTGCGCGGGCTGGATGACAAAGACGCTGTTGCCCCTTACCGGGCAACATCGAGCGATGAAAACGTCGCACGCTCCGACACGGCCGCCGCCAGCAGCCAGGCAGATCGCTACGCACTGGAAGTCAGCCAGCTAGCCAGTGCGCAACAGCTGACGTCGGCCACCCAGACCGATCAGGACAGCACCATCCTCGGCACCGGCACGCTGACCCTCGACATCGGCCGCAACACGATCAACGGTTTCAGTGCCGAGCGCAGTAGCAATATCAGCATTGCCAGCAGTGACGGCACCTTGGCCGGCATTGCAAGGCGCATCAACCAGGCACAGGCAGGCGTGGTGGCCAGCGTGCAACAGGACAGCGACACCGGCACCTACCGCCTGTTGATCCAGTCCAGCGAGACCGGCAGCCAGAACAGCCTGCGCATCCGTGTTGCCGATAACGACGGCACCGACACTGATGCAAACGGGCTCTCAACCCTGGCATTCGACCCGCAGGCTACCACCGGCGCCGGCCGCAATCTGACAGAAACCGTGGCCGCCAGCGACGCGGCATTCACGGTCGATGGCAGCGCATTGCAAAGCCAGGCCAACCGCACCGGCGCGGCAATCGCCGGCGTTCAGCTCGACCTGACCGGCGTCGGCAACACCCGCATCACCGTCGCCCGCGACAGCAGCGCATTTGCGCAATCAGCCAAGACCCTGACCGAAAGCTACAACCGCTTCCTGCAGGCCGGCAACGGACTGGAACCATCGGGTCTGGGCCGCAAGATCAGCGCAGCCTTGCAACAGGTGCTGAATACCACCGGGGCAGGCATTGGCAATGACCGGATCGGGCTGGATGAATTGGGTATTCGTGCCGATCGCACCGGCAAGCTGTCAATCGACGCCGACAAGCTGGAGCGCGGCTTTGCCAGCAATCCGGATCAAGCCGCGCAATGGCTTGCCGATGTCGCCAGCGGCCTGCAGGCCGTTGCCTCCAGCCAGACAGGCAGCACCAGCGAGCTGCAGTTGAGCTCACGCCAGCTCGAACGCACCCTGCAGGATATCGACACCCAACGCTCGGTGCTGTTCAGCTTCAACCAGCCACAGTTGAACGGGTTGGCAGCCGACTCGGTCAGCTCACTGCTCACCTATCTGCCAAACTTCAACCGCAACAGCCCGATTGCCCGCTACCTGAGCATTGCCGGCATGTAGCCGGGGCGGGCTCAATCGCGGGTCAGCGCAGCCGCAAAGAAACCGTCGGTGCCGTGCTGCGCCGGGTCAAGCTGCAGATAGTCGCCCATCTGCAGCGCGACACCTTGCTGCGCCAGCAAGTCACCGGCCGGCAACAGACGGAAATCAGGATGGGCCGCCAGGAATGCCGCAACGATCTGCTGGTTTTCTTCCTGCAAGATACTGCAGGTGGCATACACCAGCCTGCCACCCCGCTTCACCAGACGGGCAGCCGAAGCAAGGATGGCCGCCTGCTTGCCGGTCAGCTCGTCGACACTTTGCGACGACTGGCGGAATTTCAGATCCGGGTTGCGGCGCAAGGTGCCCAGCCCGGAACACGGCGCATCGACCAGCACCCGGTCGACCTTGCCGGCCAGCCGCTTGATCCGTGGGTCGTTCTCGCTGCCAATCAGCTGCGGCTGCACATTGCTCAGGCCGGAGCGTTTCAGTCTCGGCTTAAGATTGGCCAGACGGCGTTCGGACACATCGAACGCATACAGCCGGCCGGTGGATTGCATCATCGCGCCGAGCAGCAATGTCTTGCCGCCAGCGCCGGCACAGAAATCCACCACCATTTCGCCGCGCTTTGGCGCCAGCAGCAGGCCAAGCAGCTGGCTGCCTTCGTCCTGCACCTCAATCTTGCCAGCGTTGAACATCGGATGTTTGTTCAGCGCAGGCTTGCCCTCCAGGCGGATGCCAAATGGTGAATATCGGGTCGGCGCGCCCTTCAAACCACTGCCGGGCAAGGCTGCCAGCACCTCGTCGCGGGTTGCCAGCAAGGTGTTGACCCGCACATCCAGCGGCGCCGGCTGCTGCAGGCTCTGCCCCAGCCGGCGAATGGTCGCTTCGTCGTAATACGCCGACAAGCGATCGACCACCCACTGTGGCAGCTCGATTTTTACCGCCAGTGGCCAGTTGTCGCTGTCACGCTGCATCTGCTTCAGTTGCTCGGCCTCCTGCGGGCGGCAGAGCTTCTCCAGCTCGCGCAGGCTCAGGCCGCAATAGCGGTTCAGGTAAGCCAGCAACAAGATCCGCGGCCTGTCGTCATCGCCCAGCATCTGGCGCAGCGCCAGCAGATGCCGCAACACGCCGAATACGGTTTCGGCGACAAACTGCCGATCCTGAGCACCGAGCTTGCGCCGCTCGCGGAAGAAATGGCTGAGCACGGCGTCGGCCGGCTGGGTAAACGGTAGCACCCGCTCCAAAGCGGCTTCGGTGGCGGAAAGTTGGGCGCTTTGCAATAACATGGTCGTGGCCTTGGTTGGGTTTGCGGCGGCGAAATCAGCGGGCACCGGCATCAGCCGCCGCCGGAATAGGCATCTTCATCAATCGCCTTTTGCGGCGCGAGTACGGTTTTGCCATCGATTTCAAGTTCGGTGGCAACCATCGAACCGGAAATCTTGCGTTTGTTCGAGTCAAAAAACATTTTCACCGGAATGTTGTTCCAGTCAGGTGCCAGCCAGGCCTCGGCCTTGCCACGGTCGTTTTCGCCACGCAGCACCAGCACCGGGACATCCCGACCGGCGATGAACAAGGTGGTTTCACCCTGGATCGCCAGCGTCTGGTGCTCGATCTTGCGACCGGAGCACAACTGGATATCGAAATCCTTCATCTTGCTGCCGTAAGCAGCAAACTGGAAGGTGAAGCTGAGCAAATCCTGGGCATCGTCATCCAGCGGCTCGGTTTTCATCTCTCCCACCTTGCCAACCTGTACCGTGCCCGCCTCCCAGTTGAACAGGCACTGGTGATCCGCCTGCTCGGAGCTGCCAACGTACACCTTGTAATCATTGGGTCGCAGCCCGGTAGGGGTGATGACGCCCTGGCTGACCAGGCGCCGCCGCTGGCCCAGCGCGCTGGCATCGGCTTCAATACGGTAGGTATTCTTGTCGCGCTTCCATTCCAGATACCCTTCACCGATCCCCATCGCCAGCATTTTTACCCGCACATGGCGCGGAAAGCCGGCCTTTGCTTCGCCCGGCTTGTACGTTCCCTTGCGTCGCGCCGGCTGGGCCGGCACGGCTGCCGGTTCGGCAGAAGGTGCGGCCGGCGCGGCAGCCGGCGAACTGTCGGGCTGAGGCCTTTCAGGCGGAGCAGTAACCACTGGCGGTTCGGCAGCAGCCACTGTGACCGGATTGATCTGATCGGGCGCAGCCACCGGTTCGGCCGGTTCAGTCTGCGGCAAGAGTTTGGCCACGGGTTTGGCCTGCGGCCGGGGCTTGATCCGCCTGGGCTTCGCCGCCGGCTTGCTGGCCGCAGGTGGCTTGGCCGGGCGAAGTTGTGCGGCAGGCACCAGATAGACCGTTACCTTGTCGATCAGCGGTTTGGCCTTCGCCTGCTTGCCGTCTTCAGCCAGCTCTTCCTCATCCAGTGACTGCTCGGCCAGTTTGCGCGTGGTCTTGCGAATCGCCGCTTCCGGCTCGAGCTGGGCTTCAACAAAGCCGAGCAGCGTTTCACCAAAAATGGTGAAAAAATGCAGCAGGAGCGACAGGATAGTCGCGCCAATCAGTGTCCAGGTGAGATAGCGCCGCAGCCGCATCGGGTATCAGTCCCGCGGCACGATCAGGCAGTGAGCCTGAAGGTCGGCGTGGTTGGCCACGCGCACCCGGTTGCCTTCGACGGTCAATCGGTCTTCGGCAAACCAGCGCACCGCCTGCGGGTAGATCTGGTGTTCACACGCCAGGACGCGCTTGGCCAGCATATCTTCGGTGTCGTCGTCCAGCACCGGTACCACCGCCTGGCAGATGATCGGGCCGTGATCCAGTTCCGGGGTGACGAAATGCACGCTGCAGCCGTGTACTTTCACGCCTTCCTGAATCGCCCGCGCATGTGTCGAGAGACCGGTAAATGCCGGCAGCAGTGAAGGATGGATATTGATCATGCGGTTTTCGTAATGGCGCACGAAGCCTTCGCTGAGAATGCGCATGAAACCGGCCAGCACCACCAGATCCGGCCGATAACTGTCGATCAGCCTGGCCAGATCGGCATCGAACGCCTCGCGGCTCGGATAGCCCTTGTGCGAAAGCACTGCCGTCGGGATGCCAAAGCTGGCGGCAGTTTGCAGGCCGGCGGCATCGTCGCGGTTGGCAATCACTGCGGCGATTTCAACCGGCAATTTTGCCTCAAGGATCGCCTGCATATTGCTGCCACGACCGGAAATCAGAATGACGATTTTTTTCATTGTTGCGGCTTAAACATCTTGAACCGCAGAGCTCGCAGAGAACACCGAGATTCACAGAGAAAAGCCTCAACAGCATTTTTCTCCGTGTTTACTCTGCGTTCTCCGCGTGCTCCGTGGTTCAATATTTTGCTTTATTCAGCGTTTCAAAAAACAATGCCGCCAGCGCTGCCGGCGGCATATGTGCGACTGACAGGCGTTACGCAACCTGCGTTTGATGCTCGTCACCGTTCCGCGGACGGATCGTGCCCAGGCGGTAAACGGTTTCGCCTTCGCCCTGCAGTGTGGCCATTGCTGCGTCAGCCTGTTCGGCAGCAACAATCACCACCATGCCGATACCACAGTTGAAGGTGCGATACATTTCGTCTTCTGCGACATTGCCTTCAGTCTGCAGCCAGCGGAACAGCTTGGACATCTGCCAGCTGTTCTTGTCGATCTGTGCCACAACGTTGTCCGGCAATACACGCGGCACGTTTTCGGTAATGCCGCCGCCGGTGATGTGCGCCATGCCTTTGACAGGCAGTTGCGCCATCAGTTTCAGCAGCGGCTTAACATATAAACGGGTCGGCGCCATGATGCAGTCGGCCAGCGTGCGGCCTTCGTCGAATTCGGCGTTCAGCTCCGGCTTGCTGCGCTCGATGATTTTGCGCACCAGCGAATAACCGTTGGAATGTGCGCCGTTGGATTTCAGGCCCAACACAACATCGCCCGGCTGAATGGTCTTGCCGGTAATGATGTTGGCTTTTTCCACCACACCCACGGCAAAACCGGCCAGATCGTATTCACCGACCGGGTACATGCCCGGCATTTCAGCAGTTTCGCCACCGATCAATGCACAGCCCGATTGTTCGCAGCCAGCAGCAATACCCTTGATTACGTCGGTCGCGCGCGGCACGTCCAGCTTGCCGCAGGCAAAATAATCGAGAAAGAAAAGCGGTTCGGCGCCCTGCACCAGAATGTCGTTGACGCTCATCGCCACCAGATCGATGCCGACGGTGTCATGGCGATCCAGCTCGAATGCCAGCTTCAGCTTGGTGCCCACGCCATCGGTGCCGGACACCAGTACCGGCTCCTTGTATTTCTTGGAGATTTCCACCAGCGCGCCAAAGCCGCCGATACCGCCCAGCACTTCCGGACGCATGGTGCGCTTGGCATAAGGTTTGATGTTTTCGACCAGTTGATCGCCTGCATCGATATCGACACCGGCATCGCGGTAGCTGAGAGACGTCTGATTGTTGCTCACGGATATACTTTCGCGCCGTGGCCGGCTTCGGACAGAAGCAGCCAAACTGTGGTTAAATTGAAAAATTCGCGCCATTTTACCGTAAAAACCCGTTTAACGTTGCGCGCAACGCGTTCATCCGCCAGACAAAACCGCAACACTCATTTCCTCGCCAACCATGAAACAGCTCGTGCTCGACATCCTCACACCGCCGGCCGCGGAGCTGGGGAATTTTGTCGTCGGCCAGAATGCCGAAGCGGTGGCGGCAGTACATGCCAGCCTCAACGGCTCGGGCGAATCGATGCTGTATCTGTGGGGCGAACCGGGAAGCGGCCGCAGCCATCTGTTGCAGGCAGCCACCCGTGTTGCGCAGGCACGCGGCCTGCGCAGTGCGTATGTCGATTGCGGTCAATTGTTTGCGCCGGATGAAACCCTGCTCGATTACGACTGCGTGGCGCTGGATAACGTCGAGCATCTGGATGCCGAGGCCCAGGTTGCGGTATTTGCCTTATATAACCAGTTTCGCGAATTGCGGCGCCCACTGCTGGCGGCCGGCCCGAGCGTGCCGTCGCAGTTGCCGCTGCGCGCCGATCTGACCACCCGTTTCGGCTGGGGCCTGGTGTTTTGCCTGCAACCGCTGAGCGACGAGGAAAAAGCCGCCGCGCTGCAAATCCACGCCGCCGAGCGCGGCTTCAATCTCTCCGACGATGCCTGCCGTTACCTGCTGCAGCATGCACGACGCGACCTGCCGTCACTGCTGGCCATTGTCGCCGAGCTGGACCACACCTCGCTGGAAAAACAAAAACCCGTCACGCTGCCGCTCTTGCGGCAAGTGCTGCAAAACCTTACCCAGGATTAAAGAATCATGCGTATTGCCCTGTTTGACCTCGACAACACCCTGCTGTCCGGCGACAGCGATGTCGAATGGCCACGTTTTCTGATCAGCAAAGGTATTCTCGATGCCGAAAGCACTGCGCGCGAAAACGACCGTTTTTTCGAACACTACAAGGCCGGCACGCTCGACATCCAGGCGTTCCTGGCGTTCCAGCTCAGCCCGCTGGGCCGCTTCAAACGCGCCGAGCTGGACGAACTGCACCGCGAATACATGCGCCAGCACATCGTGCCGCTGATCACAGACAAAGCGCGAGCGCTGGTCAAACAACACCAGGACGCCGGCGATCTGGTGCTGATCATCACCGCCACCAACCGTTTCGTCACCGGCCCGATTGCACGCGAATTCGGCATCGAACACCTGATTGCCACCGAGCCGGAAATCGTCGACGGCGAATACACCGGCAAGCCGACCGGCATCCCCTGCTTCCAGGAGGGCAAGATCACCCGGCTGCAGCACTGGCTGGAAGCACGCGGCGAACAACTGGCGGATTTCAGCGAAAGCTGGTTCTACAGCGATTCGCGCAACGATCTGCCGCTGCTGCAGCAAGTCACGCATCCGGTCGCAGTCGATCCTGACCCGACACTGAAAGCGTACGCTGAAGCACACGACTGGCCCGTGATCAGCTTGCGACACTAGCCCCTTCATACCCTGAAAACGGCGGCTTACCCCGCCGTTTTTTATTGCCGGGCCTCTGCCAGTTCAGCGAAAATTCTTTCACTTAATTACAGTTAAATTAAATAACGAAAATAATCGAACATTTTTTATTGAAAAAAGAACATCTCTCCGCTAAACTGCCAATCAATGATTACGATTGATCTGCCGACCGACCTGGCTGTCTGCACGCCACCCGGTTGATTGGCCCTAATTGAGAAAACGGAACAGCGATGGGCACTGTGGAAAATCTGGTTTACGACCTGCTGGTGATCGGTGGTGGCATCAACGGTGTTGGCATTGCCAACGAAGCGGCGCAACGCGGCCTGTCGGTATTCCTGTGCGAACAACACGACCTGGCTTCGGCCACGTCCAGTCGTTCGAGCAAGCTGATCCACGGCGGCCTGCGTTACCTCGAATACTACGAATTCCGCCTGGTTCGCGAGGCGCTGACCGAGCGCGAAGTACTGCTGCAGATGGCGCCGCACATCATCAAGCCGCTGCGCTTCGTGCTGCCGCACCACATGGCGCTGCGCCCGACCTGGATGATCCGCGCCGGCCTGTTCCTGTACGACAATCTGGGCGGCCGCAAACTGTTGCCGGCATCCAGATCGCTGAAACTGCGCAAATGCCAGCAGGGCGAGCCGCTGAAAAGCGAATTCGTGCGCGGTTTCGAATATTCCGACTGCTGGGTCGACGATGCGCGGCTGGTCCTGCTGAATGCGTTGCAGGCGCAGGAACACGGTGCAAAAATCCACACCCGCACCCGGGTCGAATCGGCGGAAAAAGTCGGCAATATCTGGCGCGCACGGGTTGTCGACACCGAAACCGGCAGCGCCCAGACCGTCTTTGCCAAGGGCGTGGTCAACGCCGCCGGACCATGGGTGGAAGATGTACTGAAACAGAAACTCGGCGTGCGCACCAAAAAAGGCGTACGCCTGGTCAAGGGCAGCCACATCGTCGTGCCGAAACTGCATGACGGCGAACAGGCCTACATCCTGCAGAACCACGACAACCGCATCGTGTTCGTCATCCCCTACGAAAACGATTTCAGCCTGATCGGCACCACCGACGTACCGTATACCGAAGATCCGGCCCATGTGGCGATCGAGCAGGAAGAAGCCGAATACCTGTGCCAGGTGGTCAGCGAATATTTCAACAAGAGCGTGACCACGCAGGACATTGTCTGGAGTTATTCCGGCGTGCGCCCGCTGTACGACGACGATTCCGACAACCCTTCGGCCGTTACCCGCGATTACGTGTTCTCGCTGCGCCACGACAACGGCCAGACGCCGGTATTGTCGATTTTCGGCGGCAAGATCACCACCTACCGCCAGCTGGCTTTACACGCACTGCGCGACCTGGCACCGTTTTTCAAACTGCGCAACAAACAACACGACCTGCTGCCGCTGCCCGGCGGCGATATCGGTGATTTCAACGAATTCCTCGCCAGCCTGCAGCTGCGCAACCCGTGGCTACCGGCACGGATGGCAAAACGTCTGGCGCGTGCCTACGGTGGACGGGTTAACGACATGCTGCGCGGGGCCGGCAGCCTTTCCGGGCTTGGCCAGCATTTTGGCGCCGACCTGTATCAACGCGAAGTCGAATTCCTGGTCGCACAGGAATGGGCGCGCAGCGCCGAAGACATCCTGTGGCGCCGCAGCAAACTCGGCCTGCACCTGAATGCCGATCAGGTAGCGGCATTCGACAACTGGTTCCAGGCCAATATCCTCGGCCAGCCCGCCAGCGAGACACGCCTAGTGCAGCGGGCCGGCTGAGCCGGTCTGGCATCGCCACCACCGGGCCGCCCCACGCCGCCCGGCTGACTATCTTCCTCTTCCCTGCGCTGTCGGGCTACACTGCATTTTTCCACCACGCAGGGGTACACCATGGGCTTGCTCGATCAACTCGGCGGAATGCTGAATCAAGGCAGCAGCAGTGACATCATGGGCGCGGTCAACGCGCTGATCGATCAACAAGGCGGGCTGGCCGGACTGGTGCAGCAATTGCAGAACGGCGGGCTGGGCGACGCGGTGGCATCGTGGATCGGCACGGGCACCAATCTCCCGGTATCCGCCGAGGCCCTGCAACAGGCACTGGGCAGCGAGCAGATCAGTCAGATCGCGGCCAGCCTGGGCCTGTCTCCCGAGCAGACAGCCGGCAGCCTGGCACAATGGCTGCCACAAGTGGTCGACACCCTTACCCCCGGCGGCCAGATTGAAGCGGGTGGCCTGCTGGAGCAGGGGCTGGGCCTGCTGAAAGGCAAGTTGTTCGGCTGACATGGCCCACTGCGCTGCAGCCATCTGGCAGCAGCGCTTACCTCCCCCCACTCAGATCCCCCCCCCACGCCGTCTTACCCCTCCTCTCTCTGACAACCCATCCCACCGCTGGATTCAGGCGCGTTCCTACAGCCTTGCTCTCCCTATCAGAACAGACGTTTTATCAATACATTCGTTTTCGACAATAACGTTGCTCGTTTTGAATAATTGTTCTAAATTGAGCAAATATTCTAATTCGAACAAAAATAAACACCACGAAAACGCGCTAGCACGCAGTAACGAAAAAATCGGCAACGCAGCTGATTCAGCAAGGCCCGAACAACAGGGTCAGGCAAACCATCCCAATCATCCGGAGGAGAACGGAAATGGCAGTAGCAACACGTGCAACAAACAAAATCCTTGCCGGCGTCGCGCTGGCGCTGTCGGCCTGGATGGCCACCGGCGAGGCATTGGCAGCCAACAACCACCCGATCGTGCTGGTACATGGCTTCCTCGGCTTCGGCCCGAGCGAAATGCAAGGCACCGGCTTTAAATACTGGGGCGGTTTCAACGATGTCCAGGGCTACCTCAAAACCAACAACGGCAGCCACCAGGTGCATGCCGCGGCGGTGGGCCCGGTCAGCTCGAACTGGGATCGTGCCGTCGAGCTGTTCTATCAGATCAAGGGCGGCTGTGCCGATTACGGCGCTGCACGCACCGCCAGATTTGCTGCCTACGGCAAAATCCAGAAGCCGGCCGGCAAATGCTGGGCGACCGACCCGAACGACAACCCGAACAACTACCCGTTGGCACTGTACCCTCAATGGGATGCCGCCCACCCGATCCATCTGGTGTCGCACAGCCAGGGCGGCCAGACCATCCGCACGATGATCCAGCTGCTGGAAAACGGCTCGCCTTACGGCAATGAAGGCAACGGCGCACTGTATACCGGCGGCAAGATCGGCTGGGTGAAAAGCGCCACCACCATTTCCACCCCGCATAACGGCACCACGCTGCGCGATGTGATCATCGACTTCGTGCCTAAGGTGTCGGAACTGGCCGGCAAGGCCGTCGAAGTCGCCGGCCTCGGCGGCAGCGGTGGGCAGCTCTACAACTTCAAGCTGGAACAATACGGCCTGGCGCAGGGCCCGTCGGAAAACTTCCAGGATTTCATCAACCGCACCAAGGGCGCGGCATTCTGGAAGCTGGAAAATCACGACTCGGCGCAGTGGGATCTCGGCCCGGATGGCGCCAAGGAGCTGAACAGCTGGGTCAAGACTTCGCCCAATGTGTATTACTATTCGATCGCCAACCATGCGACCGAGCAGGGCAGCTTCTGCTGTAATGACACCGATCGCGTGATCGCGCCGTTCCAGAGCAGCGCCTACCAGTATGCCCGCAACGACATGATCTTCTTCCTGAAGAA
>CAZBWH010000010.1:19618-58689 GCA_964495595.1 uncultured Burkholderiales bacterium | reverse complement strand
ATTGGCCAGCGGCCGTTTGGCATCGTCGCGCAGATCGGCCGGCAGGATCGGCGTCAGCGTCGACTTTTCCGGGAACGGGCCACGGAAAGTCAGCGTCTGCACCCAGCCGCTGCGCGCTTCGTCGCTCGCCATCGGGGCATAAATCCTGCCTTCGTTGTCTTTGAGCACCACCCTGCCGGCTGCGCTGGCGGCGGCCGGTGCGGAGAAACGCAGGCTGACCGGCAGGATCGGCAGGCAGCCGGCCTTGGCGTTGGCTCGCTCGCAGCCGGCGCTGACAGTGAAGTCCGGCCGCACCTGGTAATACAGCGTCTGCACTTCGCCGGACGCAACGCCGTTGGCCGCCTGCAGGCCTTTGCCGAATTTCAGCTGCAACTTGCGGCCGGCCGGCAGTTTGCGCTGGCAACGCAGCAGCTCGAATTCCTGTTTCGCCGGCTCGCGGAACAGCTGTTTCAACAACGATTCGCGCTCGCTGCCAGCCAGCACCACGGCGGGGACTCTTTCCCGCAGCCCGTCAACCTCGCACCAGCTGCTGCCGGCCAGCGAGCCGGGTTTCAGCGGCGCATCGAACCGCAGCAGGAACACCTGCTCTTCATCGACCATGGTCACGGCGCCCGCACCTTCGCCCTCTTCCCCACCCGGGCTGCCCGCCTCCGGCCGGCTTTCCACCAGCATCGGGCCACCGGTGCCGAATTGAAACTGCTGCGCCTGCAGGGCATCACCCTGCGGTGTGCGGAAGGCAGGGTCGGCGCTGAACCGGCAGCTGACCCCGCCCGGCAATTCGCGCTCGAAATCGTAGACCCAGGTCTGCGCATCGACCCAACGCCCGCTGCCCGGCTCGCTGCACTGGATCTGGAATGGCGCCGGCAGCGACGGATTGCCCAGCGCCACCGCCGGCCGGGCAAAATGGGCCTGTACCTGGCGCACGTTTTTGGTGCTGCCCTGCGGCGAGAAACGGTCGATGGCAACCGGCGCGGCCTGGGCCAGCGGGCTCAGCAACAGCGACAGGCAAAACAGACGGGTCAACATGGTTCGGAGCTTCCTTGTGATAACACCAGCAGGGCTTTCTGCGCCCGCGGCAATGCCTTGATCGCCAGTTCGCGTTTCAGCGCGCTGGATTTGTCCGGGCAGGATTCGTGGTACACCAGCCGTACCGGCAAGCGGCTACGGGTGTAACGCGCACCGGTGCCGCGATTGTGTTGTGCGATACGCTCCGGCAGCCGCAGCGCAATACCGGTATATAGGCTGCCGTCGGCGCATTCGACGATGTACACCGACCAAGCGGCCGGGGTGGCAGGGTCAGAACATGCCATATGCAATCCCGGCTGCCATGGTCTGCCCCAGGCCGAAGCAACGCGCCAGCGCTTCGTCGGTCAGCTCGCCCTTGGCAATCACCGGTTCGATCACCCGTTGCAGCGGATAGCCACGGGCAATGCGCTCGATGGCGGTCAGCGCACCGCTGCCATCGTTGCCGGCGCTGATCATCACCGCAAACGGCAGGCCTTCGACCAGGCCCTGCGCCGGGTAAAATGTCCGGTCGAAAAAATCCTTCAGCGCCCCGGCCATGTAGCCGAAGTTCTCCGGTGTTGCCAGCAGCAGGCCGTGGCACCACAGCAGTTCGTCGAGCCCGGCGCGCAAGCCATGCTCGATGCGCACCTCTACCTCGTCGGCCAGCACCAGCGCGCCCTGCCGGGCCGCCTGGGCCATACGCAGCGCGTGGCCAGTCTGGCTGGCATACACGATCAGCAGATGTTTCACTGCCGTCCTTTCCTGTCAATGCCGGCTGGCGCACCACTCCTGCCAGCAACGGCGCAGCGTGGCAGCAAAATCGCGGGCAAACGCCGGCTCATCCATCAGGATTGACTGCTGCAGGCGTTCGCGCAAGCCGGCGCGCAGCTCGGCCAGCGGCGCAAGCTGCCGGCTCCAGTCACAGGCATGCTGCAGATAAGCCTCACGCGAGGTCACGACGAACCCCTCGGCCAGCCCCAGCGGCGCCAGCAGGCTGAGGCCGGAGCGGCTGAGCATCCGCTCACCGGCCAGCGACAGGGTCGGCACCCCCATCCACAGACTGTGCACGGTGGTGGTCATACCGCCGAACGGGTAGCTGTCCAGCGCAATGTCCACCCGGTCGTGCAGGGCCAGAAAGGCATCCAGCTTCAGCCGGGAGTGCACTTCGACCCGCTCCGCAGCAATGCCGCGGCTGGCGAAGAAATCCTGCACACTGGCCACCGACTCCGGCGCCTGCACCATCACGATCAACCGGGCAGACGGCAGTTGCAGCAACAGCTCGGCCCACAGCGCCAGCAAATCGGGCGCGATCTTGATAAAGCTGTTGAGCGAGGCAAAGGTCAGATAGCCGTTACGCAGCGCCGGCAGCGGGCCGACCGGCAACTGCATCGCCGCCGACGGGCGGAAGACGCGATACGTTTCCAGCATTGCCGGCCGCTCGACACTGCCACTGCGGGCAACGTCCGGCGTGTAGTAACGATCGGTCAGCAGGTAGTCGATGCGCTGCATGCCGGTGGTCGATGCGTAACCCAGCCAGCTGAGCTGCACCGGAGCGGGCCGCCAGGCAAACACCGGCAGCCGGTTGTCAGGCGAATGGTTGCCCAGGTCGAGCAGCAGATCGATGCCGTGACTGCGAATCAGCCCGGCCAGCTCAGCATCGGACAACTGGGCGACATTGTGCCAGCCGTCCACCAGCGCCCGCATCGCGTCGCTGACCTCGTCCGTCTTGCGCTGGCTGGCGTAGCAGATCAGCTCCAGCTGGCTGCGATCGTAGTGCTCCAGCAAGGGCAGCAGGAAATACGCCACCGAGTGATGCCGCAGATCGGCCGACACAATCCCCAGCCGCAGCCGGCGCGCCGGATCGGCCAGATTGGCATGCTCGGCCACCGGCCCGGCCAGCCGGTCGGCCAGTTCGCTGAACTGGTGATGCTCGGCCTCGCGTTGCGCGTTCGGCAACTGGTCGGTGTAGTTGCTGGCAAACAGATAGCTGCTGTGTGCCAGGGGCTCATCCGGCGCCAGCGTCACCGCCCGGCGCAGGTAATCGAGGCTCTCCTGGTGCCGCCCGCGATTGAGCAGCGACATCCCGGCCATCGAATACACCCCGCTACGGGTGGGATCGCGCTCGATGGCCTGCATCAGCAGTGGCCAGGCCAGGTCGATGCGACCGACATCCAGATACAGCCCCGCCAGCTTGGCCAGGGCATCGACATCGTTGGCCTCACGCGCCAGCAGTTGCTGGTAAGCGTGAAAGGCCAGATCGAAATCCTGCAACAGGGAGTGTGCCAGCTGGCCGATCATCAGGTACGACTCGCGCACCCGCCACCCCAGGCCGATGGCCCGCTGTAGCGACTCGATCACCTCGCCGGTGCGCTCCGGCAGGCGGCTGAGCACCGCGGCCAGCCTGTAATGCGGCTCGCCAGCCTGCGGAAAGTGGCGGATCGCGGCCCGGTAGCACTGCTCGGCGGCCGCCAGATCGCCCAGTTTTTCCGCCGCCCCGGCCATGCCGCTCAGAGCCTCGAACGACGCCCGCAGATTGAACGACCGCTGGTAGGCGTCGAATGCCGCCGGGTAATTGCCACGGCAAAACAGCACATCCCCCAGCAGGCGGATCGCCTCTGCATTCAGCGGCGTCTTGCGCAACACCTGCCGTAACTGCTGCTCGGCCGGGTCGAGCTGGCCGGCCTGAATCAACTGCGTCACCTTGTGCAAGGCCGGATTTACCGGCGTGTTTCCCTGTTTTCCCATGATCCCGAATCCATCGCGCGCCACGCTGGCGCCCCAATTCATGCCAGAGGGATATCTTACGCGATTCGGCCGGCTGCCGGTTTCTTGGCCTTCGTCATGGCCGGCTGCTAGAATGGATTCACCCATCCGGAACCAGCGGCAACCGGGCCGTTCACATGTCCATGTCCTGCTCCCCTGTCGAACTTGCTCAAAAAAACCAGTCGGTGCTGCTCACCTGGCAGCGCTACCGGAAGGAGAGCCTGTTTGACAATTTCGTCGAATTTGCCATTTCGCTGAACAGCTTCACCGAATTCCTGATCGCCAAGGGGCCCAACGGCCTGCTGCACAGTTCACGCGAACTGGAACAGACCGCGCTGACACTGTTCGGCGACGAACGCACCCACCCGGTCAACGACCTGGCCATGCAGGATCTGCACGACCGGGTGCACGCCATCTCCCGGCTGGTCGAGCAACAAATCGCTGCCGCCGGTCAACAAAGCGAGCGGCGCGACACCACCGACGACTCTGCCGGCAACATCCACCGTGCCCGCGATGTCTGGCTAATTGCCCAGCACAAGGAACCCTGGGCTGACCTGTTGTCGCAGCTGGGTTATTTCGGCGTCCGGGTCGATTATTTCACCTGGACGCAGCTGCCGGCACCGATGCAATCCAATCCGATCGTGATGATCGACATTACCGGACTGGAAGACGCCTCGTGGGCCGTGCAGATCCGCTCGCTGCGCGAACAGTTTGCCGGCAGCCAGATGATCTGCCTGTCGATCGCCTCCGAATTCAGCAAGCTGCAGGCAGCATTGCAGGCCGGTTGCGACACCTGTTTTCCTGACGGCACCGCGCTACAGGCCATCGTTGCCCATGTGCTGGAACTGAACGACCCGCTGGAGCAGGAGCCGTTCCGGGTACTGGTGGTGGAAGATTCGGCCACTGCGATCAAGACGATCGAGCGTGCATTGGAAGAGCACCACATCGTCAGCCGGTCGATCAACGACCCCCGGCTGGTGCTGGATGCCTTGCGCGAATTCCAGCCCGACCTGATCCTGATGGACATGTACATGCCCAAGTGTACCGGCGTGGAGGCTGCACGGATCATCCGTCAGCACGCCCAGTTTCTCAGCATTCCCATCGTCTACCTGTCAGGTGAAACCGATGTCGCGCTGCAGATCGACGCCCTGCGGCTGGGCGGCGATCACTTCCTGACCAAGCCGTTCAACCCGGTATTCCTCAACGCCATCGTCAAGAGCAAGATCGAACGTTACCGCAGTCTGCGCCGCTCGATGTACCACGACAGCCTGACCGGCCTGCTCAACCATACCAGCACCAAAAACGCGCTTGACCGGGCGCTGGCCGAATCGGAAAAAGAAGGCCGGCCGCTGTCGGTAGTCATGGTCGACATCGACTTTTTCAAGAAAGTGAACGACACCTACGGCCACCCGGTCGGCGACCAGATCATCCGCTCGCTGGCGTGGCTGCTCAAGCAACGGCTGCGCAAGAGCGACATCATCGGCCGCTATGGCGGCGAAGAATTCCTGGTGGGACTGATCGGTGCCCCAGCGGAGCAAGCCCTGCAGACCATGGACAAAATCCGCCGCGACTTCAACCAGATCCAGCATCCCTACCGCGACACACCTTTCAATGTCAGCTTCAGCGGCGGTATCGCCGGCTTTCCCGATTACATCGAGCGCGAAGAACTGGTGCTGCGCGCCGATGAAGCGCTGTACCGCGCCAAGCGCGGCGGACGCAACCAGCTAGTCATCTCGCGGCCCCAGCCGCAATAAATCCTCCTCAGCCTCAACCAGCCACGACAGGACCGCACCAAAAAAACACCCCCGACGAAAGCGACGGGGGGTGTTTGGCACTGGCTGGCCGGCGACAAGCGGGTCAGTCGGGAATCGACAGCGTGCCGCCCGTCAGGCGAATCTGGTCGCCGCTGGCCGGCTGGGCGGAAATGGCCGGTACATGGCTGCGGCTGATGGCCGGGATGTTGCCGGCCGAACCGCCGCGGGGGGTGGTGCGCAC
Organism: uncultured Burkholderiales bacterium; assembly: GCA_964495595.1. Taxonomy (GTDB): domain Bacteria; phylum Pseudomonadota; class Gammaproteobacteria; order Burkholderiales; family SCOH01; genus CALMFQ01. Next base: position 52,926 of record CAZBWH010000010.1, on the reverse strand, counting down.
GACCTGGCTGTCCGGCAGGGGCTGCTTGAGGGACAGATGCTCGTACAGCAGATCCAGCGACTGCATCAGATACGGCCGCATCGGCACGAACCGCTGGGCAAAGCCAGCCAGCGAAGTCAGCCCGCCTTCGAAATGCTGGGCATTCAGCACTTCGTAGTAGCGCAGATTGGCGCTGGCAGCACCCTGCACCACAAGGCTGCGGGCCATGTAGGGGCGGGCACTGTGGTTGGCGGGAAACACGCTGTTGCTGCGGCCGTGCAGAATGATCGCCGGCTTGCCCTGCAGCGCCGCGGTCAGGCCTGCCTCGGCGACTCCGGTCTGGATGGCATCGGCCAGCGGTTGCTCGGCGGCGCTCAATGCGGCGCCGGTCACCGGGTCTTTGCCGACAGCGAGCTTGCGCAGGCAGTACGCTGCATCAAAGCTGTAGTCGACTTTGCCGGTAGTCGGTGAAACGGCCTGCTTCCAGTTGATACCGTAGTTGTACCTGCCCTTTTCGACTTCGTTGCGGTTGCTGTTGGCTGCATCGTTGTAGATCAGGTCAATCCCGCCATACGGCGGCAGGCCGGAGCTTTCCGAGAACAGGTGGGCAACCAGCGTGCCTTCGGGCAGGATCGGTGAGCCTGTGGCATTGGTCTGGCCGTAGCCGAGTCCGCACAACTTCTGGCCAACGTTGAAACGGCCGTAAGCATTGACGTAGGCCATCGCGGCGCCGGCGGTACGCAGCATGTAGGTTGCGCCGTGCAGGGCATCAGCCTCGGGCTGCCAGCCATATTCGCGCAATTTCTGAACCGATTCGGCGACCTGGCCGGAGAGGCTGTCGGCGCTGAGCAATCCGCTTTGCCGCAAGGCGCTGCAACGGTTGGCTGCCGTGACACCGTCGAGCAGCGAGGCGCCTGGCGCATCGCTGCTGCTCAGTCCGGCGCACGGCTGGTACAGGTTGGCAAAGGTCAGGTAATCCAGCGGCGAACGGGCAGGCGAGTTGATCACCTGGCCTCCCTGCGCCACGCTGAACCCGCTGCGGTCGGCCAACTGGGCCTGCGGTTGAGCGGCCACGGCGCCGTCGACCAGCTTGACCGAATCCTGCTCCAGTGCCGCCAGTGCTGCGGTGCCACCTTCGCCTTCACCAGCGACCAGCACCAGCGTGTCTTCCGGTCGGATGACACGTAGCTTGCGGTCGCCAATGTCGGCCGAAGGGCCGTATTTTTCATTCAGCACATAAAACGCAAACCGGGCTGCATCAAGTACGTTGCGGCCCCATGCCCGTTCCGGATTTTGTTGCGAGTGGGCGAATTTGAAAGCCATCCGGCCCGGCGTGGTTTCCTGGAATACCTTACGGGTCGCGCTGTCGAGTGCCGAGCGGAACAGGGCGGTCGAGGTCGCATCGCTGACGGTCATCAACCGGCCGTCAATTTCATAACCATCGTAGCCGTCGATCGACTCGGCACCGGCGCTACCCTTATCGGTGGCCGCCACGGCACAACCACGGCGCAATGCCCACTCGGCAGTCGGGTTGGCGGCATACATGCTGCGCATGTCGGGCGTGGCAACGACCAGCAGGCAGGGCTTGGCGGTCGAGAAACTGTCGGGGACCTGAACCAGGGTAGCGACATTCTGGCGGCCACTGCCGTTGTCGGCGAACGCCCGATATTCGGAGCCGGGAACCGGATCGACCGGGCCGTACAGGCTGCCCCAGCCGCCGGCGCTGCTCATGTCGACCAGCGCCCGGTAGCTGTGGTAGATGGCGTTCTTGCGCAGGCTGGCAGCCGAGGTAAAGATGCCCTCTCCGTAGCCAGGGGCCGTACCCAGCAATCCGCTGTTGCCCAGACCACTGGTGAGCAGGTCGTCGGTGCTGCCGGAATGAACCGTTACGGCCGGCTTGCCCATCCGTACCGGCAAACGGTTGAGTACGATCATCCGGCCATCCTGTGGGCGGATCGACACTTCGATTGACGACAGGTATTGCTCAAAGCTGTCGGCACGCTGGGTGGCCGACTCTGAACGATAAACCTTGGTACGTGGCGAGGCATCGACAATCTGCCCCCCCAGTTCCGAATCGTTGCGCACCGCCTGCAGGTACAACTGCTCGGCCTGGGCCAGCAATTCAGGGCGCAGGCGGCCCAGTGCGCCGTTGCTGGCGATGGAGCTCAGATAGCCGGTTTTGAACACGAACTGGGCGATGATGGTCGATGCCGGGTTGATATTGACCCGGGTGTCAGCCCCGGTGACCAGCGAGTAATAGGTTTTGCCCGCCGAGGTAATCGACAGCAGGAAAGGGTAAGCCCGGGCGCCGGGCTGGAAGGAAAAGTTGCCGTTGGCGTCAGTGGTGACGGTGGTGGTTGCCTCGTCAGAGCCCGACGAGTCCGTGATCGACACGCCGGCATTGGCCAGTGCCTGCCCGTCTGACGCGACGCCGACGATGGTTTCGGCCACATCGGCCCGCCCCCCGTCCCCGATACACCCTGCCAGGCTGATGGTAGCGGCCGCCAGTGCGACCAGACGCCACGAAGTGCCGTCGAATGTCATTGCTGCTCTCCTCGTTGGCGTGGCCAGCCAGCAAACCGGGGCACACGCTTGAATTCCGTCTATTTATGCAGGTGCAATATACCTTTAGCATGACAGGCATGCAAACGCATTCCATCAGATTTTATTGCTTTGTCATGACAAGCAATCCGGCCGACAAGTTCCCGCCCTGCACCCGGAAACCGCGATCCTACTTTGCTATGCTCAATCCAACCCGGCATTGTAGGAGATATTGACATGGCACACCTGGCGATCAACGAATGGGGGCTGGATGCGGCCGGCGAAGCACTGGGCGACATTATCCGGCTGATGGAGCACCTGCTGGACGGTGGATCGTTGCGTCAGGCAATGCTTGATCTGTGCCGGTTTCTCGAACGGCAAATTCCGGGCAGCCGTGCCCTGGCTGCCCGGCTTGATACACAGCAGCAATGCCTGCAGGACTGGCACGCACCGGGCCTGCCGGCCGAACTGCTGCTGGAGCTGGATGATTATCCGGTTGCGGACGGCAGCCCCTGGTACGACCGGCTGCACAGCGGGCAGCCATCGGCCTGCGGCGACCTGCAGCAGGATTCCACGTGGGGTGAACTGGGCAACTTTCTGCTGGATGCCGGCCTGCGCTCAGCACTGGTGATGCCGGTCATCGACAGCCAGGCACGATTGCTTGGCCTGCTGATGCTGTGCTGGCCGCAGCCACGCCAGACCGGGCCGCAGGAACAACTGGCACTGCGGCGAGCAGCCCGGCTGGCCCGTATCGGCATTGAACATTTGTTACGCCAGGCCGCGCTGCAACTCGATGAGGCCGACTATCGCCAGCTGGTTCAGGCCACTGATGCGTTACTGATGGTCGTGCGTGGCGAGCAGATCGAGTTCGTCAACCCGGCGCTGCGTCTGGTGTGCGGACTCAAGCCGGATCAGCCGGTCGATGACACGCTCTGGTCCAGCATCCACCCCGACGATCAGACATCGGCCCGCGCCACCCTGCTGGCCGCCCAGCGCCAGACCTCCTCCTCCGGCGGCCACTTCCGGCTGAAGGATGCAGGCGGTAAGATAACCCCGGTCAGGGCTGCGATCGCCCCCATCCGCTATGCCGGCCATCAGGCGATCCTGGTTACCCTGCATCGCAACCCGGACTGACCGCCAACACGGCAGTCTGCCCACCCATCTGAAAGATATCTCCATGCCTATCCGGAACATTTGCGTCATCGGTGGAAGCGGTTTTGTCGGTCGCCATCTCGTATCCAGGCTTGCCGCCGGTGGCTTTCAGGTATGGGTACCCACCCGTAACCGCGAACGCTTGAAACAAGATCTGATCCTGTTGCCGCATGTGACCCTGATCGATGCCGATGTCCACGATCCGGCCACATTGGCAACGCTATTGGCGGAGCAGGATGCAGTGATCAACCTGGTCGGCATTCTGCATGGCAGTGACGCTGACTTTGAACGTGCCCATGTCGAGCTGCCGGGCAAGATCATCGCCGCCTGCCGGCAACAGGGCGTAAGACGTCTGCTGCACATGAGTGCGCTCCAAGCCGATAGCCAGGGGCCGTCACGCTACCTGCGCTCGAAAGGTCGCGGGCAGGCACTGGTGCAGCAAAGCGGGCTGGATTTCACTGTCTTCCAGCCCTCGGTGATTTTTGGCCAGGGAGACAGCTTTCTCAGCCTGTTTGCCCGTCTGGCGAGCCTGGCACCGGTGCTGCCACTGGCTGGCGCCGATGCCCGGTTCCAGCCGGTCTGGGTGGGCGATGTCGCCCGTTGCTTCGTCCAGGCACTGCAGTTGCGCGACACCATTGGCCAAACCTACCCGCTGGGTGGCCCGCGATGCTACCGTTTGCGCGAGCTGGTGGACTACGCGGCCCGGCTCACCGGCCACCCGCGACCGGTGCTGGCCCTGTCCGACACGCTCGCCAGCCTGCAGGCCGCGTTGCTGGAGAAGCTGCCAGGGCAGCTTATGTCACGCGACAATCTGGCATCGATGCAGGTCGACAGCGTCTGCAACGGCCCGTTTCCGGCTGCGTTCGGTTTTCAGCCGGCCGCGCTGGAAGCCATCGCCCCGCAGTACCTGGCCCGCCAGACACCGCGTGGCCGCTTCGATCATTACCGGGCGCGCAACGCTGGCTGAACCGCTGCGCCCTTCCCACCTCCACCCGCAAGGACCGCCATGTTCAAACTCTTGATCGGCAACAAGAATTACTCCTCCTGGTCGCTGCGCCCCTGGCTGCTGCTGAAACAGGCCGACATTCCGTTCGAGGAAATCCTGATCCCGCTCTATCAGGGCGATTACAAGGCCCGGATTCTCGACCTGTCACCGTCCGGCAAAGTACCCTGCCTGATCGACGGCAATGTGGCGGTGTGGGATTCGCTGGCGATTGCCGAATATCTGGCTGAGCTCTACCCCTCGCTGCACCTGTGGCCCGACGACCCGGCTGCGCGAGCCGAAGCGCGTTCGATCAGCGCCGAAATGCACGCAGGCTTTACCAACCTGCGCAGCCAGATGGGCATGAACCTGCGGCGCCATGTCCCCGGCACCGTGCCCACCCCGTCCGCCCAGGCCGATATCGACCGCATCGAGCACATCTGGCAGCACTGTCGCCAGCGCCATGCCGACGCCGGGCCGTTCCTGTTTGGCCGCTTCAGCATCGCCGATGCGATGTATGCCCCGGTGTGCGCCCGCTTTCGCAGCTACGGCGTGCCACTGCAGCCAGCCAGCCAGGCCTACGTCGACCACATGCTGGAGCTGCCGGCGCTGCGCGAGTGGTACGCTGCGGCCGAAGCCGAGCCGCACGTCATCGCCAGCCTCGAACCGGCCCACCCCTGATGCAGATTTATGTCGTCGGCGGCGCAGTGCGTGACCAGCTGCTCGGGTTGCCGGTGGCCGACCGCGACTACGTGGTGGTCGGCGGCACGCCAGAGCAAATGCTGGCCAAGGGCTTTCGCCCGGTCGGCAAGGATTTTCCGGTATTCCTGCACCCGAAAACCCAGGAAGAATATGCACTGGCGCGCACCGAACGCAAAACAGCGCCCGGCTATCACGGCTTCCATTTCCACGCCGCACCGGACGTGACGCTGGAAGAAGATCTGGCGCGGCGCGACCTGACCGTCAATGCGATGGCACAGGCCGAAAACGGCGACATCATCGACCCGTTCAACGGTCGCGCCGACCTGCAGGCGCGGCTGCTGCGCCACGTATCGCCGGCATTCGTCGAAGACCCGGTGCGTATCCTGCGGCTGGCACGGTTTGCCGCGCGTTTCGATTTCGCCGTGGCGCCGGAAACCATGGCTTTGATGCGCGAGATGGTCGAATGTGGCGAAGTCGACGCCCTGGTGCCTGAGCGCGTGTGGCAGGAGCTGGCCCGTGGACTGATAGGGCCCAAGCCGTCGCGCATGTTCGCCACGCTGCGTGACTGCGGCGCGCTGGTACGCATTCTGCCGGAGCTGGATCGGCTGTGGGGCGTACCGCAACCACCGGCGCATCATCCGGAAGTCGATACCGGCGTGCACACCATGCTGGTGGTCGACTACGCCGCCAGCCAGGGCTGGAACCTCGCCACCCGTGTTGCCGCGCTGCTGCACGATCTGGGCAAGGGCACCACGCCGCGCGACCAATGGCCGCGCCATATCGGCCACGAAACCCGCGGCGTGAAGCTGGTCGAATCCGTATGTGAACGCTTGCGCCTGCCGAACGATTGCCGCGATCTGGCGCGCCACACGGCGCGTTACCACGGCGACATCCACCGCGGACTGGAACTGCGCCCCGACACCATCCTCCGCTTGCTGCAGGCAGTGGACGCATTCCGCAAGCCGGAGCGTTTCCGCGACCTGCTCAATGCCAGCATCGCCGACAGTCGCGGCCGCCCCGGCTATGAAAATCGGCCATTCCCGCAGGCCGACCGCCTGCTGTCTGCATTGGCAGCGGCCAATAGCGTCGACGCCGGTGCCATTGCCCAGGCGCAAAGCGACAAGGCCAGGATTCCGGACGCAATCGCCAGCGCCAGACTTCACGCCATCGCCAAAGCAGTGCACAATTTCGCCCACGCGCCGGACGATGGGGCCATGTCATGTTGAGAATGTTGCTGCTGTGGCTGATCAATGCCGCCAGCCTTTTGCTGGTCGCCGAGCTGGTTCCCGGCATCGTCATCGAAGGGCTGATCCGGGCCATGCTGGCAGCGTTGGTGCTCGGGCTGGTCAACGTGATGTTGCGGCCGCTGATGCAGCTTCTGGCCCTGCCGATCACGCTGCTGACCTTCGGCCTGTTTGCACTGGTGATCAACGGCCTGTGTTTCTGGCTGGTGGCCAACATGCTGGAAGGTTTCTCCGTCAGCGGTTTCTGGGCCGCCTTCTGGGGCGCGCTGGCATACAGCGTCGTTTCCTGGGCATTCAGCACTTTATTGTCAGGCGAGCGCCGCTGATCGTCAGCCGCCTGTTCAACAACGAACTCGCGCCCTTGAGCCTGCCTGGCTCGGGCAAAAACGGACAATTGATGAGTCAACTGAAAATCCCCGCCGTGCTGATGCGCGGTGGCACCAGCAAGGGGCTGTTCTTTCGCGCCGATTCACTGCCGCAGAACGCCGAACAATGCAACCGCCTGCTGCTGCGCGCCATCGGCAGCCCCGACCCCTACGGCAAACAGATCGACGGCATCGGTGGCGGCACGTCGTCAACCAGCAAGATCGTCATCGTCGGCAAATCGCAACGCGAAGATGCCGATGTCGATTACCTGTTTGGCCACGTTGCGATCGGTGAGGCGCTGATCGACTACTCCGGCAATTGCGGCAACCTGACCGCCGCGGTGGCGCCGTTTGCGATCGAGGAAAAACTGGTGCCAGCCACCGAAGGCATCACCACGGTGCGCATCTGGCAGGCCAACATCGACAAACACATCGTCGCCCATGTGCCGGTGCGCAACGGCCAGCCGGTAGTGGAAGACGAATTCCAGTTCGACGGCGTCGCTTTTCCCGGCGCCGAAATCAAGCTGGAATTCCTCGATCCGGCCGGCGGCAGCTGCGGCAAGCTGTTTCCGACCGGCAACAAGACCGACACCCTCGACATCCCCGAACTTGGCAAGCTGAAAGTAACGCTGATCGACGTCGGCAACCCGACCGTGTTCGTCAAGGCCAAGGACCTTGACCTGAGCGGGCTGGAGACGCCGGAGCAGATCAATGCCAACCCCGAACTGCTGCGCCGCTTCGAGCTGATCCGCACCTACGCCGCTGTGGCAATGGGGCTGGCGGAGACGGCAGAACAAGCCAGCGCCGAACGCCCGGCCACCCCCAAGCTCAGTTTCGTCGCCAAGCCGGCCGACTACACCGGCAGCACAGGCAAAGCCCTTGCCAAGGGGGAATACGATCTGGCCGCGCGCATCGTCTCGATGGGCAAGCTGCACCACGCCTACACCGGCACCGGCGCCATCGCACTGGCCGTAGCCGCCAGCGTAACCGGCACCGTGGTATCGCAAACACTGGGTAAAGCCTTGCGCGACGGCAAGCCACTGTGCTTCGGCCATCCCTCCGGCCTGACCACCATGACCGCCGACGTCAGCGGCAAGGCAAACGACTGGCAGGTCAGCAAGGTGGTGATGAGCCGCAGCGCCCGTCGCCTGATGGAAGGCTTTGCCCTGGTGCCGCAGGCCCCGGCACCACAACTGGAGCCGGTCGCGACCGGGCCGCTCGTGTGGCAGGCAACCGACCCCGATCAGGAACAGCCATCCGCCGCCAGCGGCGAGCGCAAATCACCCAATAAGCGCCGCCGGAGCAAAGACAAGCCGGGCAAGGAAAAACCACGCACCACGACCGCCGCTGCTGACCCGAACGCAACGCCAGAGCCAGCCTCGCCAGCCGCCGATCTGGCCACTGCCCTGCCCGCCAGCGCTGACGCTCATCCATCGGCGGCAGACGAACGCAAAACCCGCAACAAGCGCCGCCGCAACAAAAACAAACCGAAATCCGACTCCGCCGCCGCACCGCAACAGGCCGCTGACCGCCCCGCAGCCGATCAGCCCGAACCTGACCGGCCGGAAAGCGTCGACGCGACCGACAGCGACAGCGACGCCCCTGCCCGCAGCCGACCGGACAAGTATCGTCGCCGCAGACGCAAGCCGAAGCCGGCCAACGGTAACGAATGAGCGGAGCATGCCCGGCCGGCTCGGGAAGCGCCGCTTGATTCAGCGAGTGGGATGAACCTCAAGCCAGCCAGACACCGAGCAGTCCGCACGCCGCCACCACGACCCAGGCTGGCCAGCGGCCATACTGCAGCGCCAGCCAGCCGGCCATGACCACCAGCCCGTCCAACGGGCGCTGCACAGCGCCGCCCGTCAGCATCGACAACCAGGCCACCAGCAGCAAGCCGACCACGGCAGCATTGACACCCGCCATTGCCGCCCGCACCGGCGGGCTGCCCGACAGGCGCACCCAGAATGGCAGCGCAGCCATCAGCCAGAGAAAGGCCGGGGCAAAAATGGCCAGCACTGCCGTTGCGGCCCCCGGCCAGCCGGCCATTGATGCGCCAAGAAAGGCGGACACGCTGAATACCGGCCCAGGTACCGCCTGGGCTGCGCCGTAGCCGGCGAGAAATGTCTCGGCAGGCATCCTGCCCGTCGCCACCAGCTCGGCCTGTAACAGCGGCACCACCACATGGCCACCACCGAACACCAGTGCGCCAGCGCGGAAAAAGCCGTCGGCCAGCGCCGGCAACCCACCCGGATCGAGCTGCGCCAGCCACGGTAAACCGGCGAGCAGTAGCAGCAAGACCAGCAACCAGATCATGCCCGCCCGGCGGCTGATGCCCGGCAGCGGCAATCCCGCTCCAACGGGCCGATGCCGGCTGCAGCCGATCAGCCCGGCCACGCCGGCGGCCAGCAACAGCACCGGCTGCAATAGCGGCAACGGCCAGATCAGCAACAGGGCAGCCACCGTCAGCATCAACCAGACCCGAAACGCATCCGGGCAGAAACTGCGCGCCATGCCACACAACGCCTGCGCGACCACCGACACCGCCGCCAGAGTCAGGCCATGCAACACCCCTGCATCCGCCAGTACGGAATAATGGCGCGCGCCCAGCGCCAGCAGGGCCAGCATCAACGCCGACGGCAAGGTAAAGCCCAGCCAGGCAGCCAGGGCGCCGGGGTAACCCGCCCGCAGCAGGCCAATGCCCAGCCCCACCTGGCTGCTGGCCGGCCCCGGCAGAAACTGGCCCAGCGCCACCAGATCGGTGTACGCCTGATCGGCCAACCAGCGGCGGCGCAGGACGAATTCGTTACGGAAAAAAGCCAGATGCGCCACCGGGCCACCGAACGAGGTCAACCCCAAGCGCAGAAAGATGGCGAATACCTCAAGCGTGGCGCGCCACGGCATCAGGCTTGGCTACCAGAGAAAGGGCGCAGGCCATCACGCCGCGCCGCGACGCAGTTGCCTGAGCCAGAAGCGGGCGGGGTCGATGGCGTCGATCAGGTCCTGCTCCAGCCGCGCCGGGTCGCCAACCAGCCGGTCGGCCAGCAGACCGGCACACAGCCCGGCCCAGACCAGCCCCCGCGAGCCGATGCCGGTCAGCGAATACAGCCCGGCCACCCGTGGCAATTGCGCCAGCGACATGCCGGCAGCGGCCTGCGGCGACACCACGTCCGGCACAGCGCCGACCAGCGGCATCCGGTCGCCGCTCACGCAGCGCAGCCCGACCCGGCCACCGCTGACCGGCAGGCTGGCTGCCGGGTCAAGTTGCGGCAACAACTGCTGCAAGCGTTGCCGGTTGCCGGCCGCCGACGCCTCGCTCAGCGCCGGTGACTGGTTGCGGAAATCAAAACTGGCGCCGACCACGTGCACCCCATCCACCACCGGCAGCACATAACCCTCGCGGCACAGCACCGGGCCGAAAGCCGGCAGGCAACCCGCCAGCAGGTAGTCGATCTGACCGCGAATACGCGACAGCGGCCACTCCATCGCCGGCCAGACCTCAGGCACCCCGATCGAATTGGCAAGGATCACCACGTCGGCACTGGCAAGCGTGGCGCCGTCTGCGGCCAATGCCTGCCAGCCGCAGCCCGACGGCGCCAGCCCGGCGACATTGACACCGTAACGGACATCTACCGCAGGCCCGGCCTGTTGCAGCAGCGCCGCACACAGGCTGGCCGGGCGCACCCAGCCTCCGTGGACAAACCACCAGCCACCGGCCGGCAACGGCACCCCGGCCCGCTCGCCCAGTGCCGCAGCGTCGAGCAGACAGCCGAATTCGGCCGGCATTGCCAAGGCCTGGGCGATCTGCTGTTGTTGCAGGGCTGTTTCGTCATCCTTGGCCATTTGCACCACCCCGGTTTCGGCCCACTCCAGGTTGATGCCAGCCTGCTGCAGCCGCGCCAGTTGCTGGCGCACGGCCAGAAAACCGGCCCGCACCAGGCGGGAAGTCAGGTTGTCGTCCAGCGACGGCAGCGGCAGATAACAACCGGCCCAGTTGCCCGAGGTTGCCTGTGCCGGGCCGGGCAGACGCTCCAGCAAGGTCACCGCGATGCCTCTGGCTGCCAGCTCGGCAGCGATACTGCAACCGGCCAGCCCGGCTCCCAGCACCAGCGCCGAGCCCGGCTGACCGGCCGGCGGATCGCGCTCGACCCGGAACTGGCCACGCAACATCGCTGCCTTGTGGCCGAAGCCGGGCTGCTTTTCCACCACAAAGCCAGCCTGGCTGAGGCCATCCCGCACAGCAGCGGCCACCGTGTAGGTAGCCAGCGTGGTACCGCGCTTCGCCAGCCGCGCCAGCGCCCTGCAGACCGCAGGCGACCACATGTCGGGGTTCTTGGCCGGGGCAAAGCCGTCGAGGAAAATCGCATCGACGCTGGCCGACAGGTTTTTCAGCCCCGGCAACACGTCGTCGAATACCAGCGTCAGCACGACCTGACCGTGGTCGAAAACCAGGCGATGGCTGCCGGGGGTCAGCATGGGCCATTGCCCGGCGAGTAGCCCGGCCAGTTCGGCCAGCGCCGGCCATTGGCGCTGCACCTGCTGCAGGTCCTCCCGCCGCAGCGGGTGTTTTTCGAGCGAGACGAAATGCAGGGTGCCGCAGCGGGCGGGGTCTTCGCGCCAGGCAGCCCAGGTGGTCAGAAAGTTCAGCCCCAGACCAAAGCCGGTTTCGAGAACGACAAAGCGCTCGCGCTGCTGCCAGCGGCCAGGCAGCTCGTTGCCGGCCAGAAATACCTGCCGGCATTGCTCTGGGCCGCCGTCACGCGAATGGTAGATATCGTCAAACTGCACACTGGCAGGCGCTGCGGGGTCGGCCAGATCGAGTCTGGCGGGTTCTAGCTGGATCAGAGGCATGGCAGCAGGGCCGGCACCGGGCCGGCCGGAGAGAAAGGTTACTTGCGGGCTTTGCGTTCGAGATCGATCAGCTTATCCAGGGTCTGGAACAAGGCAGCCGAGCTGCCGGCATCCTGCTCCGAAGTCTGGTACTTGCCGCCGACGATGAAGGCCGGTACGCCAGAGACCTTGTACTGCGGCATGATCTGCTTGGCGCGCCGGGCCTGGCTTTCTACCCCGAACGACGAATACGCAGCCAGAAACTTGCCTTTGTCCAGCCCCTGGCTGGCGACCCAGCCGGCAGCCACCTCTTTGTCATGGGTATCGAGCTTGTCTTTCTGGGTGGCGGCAAAGAGCTTGCCATGCAGTTTTTCCAGCGCGCCCATTGCCTCCAGCGCGTAGAACAACTGGGCGTGCGCCTCCATGCGCGGATTCCACACTGCTGGAATGCGACGGAACTGAACATCCTTCGGCAACTTGGCCAGCCATTGATCCAGCGCTGGCTCCAGATGGTAGCAATGCGGGCAGCCGTACCAGAAAAATTCGATCACTTCGACCTTGCCCTTGGTTTCTACCGGCTGTGGCGGGATCGACTTGTAAGGCTCGGCACTGGCAATGCTGCTGCCTGCTGCCACGAAGCCGGCAACCAGCAAGGCCCGGCCGATTTGCTTGAACAGTTTCATCTGAACTCCCGACTGAGATGTTGGGCGCTTCAACCGCTGCCGCCGGGCAGCGGGTCTGGGCGCCGGGTGGTTTGATAGTCGCCAGTGTGCGGCTGCCGGACTGAACCGTTACTGAACCGCTACGGCGGCAGGCGCCGGCTGAACCGGTTTTTGTGCCGGCGCGGCTTTCAGCAACGGTCTGGACTGGATCAGGTTGGCTTCAACCCCGTTCTGACGCAGCAACTGGCGCATCGAGTCGACCTCACCCGGTGATTTCAGCGGGCCGACCCTTACCCGGTGCCACACGCCGCGTTCCGGCAGGGTCGTGGTCTGGATGCTGGCCTCGATGCCGATCAGCGCCAGTTTGGCTTTCAGGTTGTCAGCGTCGTTTTCATCCTGGAACGAACCGACCTGAAACCAGGCCGGTGACGAAGCGGGTGCGGCCGGTGCGTCGGCTGGCGCAGTTGCGGGCGCGGCAATCGGCGCACCCGGCTGGTGCTGGCCTTCTTCGGTTCCCGGCAGGATCTTGTAGAAATCGTAGCTGGGCACGTTCGGCGCTGGAGGCTGCTTGGTCCCCGCTCCTGGCTTGAGTGACTCCGGTGGCGCAACCGAAGTGATGGCCGGCTTGGCCGGCGGCAGCTGCGCACGGCGCGGCTCGGTGAACGGGTTGTTGTTGCGATTGAAATACAGCGCCACGCCCACCGCAACCGCGACCCCGATGAACAGGCCCAGCAACATGCCTTTCCAGACGTTGCCGCCGCTCGTGCTGGTGCGTGGCGGCGTCGAGCGCTTGGGTGTCGGGCGGGTTGAATGCTTGTAATCGCGGGTCATGATGGTATCGGCCTACATTTTTTCCGGAGCACTAACGCCCAACAAGCGCAGGCCGTTGGCCATGGTCTGGCGGACCGCGTCGATCAGGGCCAGTCGTGCCAGGGTCAGCCCGGCATCGTCGACCAGGAAACGCTCGGCGTTGTAATAGCTGTGGAAGTCCGCCGCCAGATCCTTGAGGTAGAACGCCACCAGATGCGGGGAATACTCGCGGGCGGCATTTTCGATCGTTTCGCTGAAATCGGACAGCCGGCGAAGGAGGGCGGATTCGTGCTCGTTGCCCAGCAGGGCCAGATTGGCCTCGGCCAGATCGGCGCGTACGCCGCCCCATTCTTCCTGCACCCGGCAAATGCGGGCGTGGGCGTACTGGATGTAGTACACCGGGTTGTCGTTGCTCTGCGACTTGGCCAGATCGAGGTCGAAATCCAGATGCTGTTCCGACTTGCGCAGCACGTAGAACAGGCGCGCGGCATCGTTGCCCACCTCGGCGCGCAGTTCTCGCAAGGTGACGAATTCGCCGGAACGGGTCGACATCGACACCTGCTTGCCGTCACGGATCAGGTTGGCAAACTGCACCAGCGCGATATCGAGTTTTTCCGGGTCGAGATTCAGTGCCGCCAGCGCGCCCTTGACCCGACAAATGTAGCCGTGATGATCAGCGCCCCAGACATTGATGACCCGGTGAAAACCGCGTTCGAACTTGTTCTGGTGGTAGGCAATATCGGAAGCAAAATAGGTGTAAAGACCGTTCTCGCGCTGCACCACCCGGTCCTTCTCATCGCCAAACCGGGTAGAGCGGAACCACTTGGCGCCATCCTGGACGTAAAGATGCCCGTTGGCCTCCAGCTGGTTCATTGCGCGTTCAATCAAGCCGCTGTCAAACAGGGATTTTTCCGAATACCAGTTATCGAAATGCACACCAAACTCGGCCAGGTCGTTGCGGCCGTCGCCCAGTTGTTCGTTGAGGGCGAAACTGTGAATGTAATGCCAGTCGTCCTCCAGCAAGGCCTTGGCGTTGGCGATCAGGCCGTCCAGATGCTGTTCGATATCCTCAACGGCTGGCTTGACGCCTTCCAGCACCGTCCACGGCTGATGCACGTAACGGTCGCCGTGTGCCTCCTTGATCTGCCGGGCCATTTCACGCACGTAGTCGCCCTGGTAACAGTTTTTCGGAAACGGCACGTCTATGCCGAATTGCTCCAGATAGCGCAGCCAGGTCGATACCGCCAGGATGTCCATCTGCCTGCCAGCATCGTTGACGTAGTACTCGCGCTGCACCTTGAAGCCGGCAAAATCCAGCACAGCCGCCAGGCTGGCGCCGTACGCTGCACCACGCCCGTGGCCGACGTGCAGCGGGCCGGTCGGATTGGCCGACACGAACTCGACCTGCACCTTCTTGCGTGAACCATATTCGCTGCAACCGAAACGCTCGCCCTGCTGCTGTGCCAGCCGCACCACCTGGGTACGCGCTGTCGGCGACAGGAAAAAATTGATGAAGCCGGCGCCGGCGATCTCGGTCCTGACCACGCAGGTCGATTCCGGCAGCGCAGCCACGATCTGCTGCGCCAGCTCGCGTGGATTGCGGCGCAGGCTGCGGGTGAGCTGCATCGCCACGTTGCAGGCGTAGTCGCCGTGGGCGGCTTGTTTGGGGCGCTCGACAACGAAGGTGAGGTCGGTCTGGTCGGGGGCGACGGTGGTGACGGCGGTTTGCACCAGCGCAATCAGGTGAGCCTTGGGGTCTTGGAAGTCGGACATGCTGGGGATTGCTTTGCAAAACAGGAAAATAGCCCGGAATTATAACTGCAACTGGCGGTCTGGTGCTGGGCAATCGCAATCCTCAGCCCGAAGTGCCTCGATCGAGCTTGCGCAACTGCACCGCTTCGGCAATGTGCGCGCTGGTTACCGTCTGGCTATCGGCCAGGTCGGCAATGGTGCGCGCGACCTTCAGTATCCGGTGGTACGCTCGTGCCGACAGGTTCAAACGGGCAATGGCCAGCTTGAGCAACTGCTCGCCGTCCGCGTCCGGCAGGCACCACTGATCGACTTCGCGGCTGCCCAGCCGGGCATTGGGCTTGCCCTGGCGGGCCATCTGACGCTGATAGGCTGCCTGGACCCGCTGACGAACCACGGCCGACGACTCGCCATCGCCGGCTTGCATCAGTTCGTCCTGCCGCAGCGCCGGCACTTCGACCTGCAAGTCGATCCGGTCGAGAAACGGCCCGGACAAACGCCCGCGATAGCGGCTCACCTGGTCTGGCGTGCAGCGGCAGCGGCCCGCCGGATCGCCCAGATAGCCGCAAGGGCAGGGGTTCATCGCCGCCACCAGCTGGAATCGGGCCGGAAACTCCGCCTGGCGTGCCGCACGGGAAATGCAGATGTGGCCCGACTCAAGCGGCTCTCGCAAGACTTCGAGCACCTTGCGGTCAAACTCGGGCAACTCGTCGAGAAACAACACCCCTTGATGAGCGAGAGAAATCTCGCCCGGCCGTGGAATGCTGCCCCCCCCCACCAGGGCCACGCTGGAGGAAGTGTGATGAGGTTGCCGGTACGGCCGACGCCCCCAGCCCGTTGGCTGGAATGCCCCCGTGAGCGACAGGATGGCCGCAGATTCGAGTGCTTCGGCCTCGCTCATCGGCGGCAGGATGCCGGGCAACCGGGCGGCCAGCATGGATTTGCCGGTGCCGGGCGGGCCGAACAGCAACAGATTGTGCGCGCCCGCAGCCGCGATCTCCAGTGAACGGCGGGCGTGGGCCTGACCTTTGACGTCGGCCAGGTCGACCACTTCGCCAGCGTTGCCGACCTGGATCGGCGCGTGAGGCTGCACGGGCAGTCGTTGTCCACCTCCCAGATGGGCACACACCTCGAGCAGGCTACCGGCGGGATACACCACGGCAGACCGCACCATCGCGGCTTCTGCAGCATTCTGGCCCGGCAGGATAAAGGCGCGCCCATCGTGGGCGGCGCGGCAGGTCATGGCCAGTGCGCCACGGAACGGGCGCAATTCGCCGGTCAGTGCCAGTTCGCCGGCAAATTCGTAACGATCCAGCCCGTCGACCGGCAGTTGGCCAGATGCAGCGAGGATGCCCAGTGCGATCGGCAGATCGAAACGGCCCGACTCTTTCGGCAGATCGGCCGGTGCCAGGTTGACGGTGATCCGGCGGGCCGGAAATTCGAAGCGTGCCGTCTGCAGGGCAGCGCGGACCCGGTCTTTGGCCTCTTTGACTTCGGCTTCGGGCAGGCCAACGATGGTAAACGATGGCAGGCCGTTGGCCAGATGCACCTCGACCGTGACCAGAGGCGCTTCCATGCCGGCCAGGGCGCGGCTGTACAACACGGCAAGTGACATGGCGGATCGATTCTGCAGGGATCAGGTAATAGGCATTGTTGCCGACGGCGGGGCAAATGCAAGGCCGGCGATGGCACGGGATTGATCTGCATCACAGGCCAAAGGCATAAAGCATGGCACACTTGAGTAAACACTTGTCATCAACACACCGAGGAAACACCATGCTCTCCCGCCGCACACTGATCCACTCCCTGTTACCTGCCAGCCTGCTGCTGGCCAGCGCCGCGTTTGCTGTCGAGCCTCTGGGGGATGCCGGACTGACCGATGTCGCCGGCGCCGAGGGGATTCGCACCGAAAGCCGTCCGGGAGTGTCAGCCGGGCCACAGGCTGGCCACGCCACCCAGCGGGAAAAGGAACGCTCGGCAAGCGAGCGGCTGGGTACGCTGGCTGACCAGATCGAATCCAGCCGCAGCCAGTCGGTGGCGCTGGGCAGCCAGCTGCGCGACACCGGATCGGTCGACCCGGCCACCCTGCTGCCACCCAATACCGGCAAGATTGCCTACCCGAAGAACATGAATACCAGCTCGGTCAAGCAGCCGGAAGTCACTCAGCCGCTGGGGGTGTTCCGGCAGAGCAATGTGCAGATCGACGGCGGGATGCGGCTGGGTGGGGTGCGCTGACCTGCTGCAAGGCAGGCGGCGAGCTCAGACAGCCAGCAGTTGCAGCAATTCCTGCGCCAGACGGTTGCAGTCGCCCGGCCAGCGGGCGGACAGGTAGTGGTGATCGCGCACCACAAAACCGACCTGGCGCAGGTGGCGCCGGTCGCGCATCGGTAGCGGGCTGCCACTGCGGAAATCGGCCGGAGAGGCCAGCGCACGGCGCACTTCGTCCTCAACCGTTTCCGGGTAGGTGCGGTAGTAGTCGCCCAGCCACAACTTGGTCATGCCCCAGGCGGCCAGCTCCATCGGCTTGGTCAGCGCGGTGGTCTTGCGACCGTACAACACCGATTTGCCGGTATCCGGGTCGATGCTGCGTGCCAGCAACAGTACGCCGTGGCACACGGCGGCAACCGGCTTGTGCGCCTTGAACGCGGCGACGACGGCATCCTGTGCCAGCTCGCTTTCCAGCAGGGTCTTGACACCGGCGGCGTGGCCACCGGGCACCAGCAAGGCATCGTACTGGGCATCGGCCAGTGCGGGGTACGCCAGCGGCTCGCGGAATGCGGCGTCGCGGCTCATGCGGGCGTAGGTATTGAGGTCTTCCTTGCGGGTCATCAACAGCGCATTCAGCGGCCCGAAGCCGGTGCGCACCAGGCGCTCGTCGGCGTAAGCCGGATCGCCACGGGGGGTGGCGAATATTACCTCGTGTCCGGCCGCACGCAGCGCACCCCACGGCACCGCTGCTTCGGTCGGGTCGTAGTCCTGCGCCGGCAACAGCATCAAAACCTTGGCCATGCCAACTCTCCTGAATGATATGCCGGCGGCATGATACCGCATTCGCCTGCCGCTGGCGAACTGCCGGCTACCTGTCGGACTTGAGCGATCGTAGCGAGCCGAGTAGAAAATCTGTCCTCGTTTTCCCACTGGCGCAGCAGACCCGTCTCAAATCTGGCGGGCTGCCCGATCACGCGTTGCCGCTGTGCTGGCGTCGGTTGAACAGGATCGACGAGCCCAGCGCCAGCAGGATCAGCAAGGCCCCGATGCCACCGGTGACCACTTCGGGAATGTGAACGATCGCCGACAGCAGCATGATCGCCGCCAGCACGCCGATCGCCCAGAAAGCGCCATGCTCCAGATAGCGGTACTCTGCCAGAGTGCCACGATCGACCAGATAAATGGTCATCGAGCGTACGAACATGGCACCGATTCCCAGACCGGCCGCGATGATGAAAATATTGTTCGACAGCGCAAACGCGCCGATCACGCCGTCGAAACTGAACGACGCATCGACCAGCTCCAGGTACAGAAAACCGGCCGCACCGCTCTTGGCAGCGGTTTCGGCACCGGCCTCGTCGCCGAACACCGCGCCGATGCCGTCAACGATGATGTAGCAGACCAAGCCCCAGATGCCAGCAATCAGGAATTTGCTGACCTCGAACGGCGGAATGAACCAGCTGATGATCGCCAGCGCCGCCAGCGCCAGCGCCAGTTCGAGCATTTCTACGCGGCCAGCCTTGCTCAGCGGGGCTTCCAGCCAGGATAGCCAGTGCACCTCTTTTTCGAAATCGACGAAGTACTTCAGGAACACCATCAACAGAAACGCGCCGCCAAAGGCAGCGATTTCGATGTGGGCCGAGGTGAGGTGGGCGGCGTAGTCGTTCGGGCGGCGGATGGCCATGTCCAGCACCTCGAACGGCCCCAGGCCGGCGATGATCGCCACGATCAGTACCGGAAACACCACCCGCATGCCGAACACGGCAATCAGCATCCCCCAGGTGAGGAATCGGCGCCGCCAGGTGTGATCCATGTCGCGCAGGATGGTGGCGTTAACCACCGCATTGTCGAACGACAGCGAGGTTTCCAGTACGCCGAGAATGGCGCAGATCGCGACGCCCTGCCAGCCCTGCAGCCAGTAGCCGCAGACCAGCATGGCCAAGGTGAACAGCAATGATCCGGTGAAATACTTGCGCAGCGTTTGCATGAAACCCGATTCCGAACGAATGACCAGCCGCGCATGTTCACCAATTCACCGCAGCGCGTCAAATCCGGCCTTGGCCGTGCAACAAAACTGCAACACACCGGCGGCGTGCTTTCGGTTAGGCTGTGGCGAAAATGCAACGGTAAACGGAATTTAATGTATCAGCCGATGCTGCCGGAACTGGCCGAGCTGGAACAGATCATCGAAGAAGGCGGCGATTGGCTGCAAGTGACCCAACGCTGCCGGGTGGCGGTGGATGGCACCACGTTTCCGGTCTATTCGCTGGCGCTGGGCCCGGATCGCCCTGACGTGCCGGCGGTCGGCTTTTTTGGTGGCGTTCACGGACTGGAAAGCATCGGCACCCATGTGCTGCTGGTGTATCTGCGCAGCCTGATCAGCCGGCTGCACTGGGACAGCGTGCTGCAGCACCAACTGCAATCGATCCGGCTGGTGTTCATGCCGCTCATCAACCCCGGGGGGATGTACCGGCACACCCGGGCCAACCCGGCCGGAGTCGATCTGATGCGCAATGCGCCGGTCGAATCGACCGAGAAAGTGCCATTCCTGCTGTCCGGCCAGCGCTACAGCCCGCTGTTGCCCTGGTATCGGGGCCGGGCCGGCGAGCCGATGCAGATGGAAAGCCAGGCCTTGTGCGATCTGGTCGAAACCGAGCTGCTGAGTCGGCGGTTCAGCGTGGCGCTGGATTGTCACTCCGGTTTCGGCATGCAGGATCGCATCTGGTTTCCGTTTGCCTGCAGCCGCCAGCCGATGCCCCATCTGCCGGAAATCCACGCCCTGATCAGCCTGTTCGGCCAGACCTACGCACACCATCATTACCAGATCGAGCCGCAAAGCCTGCAATACCTGACGCACGGCGACCTGTGGGATCACCTCTACCAGCGTTCGCTGCAACACGAGGGCCGGGTGTTCCTGCCGCTGACGCTGGAAATGGGTTCGTGGATGTGGGTGAAAAAGAACCCGCGCCAGCTGTTGTCACGGCTGGGGTTTTTCAATCCGCTGGTGCCGCACCGCAAGCAACGGGTACTGCGCCGGCACCTGATGTGGCTGGAATTCCTGCCGCGGGCCGTGAATGCCTGGCAGAACTGGCTGCCGGCGCATTACGGCCGCGAGCAACACCGGCTGGCCGCATTGGCCCGCTGGTACACCCCTCCTGTGAAAGTACACCGATGAACACCTGGATCCTGCTGCGCGGCCTGATGCGCGAAACCCGCCACTGGGGTGATTTTCCCGACCGGCTACGTGCCACATTGCCCGACGACCGGGTGCTGGCAATCGACCTGCCCGGCAACGGTGAATGCCATCAGGCCCCCAGCCCGCTGCAAGTGGCCGACATGGTGGATTTCTGCCGCCGCCGGCTGGCCGGGCAAGGCATCGCGCCGCCCTACTGCCTGGTGGCACTGTCGCTGGGCGGCATGGTTGCGGCCCAATGGGCTGCCAGCCAGCCGGACGAGATTCGCCGGGCGGTGCTGATCAACACCAGCATGAAGCCATTCAGTCCGTTTTATCGACGCCTGCGACCACAGCATTACCCTTCGCTGTTCTGGCATGGCCTGCAGGCAAGCCACAGCCAGCAGTTTGAGCAATTGCTGCTCAGGCTGACCAGCAGCCGTGCCGATCCGGCAGTATTGCCCCACTGGCTGGCCTGGCGGGCAGAATACCCCGTCAGTCGCGGCAACGCCTTGCGTCAGTTGCTGGCGGCCGCCCGCTTTCGTGCGCCCCGGCAGGCACCGCGCCAACCAACGCTGGTGCTGGCGGGCAGTGCTGACCGGCTGGTCGACCATCGTTGTTCACTGGCACTGGCCCGGCACTGGCATACCGCGCTGGCGGTGCACCCGTGGGCCGGGCACGATCTGCCGCTGGACGATGCTGACTGGGTGGCCGGGCAGATCGCCGGCTGGGTGCGGCAAACGGCGGGGAGCGAAATGGTTGCCGGCTGACGGCTCACGGGCCGTTGGTCAGGCGATGCCGGCCAACTCAGGAACGAACCGGGCGGGGCCCGCGCTGGCGGGTGCCGTTGATGCCGCGCCAGCGTTTGGCGCCCACCAGGATGAAGCGCAGTTTCTGTACCAGCTGGAACTTGGGCTGCTGTGATTCGCGCTCGGCCACTTGCGGCGGGTCGAGCACGTCGGGCAGCGAGGAATAGACGGTTTTCACCACCAGATCGGCAATGATGTCCAGATCCATCTGTTCGAGATGCTTGAGTTTGGGCATCTGCCGCAGGTCGGATGCGAGATCCTGGCTGATGCTCAGCATGCCGTCGGTGATCGACTTGCGTACCGCGGGCATGCCGCCGTACTGCTCGCGGGCCAGAAACATGAAATAGCGCCGGTCGGCCTCGACATAATCGAGGAAAATCTGCACCGAGGCCTCGATCGCGCCGCCGATCTCCATTTCGTTATGCCGCACATCGCGCAGCGCGGTGCGGAACCGGCGCATCACTTCGGTCACCAGCGCCAGGCCCAGCGTCTCCATGTCGTCGAAATGGCGATAAAACGCGGCGGGCACCACGCCGGCCTGGCGAGTCACCTCACGCAGGCTGAGGGCGCAGAATCCCCCCCCTGCTTCCATCAAATCAAGGGTGGCATCCATCAGCGCCTGACGGGTTTGCTGTTTCTTTTCTGCGCGCGGCAACATCGTAACGGGCTCTTCTTGCTCATCCGCCAAACGGGGTCAGGGCGGATTCCAGACCGGCAAAATGTAGCAGATATGCGCCGGATGGTCGAATGTTACGTCACGGCTCAGGCGAATAATGTTTATGAAACAATCCCCTGCCAGATTAGTGAACAGGTGTTGACTGCATGTGTTTTGCATGGCACATTAGCGAACATACGTTTACTGAAAAGAAAGCACCCCCATGAATGCAGCGGTACGCGACCGCCCGGCCAGACATTGGCTGGACGGTCTGATCAATGAGGCAACCTTTGATTTCTACGCCCGGCTGATTGCGCCGCAATGGCGCTGGCGGCGGGTAATTGGCAAGGTGGAGCGCATTGAGCCGGTGGCCGGCGACATGCTGGCGTTCACGCTCAAACCGAACCGAAACTGGCGCGGGTTTCTGCCTGGCCAGCATCTGCAGGTGTATGTCGAGATCGACGGTGTGCGCCACAGCCGCAGCTACAGCCTGACCAATGCGCCTCAGGCCGGCGGCCGGATCGAGTTCGCCGTCAAGCGGGTGCCGGACGGGGTGGTGTCGACCTGGCTGCATCAGCAGGTCAAGGTGGGCGATTGTCTGGAAGTCGGCCAGGCGTTTGGCAGCACCAGCCTGCCGACCAGCGACCCGCTGTTGCTGATCGCTGGTGGCAGCGGGATCACCCCGGTGCTGTCGTGGCTGCGCGTGCTGATGAACGAGCCGACAGCCGATGTGGTGCTGTTGCAATACGCCCGCGATGCGGCAACGCTGCCGTTCCAGCAACAGATCAAGGCCTTGCAGGCCCGCATGCCGGGGTTACGGCATTGCGTGGTGCTGACCGACGCGCCGGGCCAGCCGGCGGCGTTGTTTGATGCGGCCGCACTCGATCAGTGGGTGCCGGATGCGGCCCGGCGTGCGGCGTTTGCCTGTGGCCCGGCCAGCCTGACCCAAGCGGTGCGCGCTGTGTGGCAGCAACGCCAGCACCGGCTGCTGCTGCAGACCGAAGCCTTTACCCCGCCGCCGCTCCAGCCGGCCACTGCGGTCTATCCGGTACAGCTCCATTACGCCCGCTCGCAGCGCAGCGAGCCGGGCAGCAGCGGTGCCAGTCTGTTGCAGCAAGCGGAAGGCCACGGGTTGAAGCCGGCCAGCGGCTGCCGGATGGGCATCTGTTTCAGCTGCGTCTGCAAAAAGGAATCCGGCAGCGTGCACAACCTGCTGACCGGCGAAACGTCGTCCGAACCGGGCGAGATGATCCGGCTGTGTGTGTCGCAGCCGGTTTCCGATGTCACCCTCGATCTATAAAAAACCAACCCTGGAGACTCCCATGCCGACTAACCGGACTTTGACATCCGCTGAGCTGACGGCGTTCGGCGCCGAGCTCGACCAGCTGCGCCAGCGCACCGTAGCCGATCTGGGCGAGCGCGATGCCCGCTACATCCGCCGTATCCGCACCAGTGTGCGACTGATCGAGCTGGCTGGCCGCCTGCTGCTGTTTGCCGGTTTTTTCCCGCCGACGTTCATTCTGGGCGTGCTGCTGCTGGGCGTGTCGAAAATCATCAACAATATGGAGCTGGGCCACAATGTGATGCACGGCCAGTTCGATTTCATGCACGAGCCGGAATTCGCCGGCAAAACCTTCGAGTGGAACCACGCCTGTCCGAGTGATTTCTGGCGCTACACCCACAATTTCGAGCATCACACCTACACCAACGTGCTAGGCAAGGACAAGGACATCGGCTACGGGATGCTGCGACTGTTCCCGGAGCAGCGCTGGAATCCCGGTTTCCTGCTGCAGCCGCTGTACGCGCTGCTGCTGGCGATCCTGTTCCAGTACGGCGTGGCCGTGCAGCATCTGAAATTCAACCGCCTGCTGAATGGCAGGATGAGCCGGGCTGACTTTGGCGAACGGCTGCGGCCTTTCCTGCGCAAGCTCGGCCAGATATCACTGCGGGACTACCTGATCTGGCCGCTGCTGGCCGGGCCGCATTTCGTCGCCGTGCTGTGCGGCAATCTGCTGGCCAACCTGATCCGCAATCTGTGGACGTTCGTAATCATTTTCTGCGGCCATTTCACCCGCGATGCCGAAGTGTTTCCGCAATCGGTGCTGCAGGACGAAAGCCGCGCCCACTGGTACCTGCGCCAGATTCGCGGCTCCAGCAATCTCAAGGGCGGCCGGCTGTTCCACATCCTGTCCGGCAACCTCAGCCACCAGATCGAACACCACCTGTTCCCCGACATTCCGGCCAACCGTTACGCTGACATGGCCGTTGACGTGCGCCGCATCTGCGCCCAGTACGGCCAGCATTACAACACCGGCCGCTTCAGCGTGCAGTTTGCCAGTGTAATCTGGCGCGTCTTCCGTTACGCGCTGCCCAACCTCGGCAACACCAGCTCCCGCCGCACCCAGACCGCGTAACCCGGCCTGAAACCACCGGCCTGCGAAGCAATACCAGAGCGGCGCGCAGGCCGGGCTGCGAGGCAATACCAGAGCGGTATGCAGCCTGGCTGCACGCTGGCGGCAGGCCGCTGGCCGGCCACACTTTCATTTCCCGCCTCCACCCGGGCGCACGTTGCGGCATAATCCTCACCGATGCGCCACCCGCCGGATCGGGCGCTTTCGCCCACTCTCGTTGTCAGGACCCCCGCATGCCCACCTCCCCAGCCGCTGCCGATAGCCCACGCGATTCCCGGCTCGCCCAGGGCGCAAACTGGCCCCACGACGCCGGATTTCTCGACACGCTGCGCCAGCAGATGGTCCGCTTTGCCACCCTGCAGCTGGCCGATGCCCATCTGGCCGAAGATGCGGTGCAGGAGGCGCTGATCGGGGCCATGAAAAACAGCCATGCCTTTGCCGGCCGCGCCGCATTCAAGACCTGGGTGTTTGCCATCCTCAAGCACAAGATCGCCGACAGCTTGCGCCAGCGGCAGCGCTGGGTGGATGCCGGCCAATTGCTGCACGACGACGAAGGTGAGGCCGATTTCAACGAGCTGTTTGACCGACGGGGCCACTGGCAGGCAGATGAGCGGCCACAGGCTTGGGCTCACCCGGAGATGGCGGTCGAGAATGCCGATTTCTGGCGAGTGTTCGAAACCTGCCTAGATCACCTGCCCGGCCAGCAGGCGCGGGTGTTCATGATGCGCGAGTTTGTCGAGCTGGAATCGCGCGACATCTGCGCCGCGCTCGACATCAGCGTCAGTCATCTGAACGTGATGCTGCACCGCGCCCGGCTACGGCTGCGCGAGTGTCTGGAAAACCGCTGGTTTGTGGAGGGCGCAGCATGCTGAACTGTCAACAGGCAACCCGGCTGATGTCGGCCGCGATGGAGCATCCACTCAAGACCCGCGACGCGCTCGCGCTCAAACTGCATCTACTGATGTGCGGCGGCTGCCGGCAGTTTGACCAGCAGCTGCACTGGCTGCGCGGTGTGGCGCGCAGCTACGCCCAAGGCGGCGACCAGGCGGCGCGAGGCGAACCCGGGACGCAGGATTTTGCCGACCGTCAGGACGGCACGGATTGATTGGCTGCGCCGCCCGATTGCCGCCAGCGCCGCGCCAGCCAGTGGTCGAGCGACAGCGTCCCCGGCCCTTGCACAATCAGGTAGAGCAGAATCGCCGCCCAGGTGCCGTGGGTCGGGTAGGCGTCTGGGTAGACCCATAGCTGGATCACCGCCGTCATCACCAGCAGGGCCAGCGCCGACCAGCGGGTAGCCAGACCCAGCAGCAGCAATACCGGCAGCAGATGCTCGGCCGATGCCGCCAGCAACGCAGCCGTCTCCGGCGGCAGCCAGGGCAGCCGGTACTCGGTGCGAAACAGCATCAGCGCGCTGTCCGACAATGTCGGCCAACCCAGCCGGAATTCGCCGCTGACCAGATTGATCGCCAGCCCGTCCACCTTGGTCTGGCCCGACAGCCAGAACACTGCAGCCATCGAAAACCGCCCCAGCAGGGCAATCAGCGCATGCGGAATGCGCGCTGCCAGCGCCGTCAGGTGCTGCAGGATCTGTGCCGTAGCGGCCAATGTACCCGCGCTCATCTCAGTACTCCTCGCTTGCGTCGGCTGCCCACCCGCTCAGCGCCTGGGTGTGCAGCAACAACGAAAAAATCCTGCCCGACACCGCCGGATCGTCCTGTGGGCAATCGGCAAAGGCCACGCCCAGCGACGCACCGGCCAGCAGTTTTGCCAGCACGGCGGCGGCCAGACCGTCGAGCGCAATGATCTCGACCGTCAGCGCCGGGCGCACCACCAGCGCAGCTTCCGGCCGGCCGGGATCAAAGTGCGCCACCTCGTCGCCGGTCTGGTGCGCCTGCCAGATCGACGCCACCGCATAAGCCGAGCGGATCAGCCGGACCGATGGCACACATTGCAGCCGGCTGGCCGCCAGCCGCGCCGGGTCGGCCAGCCGCTCGGCCAGAGCCTGCGGCGCCATTGCCAGCGAGTCGGCGGCATGAAACGCCTCGACGTACGCCCACTCCAGCCGCGCCACATCGGCCAGATACGGCACGCTGGCGGCGGGTGCGAAGCCGGCGATAAACCCGGCCAGCCCGCCGCCGTAATGTGCCAGCACCGGCGACACCGGCGGGTGCCGACGGACAAATTCAGCGGCCAGCGCGTGAAAGAAGGCATCACCGACCAGTTGCCGCACCACCGGGTAGGTATCTGCCAGCGCCTCGATCAGCGACAGCAGCACATTGTTGCGATACACCGCATAGCGGGCGGCCGGATCAGAGCCATTCCAGCAGCGCAGGCCGGCCGGTGGCGGTAGCGCGGGATCGAGCAGCGGGCGGGCAAACGCGTCCATCAGGCCACCTCCTGCCAGGCAGCCGGCCGACGGTGGGCCACGTCGCGCAGGATGCCCTCCGCCTGGCGCGCCTCGGCCAGCAGCACCGGCAGCGGCGGCACGTGCTGGTCGCGCTCGATCAGGGTGGGCAACGGCCCGGCCAGCTCGACCGCTTGCCGGAACAAGGCCCACACGGCCTCAGCCACCGGTGCACCGTGGCTGTCGATCAGCAGGCGGTCGCCAGCGGCATCGACCTCCTCGGCAAAGCCGGCCAGGTGAATTTCTCCCGCCGCCGCCAGTGGCAAGGCCGCCAGCGCCGCGCCGGCATCGCGCCGATGATTGATGGCGCTGACGTACAGATTGTTCACATCCAGCAGCAAGCCGCAGCCAGTGCGGCGCACCACTTCGGCAATGAAATCGCTCTCGTCCCAGGTCGAGCAGGCAAATTCGAGATAGGTCGACGGGTTCTCCAGCAGCAACCGCCGCCCCAGCCGCGACTGGGCATGATCGACGTGCCCGCACACCCGCTGCAGCGTGGCCGTAGTGTAGGGGGCGGGCAGCAAGTCGTTGTAAAAATGCCCGCCGTGGCTCGACCAGGCCAGATGCTCGGAAAACGACTCGGGCTGGTAGCGATCCAGCAAAGCCCGCAATCGCTGCAGATGGGCGTAGTCCAGCGGCGTCGGCCCGCCGATCGACAGCCCGACACCGTGCACCGACAGCGCGTACTGCTCGCGAATGCGGGTCAGGTAGTGATGCATCGGCCCACCGGCCACCAGGTAGTTTTCCGCATGCACCTCGAAAAACCCCAGTGCGGGCCGGGTGTCGAGTACGGTCTGAAAATGCTCCGGCTTCAGCCCCAAACCGGCGCGCCGGGGAAGCGCCGGGCTGGCATACGGCAGGCTGCCATGCTGCATCACACGCCTCCCCGCCCGGCCTCAGGCCAGCTTTTCCTTGAATTCCTTCAACTGGCCGTAGCCGGTCGGCGAGGTAGGCGAACCCGTTTTGACACAGGTGCCGGCCGGCACCATTTTCCAGGCATTGCCCTGATGATCCTTTTTCGCGGTACCGGCACAGCTGGTTCCCGCGCCGGCCTTGCAATCGTTCTTGCCTTTCAGCGCAACGCCGTAGCACTTTTCCATCTCGCCCTTCATCCCGTCGGCCGCCGAAGCCGGCAGCGATGCGGTGGCAAGGGCTGCGCTCAGGGCCAGGGTGAGAACGGTGGTGGCAGTGGTGGTGTGGCTCATGATGATCTCCTGTGATGAATAATGGATCGCAACTTGCGACAGGAGCTTGGTCGGAGCAGGTCGGGGGGTTATTACAGCGACGGGCAAAAAAAGTCATGCCGTGGGAGCCGGTCGGCCTGCAAGCCAATAGGGATGAGGCATGCAGCCCGGCTGGAAGGCGCGTGGATATTGGGCTTCAGGACCTGACGCCTGTCGGGCCTGGGCGATCGTAGCGAACCGGGTGGGAAATCCATTCTAGTTTTCCCACTGGCGCAGCCGATCAGGCTCAAGTCGGACAGGCTGCCAGGGTAAAGAAAAAAGTCGCCCCTTCGCCCGGCACGGCCTCGGCCCGGATCTGCCCGCCGTGGCGCTGGATGACACGGCTGACGGTAGCCAGGCCGACACCGGTACCTTCAAAATCTTCGTTCGGATGCAGGCGCTGGAAGGGCTTGAACAACTTGTTGGCGTAGGTCATGTCAAAACCGGCACCGTTGTCACGCACGAAATACTCATACCGGCCATCGCCCAGCAAGGTAGCGCCAAAGCAGATACAGGCCTTGGGCTTGCGGGCAGAGTATTTCCAGGCGTTTTCCAGCAGATTGCGCAAGGCGATCTGGATCAGTTGCGGATCGGCCTCGGCCAGCAGGTTCGGCTGGATGTCGATCTGGCAGTCGCGCTGCGGATCAAGTGTCTGCAATTCAAGCATGATGCCGGTGGCAATCACGCTCAGGTTGGTGGTACCGCTTTGCATGCCGACGCTGGATACCCGTGACAGGTTGAGCATGTCGTCGATCAATTCACCCATCCGCGCCGCAGCCTTGCGCACCCGCTGCAGGTAATCCTGTCCGGTGGCGTCCAGGTGCTCGCTGTAGTCTTCCACCAGCATGCTGCTGAAACCATCAATGGCGCGCAACGGGGCGCGCAGGTCGTGCGACACCGAGTAGCTAAATGCCTGCAGCTCCTTGTTGGCGATCTCCAGCTCGGCAGTCCGTTTGGCTACCGCAGCCTCCAGCTGGTCGCGGTAGTCTTCCAGTTGTCGCTGGGCCTGCTTGCGCTCGGTGATGTCGGTTGAAATGCCGCACAGCGCGTACGCCTGGCCGTTCTGGTCATGCAGCGGAAATTTGACCGACAGATAGGTATGCACGCCGTCGGCCTGCGGTACGTCCTCTTCAGCTTCCAGCACCTGACCGGATTCGAACATCTGCCGGTCATTGGCCTCGTGCTGCGCGGCGTGGGCGGGCGAATAAAATTCGACTGCCGATTTACCAGCAATCTCGGCCGGGGTCTTGCCAAACAGCCGGGCACAGAAACGGTTGACCAGAAGAAAGCGTGATTGCCGATCCTTGACGTAAATGGCCGCCGGAGTGTTTTCGATGATCGCCTGCAGCAGCGCCTTGCTGTCGTACAGCTCACGCTCTCGCTGCTGCACCGTGTCCAGCATCCGGTTGAATGCCAGCGCCAGCCGGCCGATTTCGTCGCTGCTGCGCGGTGTGGCCCGCGCCTGGCAAGTGCCGCCTTCCGTCACTTCGGCGGCCAGTTGCGCCAGCTCCAGCACCGGATCGGTAATCTGCCGGCGCAACAGACGGGACAAGGTACTGGCGAGCAGCGCCAGCATGGCCGACATCAACAGCAGCGCAGCAGCGTATTGCCCCATCCGGGCCAGCAGCGACGGCAACTGGTAGCGCAATTGCAGCTGGCCGACGGTTTCCTGCTGGTAGTGCACCGGCCGGGTCAGCCACAGGGCACCATCGACGAATTCCAGTGAGCGTGCCCGCGGCTGGCAGGAAAACGCCGATCCCGGCAGCCGGTAGCGGGCAAATTCACTGCCATCGGGGCGGAATACGCAGGCCAGCGAGATTTCCGGCACCGCGTGCAGTACCGCCAGGCTCTCGACGGCAGCCGGGACATCGTTGAAATTGAGTGCGGCATGCAGATTGAGGCTGAGCAGATCCGCCTTGGCGGTCAGCTCCTCCGCCAACCGTGGCTGGTAGGTGACTTGTTCCCACGTAAACAGGGTCAGCGCCGACAGGCCAATGGCAGCGGCGCTGCTGGCCCAGATGGTGCGCATCAGCTTGCGTCGCAGCGACACGTGGCGTGGTTTGTCCGGGGTCATTTTCCCGCCTCCGTCATCCTGCCGTAAACGTTTTCGGCCACGCTGAGCATGCGCGAGCTGACACTGAGCCCGGCGCGGCTGGCGGCCTCAAGATTGACTTCAAAGCGCACGGTATTGCGGATCAGCAGCAGATTGATCATGCCGCCGTCGCGAATGAAGCGCGGCGATTCGCCCACGGTCAGCACCGGCCGGCCGCCCAGTTGCCCCAGCCAGTCAGGCTGGCGGCGGTCTTCCTGCTGGCCGATGTACACCAGCTGGCAACCCTGCGCTTCGCTGACCGACTGCAGCCGCCGGGCCTGCAACGGGCGGCCGTTGCTGCTGCGGCCCTGCAGGGCGCGATCAAGCACATCGCCAAACGGATCCTGCCCCAGCACACACACCTGCAGCGGCCCGCTCTCACCGGCGGGCCAGCTGACATAACGCGAAAAATTAAGCAGATACGCCGCCTTGGCTTCGTATTCCAGCGGGCCGTCGGCCCGGCACGGCAGCGCCAGCAGGCAAGCCGCCAGCCCCCACCCTGGGCGGGAAAACAGCCACAGGCAGGGAAAACGTGTCACAGCGTGTACCTGAATCCGGCCAGCAGATTGCGCCGGTCTCCCCCGTTCACCTGCTGGGTGGGAGTGTAGTTGACCACCTCCGGCAGTAGCAGCTCGCGGTCAAACACATTGCGCAGGGTGACAAACCATTGCCAGCGGGCCGCCTCATACTGGTAGTTGAGATCGGCCACCGTGGTCGAGGCCTGGTCGGCCCGCTCGCCCACCCAGCGCAGGCCGCCACCGACCCGGTGCTGCTGCCAGCGGTAGCTGCTTCCGGCGGCTGCAGTCAGGCCCGGTGCGCTGAAGGCGCTCAGATCACCGTCGATCCTGTGGTTGCCCTGGTTCAGGTAGGCCAGATTGGCAAACGTCAGCCACGCGCCGCTGGCCCGCTGGTAATCCAGCTCGCCGCCCCAGCGGTCGAACTGGTTGTCGGCATTGAAATAGGATGCCTGTGGCGTATTGAGGCTCAGATTGCGCCGGCCGATGAAATCCTTGCCACGCAGATAGTAGCCGTTGGCGACAAACAAGGTATTGTCACGCGACCAGGTGTACGCCAGCTCGGTGCCGGCAATCTGCTCCGGCCGCAGGGCACGGTTGCCGTTCAGCACAGCGGTCTGGGCATACAGTTGCAGTGCATTGGGGGCATTGAAACCCCGTGAATACAGCAGCTTGAGCGAGCTGGCATCGTTCAGCCGGTACACCAGCCCGGCCCGCGGGGTGGCAGCGTGCCGCTCGCTGTCGGCATTGCGCAGGCTGGTGTAGCGCCCGCCCAGCAGCATCCGCCAGTTGCCCCAGACGTAATCGCCCTGCAGGTACAGCGCCGATTCGCTGTTCTGGTCAGGCCGCACCAGCCGCACCGTGCGGACATCGGTACTCAGCAGATATTCTTCGTTGGTGCGGCGTTCGTACTCGGCGCCGGCCAGCAGGTTGAAACGGCCGTCGGGGGAATAGTTGATGTGGGCGCCCGTGCGCCAGCGGTACTGGTCATTCGGGTTCAGCACCCGCCCGGTGCCGTCGACACCGTAACCACCGGCATTGCGGGTCGGCAGCTCCAGATAGAAATTTGTGTAGTCGGAATAGAGCTTGAGCTGCGCCCGGCCCACCTGCCAGCCGTAGCCAGCATGCAGCAGAGAGCCACGGTAAATCAGCTCGGACTGATTCGCCAGCGAGCTGGCAAACGCCAGCCCGGTGGTCTGCGAACGGAAGGTCTGCAGCTGCAGGTTCAGCCCGCCCTGGCTGTAGCGCAGCAGCGCCGAAGACTTGTTTTCTTCGCGATCCAGCGCGCCGTCGGTTCGGCCGGCAGTGGGAAAACCGGCCGGCACCCGCAGAGTGTTGCGGTACTGGCCGGCGTAGCCGTCGTCGCGCTGCGCCTCGAACGACAGATCGAGCCGGCCCGCCTCGCCGACCGGCTGGCTGAAATAGGCACCGCCATTGGCCAGGCCGTGGGCTCCGGCCGACAGCGCCAGTTGCGACCGGTCGGCCTTGCGGGTCGCCACCCGCACGATGCCGGCACTGGCGTTGGTGCCGTACATCACCGACGCCGGGCCGCGAATCACCTCGATGTGGTCGATGGCTTCAAACGGAATCCCCAGCAGCGGCATGTCGGAGTGTGAACTCATCCAGTAAGGCGAGTCGTCCAGCAACAGCAGCAGCTTCTGGTTGAAGCCATCCGAAATCCCGCGCACCCCGACCGCCGTCGTACCCAGATAGGTTTCCTGCACCACAAAACCGGGCACGAACGACAGCATGTCTTTCAGAGTACGGATGCCAAACTTTTCCAGATCCTCGCGCGAATAGCTGGATACGATCGCCGGCGCATCGACAATGCTGTCGCGCTTACCCGACGCCACGCTCACCTCCAGTTGCGACAACTGCTCCAGCCCCAGCTCGAAAACATCCGGCGGCGCCGCCGGCGCCAGCCCCGGTGCGGCCAGCGCCCACGCCAGCCAGCGTCGTTTGCAGGGTGCCATGCTGATCTCCTTTTATCGTGCGATGTCGGCCAAGCCGATCGAGATTTAGCATAGGCAGGAGGGGAATCCGGCGCAAGGCAAAAGGCCATCGGCCTGCAAGCCAATAGGGATGCGGTATACAGGCCGGCTAGCAGGTGCGTGGGGATTGGGCTGCTAGCGGGCGTGGGCCAGATTCAGGCAGGCCTTGAAATGCGGGCTGGCCAGCTCGTGGCGGCCGTGTTGCTCCAGAAGCTCGGCCAAGGCCAGATGGGCGGCCACGCTGGGACGGACGGCGATGCTGGCCTCCAGGTAGCTCTGCGCCTTGCCCCACAAATCCTGGCCGTGGCACAGCCGGCCCAGCGCCAGTAGCAGTTCGGCATCGTTGGGATGCTGCGGCAGCCAGGCTTCGGCGCGCTGGATCAGCTTGAGCAGGTCGTCGTTGCACGAGGTTTCCCACTCGGGAAACTGGCCGAACAGTGTCACCAGTTCCTGATCCCACTGTTTGTCGAGCGTGTCACCGATCACCCTGGCGGCAAATTCGCAGCCACCCAGCGCCAGCAGGCGTCGGGCAGTCGCAGCCGCCAGCCGGGGCTGGAAGCGGTCGGCAGCCGGCAGCCGGTTCCACCAGTCACGCAACTGGCGGGCATTGCCCTGCTGACTGTCCGCCAGCAGCAGATGGGCGTGCAGGCGCAGTTGTGCAGTTTGTGGCGCGTCGATGGCATCGGCTTTCTGCAATTGCTCCAGGATCTGCAGCATCGCCTCGGGCTCATCGCGCTTTTGCCGGATGCGCAGTTCCAGCCGCAAGGCGCTGGTCAGCTTGGGTGCCAGTTTGCGTATCTCTTCCAGCGTAGCCA